>QZLD01000256.1 GCA_004796385.1 Gammaproteobacteria bacterium | reverse complement strand
CATCCGACAATTGGAACGGCGTATGTTCTGTTGAAACATGGCGTTGTTAAATCTGATAATAACTGTTTTCTATTAGAGGAAAATGTCGGGGCTGTTCCTGTAAAGGTGGATAGTGGAGAGAATCCGCTGATATGGTTGGAGACACCGGAAATAGAGCACGGAAATACCTTTGAAAGAGAGATTTGTACAGAGGTTCTCGGACTTGAGTCTGATGATTTGCTGGATATTGAGCCTCAGCTATTAAGTGCAGGCAATCCTACCCTGTTTGTAGCACTAAGGGGCACGGATGCAGTTGATCGCGCCAAACTTGATCTGCAAGGTTCATCAATTTTGAGGAGGGATCGTTCGGAACCTTTCTGTGTTTTCGTTTTTACCGCAGCACCAAATGGAGCATACGCCAGAATGTTTGCCCCTGAATATGGAATAAGCGAAGATCCTGCTACCGGAAGTTCAGCAGGCCCGCTTGCTGTTTATATGCTTAAACATAACCTCCTTTCTGAGTCGGCTAGTACCAGTTTTATTTGTGAGCAGGGGGTGAAAATGGGGCGCAGAAGCACTCTTCATATTCGTGTAAGTGGTGATGTTATTGAGGTTGGTGGTAGTGTTGTTGCTGTTGGCAGGGGTGAGCTTCTTAAACAACATCCTGTGGATCAACATCCATAACCCAGCGGACTTTGCTATTTTTCAGGTTTGTTATCTGAGGGAATAGTTGCTCCAGAGCCTTTTGTAGTTGTGGGCGATTCTGAGCCTGAATTACCAGGTGGGCTCCATAAAAACCTCTCTTTTTAGTTATTATATTGGCTATGGGGCCATAAAGTTCAATGTTGTTTTTTAAGCCGACTTTTTCTGCAAGATCTTTTATTTGCAGCAGAAATTCATCGCAGTTTTTTCTATCCATGGATTCAGCTCGCAGTAGTGCCAGTGCGTTGTGAGGAGGTAGGTTTATCTCTTTGCGTTCCCGTAGTTGTTCTTTGCAGAATTTTTCGTAGCCGTAGTTTATCAATGTTGTAAGAGCCGGGTGGTCCGGGCTTCTGGTCTGGATTACGACCTCTCCTTTTTTATCTCCTCTGCCTGAGCGACCTCCAACCTGAATCAGCATCTGTCCAAGTTTTTCCAGAGCGCGAAAGTCACTACTGAAAAGCCCTGAGTCGGCATCTATTATTGCCACCAGAGTTACGCCTTCAAAGTGGTGGCCTTTTGCCAGCATCTGTGTGCCGAGGATGATTTGATACTCTCTGGCATCGATTTTTTTGATGATATCTTCAAAACTGCCTTTCCTGCTGGTAGAGTCGCGGTCGATTCGAATCTGGCTGTAGCCGTTAAATAGCGATCTTAGCGACTCTTCAATGCGCTCTGTACCTTTGCCGAGCGGAAAAATATCCTTTTTGCTGCCGCAGCTTGGGCATTGAACCGGAACTCTCTCTTCATGACCGCAGTGATGGCAACGCAAAACGTTATCTGCATGATGGTAAGTTTTATTGACGTCGCACCGCTTGCAGGCAGATGTCCAGTTGCATTTGCCGCACATAAGAACAGGTGCATAGCCGCGCCGGTTGAGAAATAGTAGAACTTGATTGTTGCCAGCAAGGTGCTTTTTTATTGTACTTATAAGTTTGTTAGATAAGCCGCTATAACTATTCTGGCTTCTCATGTCGATTACAGAGAATTTCGGCTTGTTTGCCTTTCCTGCGCGGTTAGGTAGTTTTAGAAGATTAAAGCGTTTATGAATGGCATTGAAATATGATTCCAGTGATGGTGTGGCAGAGGCAAGGACGATTGGCAGGTTATTAATCTGTGCGCGAACAATGGCGCTGTCGCGGGCTGAGTAGCGTAGTCCATCCTGTTGTTTGAAAGATTGATCGTGCTCCTCATCAATAATTATCAAACCGGGGTTTTTTAATGGGACAAACAGTGCTGAGCGGGTGCCGATTATTATTGAAGCATCACCGGTCTTTGCACCAAGCCATGAATCAAGTCTTTCTGAATCATTCATTGCCGAGTGGATGGTTGCCACAGGAACGCTGAACCTCTCGCGAAATCTTTTTACTATCTGAGGCGTCAGCCCTATCTCCGGTACAAGTATTAATACCTGTTGTCTGTTCTCAATCACTTTTTGAGCAAGCTGGATAAATACCTCAGTTTTACCGCTGCCGGTAACGCCATAGAGTAAGTTGGTTGAGAATGAACCGAAACTATCGACTACATTGCCAATTGCCTGTTGTTGGTAATCGTTTGGTGTGAAGGTATTCGGTATAAGCTCCTGATCCTTAATGAATGATGGGATGATCTTTTCTGTCAGGATGCCGTTATCAACCAGTTTTTTAATGGCATTACGATTGTTTTGGATTGGTTCAGGTATGCTTTTCTCGCACAGAACCCCGTTATTTTCTTTTATTACTGAGATTATTCTCTGCTGAGCTTTTGCGTTTTTGCTGATGGCGCTGTCTTTGAAAATCCGCCACTGCTTTTGCCCGTTATATTTTGCCTGTTTACCCTGCCTCAGTAGCGCCGGAAAACAGAGTGAAACAATCTCTCCCGGAAAACCACAATAGTATTTTATTGCCCAGTCAGCCAGTTTTATGCAGTCGGTTGATGGCAGTGGTGAGTCATCAAGCACTTCTGTAATCTTTCTGATTTTGTTTTTTTCAAAATCACTTTCAGTGCTATGGCTGATAATTACCCCAATTTGTGTGCGAGTGCCAAAAGGAACCTTTACCCTTACTCCTGTTTTCAGAGGAGATTCAAGTTTAGCGGAAATATCTTCCGGTAGCAGATAGTCAAAGAGGTTATAAACCCTTGCCGGAATTGCCACTTTGTAAAAATATATTTGATTCATTATGGAGCTGTTCACATATTCATAAATTTTAAAGGCTTATTCTATCTTACTTGTTGTAGAAACTGGTAATAGGCATTGAATAAACTAATATTTAATGAGTATGTGTTGTTTTAATTGAAGAATGGATTAGTGGTCGATCAATGGGGTCGGAATCGTTGATCTTGATTGATTTTAACCAACGGCAAAATCAACGACTCTGACTCCATTGGTACGCATTGATCCGTGCGTTGGCGGAAAAAACAGTGATCCATAATAGAGGTGGTCTTATGAAGATAATTACCGGATTTATATCGGTGGTTATCTTTTGGCTTTTTTCGGGATGCGCTGCGGCCTTTGTAAATCGTACTCATATATCGGAACTACAGTATCTGACCGCTGAATCTTCCGGGAAAGATCCTCAAGCTATTTTCACGAGATCGGATTGGCAGACAGTGGTTGATAGTAATGTATTTATTACACCTGAAGATAAAGTATCTCTATGGTTACGTTTTAAGATTGCAGGTTCGCAAAACAGCAGTGGCAGACAGTATCTTAAAATCAGTGATTCACTGGTTAAAAAAGCCCGTCTGTTTAGACATAATCCAGGAACTGAAGCCAAACCACAGTTGCTTGAATCATCTGAAGCTGCTCAGCCGCTGGTTATGGAGGTTGATACGATTGTAGAGCAGGATGCAATCTATTACCTGAATGTTCAGCCTGTTGGCAGAATAACTCTTTCTGTAAAACTGCTTTCAATAGACGAGCATATTGATGCAGTTATGAACAACAGTATTATTCACGGGGCGTTTTACGGGGTTTTGCTTTTGGCTATATCCTCCTGTCTTGTTGCTTATTTGCTTAATCGTGCCAAAATATTCTTTTTCTATCTGCAATTTTTATTAGCTTTAGTATTTTTTCAGGCAGCTATTGATGGTAATGGATTAAGATATTTCTGGCCTGATTCAGTGTGGTGGGGAGAGCGGGCATCTCTTTTTTGGGGTGGTTTGTGTGGTTTCTGGTTGTTGCAGTTCTTCTTTAATGCCGTGAAGGAAATAAGAGAAACCTCTATTAATAAGAAGGTTAAACCGTTTATGCAGTTGACCTTTGTTTTGGTATCTATAATACAATTTGCGACAAACAGTTTCGTATTACAGATTATGTTGGCACTAATGTTAATAGTGACAGTGGTATTTGTTGTTATTTTGGCAGTAGTGTTTCAGAAGATGCATAGACGCTACTCTTTGACAGGTGCTGCAATCTTTATGGCTTTATATCTTGCCGGTATATCTTTGCAAATAGTCGGCATTAGTAATGGCTCACATGTTGATTATTTTTGTTTTCTGCCGGTTATTCATATTCTTTTTTCCGGATATTACCTATTTAAACAGGCTGATTCCCGCTATAAAGATCTAAAATATAGTCAGGGGGATGCACAGGATAAACTGGAAAAGTACCGTTCTGTTTTTGAAAATGCAGTTGAGGGGCTTTATCAGTGTGATCTTAATGGCAGAATTTTAAGCGCCAACAGGTCATTTGCCAAAATACTTGGGTATGATTCTGTAGAAGATTTAATGGATAATATTATTGTTATTAGCTCTAATTTTTATGTAAACAGACTTGATCACATGCGCTATCTGCGGTTGCTGCTAAAAAATGGTTATGTAAGAGAGTTTGAGGTTGAATTTTACCGAAAGGATGGTAGTGGTTGTTTGGGAGAAAATTCATCCAGATTAATTAGGGGGGGGGATGGTAAGCCGCTATATGTGGATGGTTCACTAATAGATATATCACATAGAAAAGAGCGTTTATTATTGGAACAGCAGCGCGAAGCGGCAATAATTTCAGCGCAATCGAAAAGCGACTTTCTGGCGAATATGAGCCATGAAATCAGAACTCCCATGAATGCTGTTGTCGGCTTTACTAATTTGCTGGATAGGTCTTCAGGTCTTTCGCAAAGGCAGCGTGGCTTTATCGAGAAGATCAAGCTCTCATCACAGTCACTGCTAAAGATAATTAACGATATTCTCGATTATTCAAAGCTTGAAGCCGGCATGATGATTTTGGAAAAGACGCCGTTTGATTTGATAAAAATAATTGATCACACAGGAGAGATGTTTTCTGCACAGTTCTCACAGAAGGGAGTGGAACTTATTCTGCATTGTAATAAAGATGTGCCCCGATACTTGATTGGTGATCACTTCAGGTTGTCACAGGTGTTAATTAATCTGATTAATAATGCTTACAAATTTACAGCTCATGGACAGGTAGAGGTGATTGTTTCTACCGAATCTGTAGGTGATGATGTGGTTATGCTCAGATTTGATGTAAAGGATTCCGGTATAGGTATTCCTGATGGCAAAATCGAACTTCTTTTCGAATCATTTACTCAGGCGGATGAATCGACAACCAGAAAGTATGGAGGAACAGGTCTTGGCTTGGCAATTAGTAAAAATATTGTCAAGGCATTTTCCGGAGATATATATGTTAATAGCGTAGAGGGAAAGGGAAGTGTTTTTACATTTGTAATTCCCATGCAAATTGATCCGGATAAAGAGCATCAGCAGCAGGAGTTGCCGCCGGAATTGCTTTCTAAACAGGCATTGGTTCTTGATGAGAATGAAACGCTCAGGAACCATATAAAGACCATTCTTGATGAGGTGGGAGTAAAGTGCAGAGAGGCATCATCGGCAGAGATGGCATTGCAGAAACTGATATCTCTTGGTGAAGCGGAAGAGATTGATGTGTTGATAATGGATTACAATATTGGCGATGTCTGTGGTTTTGAATTTATAACAGAATTGCGGGAAGAGTCGGAAACAAAGGGTATCAAGATAGTACTTTTGGCAAACAGGCCGTATGAAGAGCTAACAAAAAGAGAAAAAGGAGTTGGGTTTAATGCTTATTTGAGAAAACCGGTTAAAGGGACAACTCTTTTAAACGCGTTGATTGATGTTTTTGAGTGTGATTCAGCTTATTTGTCTAAAAATATTCATCAGAAACAGGAGATGCCGGATTTTGGTGATTATGTAGGTAAAAGCATACTTTTGGTTGAGGATAATGTTATAAATCAAGATCTTATAAAAGAGATGTTTCGTTTTACCGATATAGATATTATATGTGCAGCTAACGGTAAAGAGGCGGTTGAAAAAATTACAGCAGATAGTTTTGATCTCGTTTTAATGGATATTCAGATGCCGGATATGAACGGTTACGAGGCCAGCAAGATAATTCGTGATGGTGGTGATGAAACTCCGATTATTGCTCTTACAGCCAATAACCGTAAAGAGGTTAGAGAGGAGTGTTTTGCCTGTGGAATGAATGATTTTATCGGTAAGCCTATAGATTTTGAGGAACTTACACAAAAAGTAAAACATTGGTTGGGAGAGGAAGATGGTAAAGCTATAGAGTCTTCTGATAAAAAAGCTGTGATTGAAGCAGAAGTAGCGGATGATAGGGTGCAGGTGCTTAACGTTTCGTCTGCCATGAAAAAATTTGGTGGTAATGAAAAACTGTTTAAAAAGATAACCAATGACTTTATCTTGAAATTTTATGATGGTGCAGAGAGTATGGAAAAGGTTATGGAAAGTAGTGATGACGAGTTAAAACTCAGAACCATTCATACTATTAAAGGATTATCTGCAAATGTTGGTGGTGAGTTACTGTCCGAGGCGGCAAGAAATCTTGAGGCAAAATTAAAGGAGAATTGCCAAAGTGGTTACGACGAAGAGCTATTGCGGTATGAAAAAGAGTTTCATAAATATTGCCAGGCAGTTTCGCGTTATGAGGAATGTGGTTGAGGGGGAGTGATTCTGCAATGAAAGATATTTGAAATCTACAAATTCTTCTGAAGATCCTAATTTTGATTCTTGTGCAATAAAACATTGAAAAGACCCAATTTGGGGGTGATGGTACCCAAATTGGGTACTATTAAAACATCTCTTCATTATGTGGTTTCTTAT
>QZLD01000295.1 GCA_004796385.1 Gammaproteobacteria bacterium | reverse complement strand
GCAGTTGCTCCAGCTCCCTTTTTTCCATATACCCAAGCTTTTTATTGCTGTTATTTCTGGTTGTTTTTTTAGTCTCCGCCTTAGGAGCCTCTTCCTGATGCTTCTCTTTCAGTTCCTGCTGCTCTCTTAGTTTCGCCTCGGCAACCGCATCATAGCCTCCGGCATATTCAATGATTCTGCCATCGCCATGAAAATGGAGGGTTGTAGTAACAACGTTGTTTACAAAGGCGCGATCATGGCTAACTACTATTACCGTACCTTTAAAGTCCGCCAGTATCTCTTCCAGCAACTCCAGAGACTCTATATCCAGATCATTGGTCGGCTCATCGAGGATGATAAAATTTGCAGGCTTGGAAAACAGGCGCGCCAGCAGCAGTCTGTTTGACTCCCCACCGGACAGTGCCTTAACCGGCGTATGCGCCTTTTCAGGCGGAAACAGAAAATCTCCAAGATAGCCTATGATGTGTTTACGCTTCCCGCCAATTTCTACAAAATCGCTGCCGTCACAAACGTTGTCTGCAACGGTCTTTTCCGGATCAAGACTCTCTCGTAACTGATCAAAATATGCCAGCTCCAGCTTTGTACCATGCTTTACTGTACCGCTATCCGGTTCGATTTTTTTCAGAAGCAGGTTTATTAGGGTTGATTTACCGCAGCCGTTAGCGCCGGTTATTGCGATCTTATCACCCCGCAATATTGTCAGGCTCAAATCTTCCGCTATCTTTTTATCTTCCCAGGAAAAGTGGAGTTTTCTTGCTGCAATAATACGCTTGCCACTGGTTTCTCCTTCCTCTAAAGTAAAATCCACTTTACCCTGACGCTCTTTGCGCTGACTGCGCTCAAGACGCATCTGCTGCAACGCCCGCACCCTGCCTTCGTTTCTGGTGCGACGCGCCTTTATCCCCTGCCTTATCCATACCTCTTCCTGTGATAATTTTTTATCAAAACGCTCATTCTCCTTGGCTTCAGCATTGAGCTGCTCATCTTTTCTTCTTAAAAAATTCTGGTAGTCTCCCGGCCAAGAAGTTATAGCCCCCCTATCCAGCTCCAGAATTCTGGTAGCAATCTTCTGCATAAAGGCGCGGTCATGAGTGATAAAAAAGACACTGCCTGAGAAATCTGCAATAACACCCTCAAGCCACTCGATAGCCTCTACATCAAGGTGATTTGTCGGCTCATCAAGCAGGAGAATATCGGGCTCCAGAACCAGAGCCTTAGCCAGATAGACACGACGCAACCAGCCACCTGAAAGTGAAGATAATTCAGCATCTGCATTAAGCTCCAGTTTTTGCAAAATCGTCTCAACACGATTATTTAATTGCCAGCCGTCCCTGGCCTCAAGCTCATGCTGCACTCTCTCAAGTTCTCTGATATTGGCACCGTTGTGCATATCACTATGTATTAACCTGTTATATTCGACAAGCAGAGTGCTCAATCCGCCTACACCACTTATAACCTCTTCAAAAACGGTATTCTCTGTCTGCATCTTTGCGCTTTGATCAAGATAACTGATCTTGATTGCATCCTGACTGATAATATCGCCTGAATCTGCAGCAACAGTACCGCTGAGGATCTTCATCAGGGTCGACTTCCCCTCGCCGTTACGACCAATAAGGGCAACTCTCTCATTCTTGTCTATTGAAAACGAAACGCCATCAAGAAGCTGACGGTGACCAAAGGCGATTGATAGATCTTTTACTGTAAGCAGAGCCATTTTGTTCCCTGAGCCGTTAAGAAAAAAGTGATTATCCCATATTAAGTATTTCCGTGTAAAAAATAGCAGCTTAAATAATATAACGCTGAAGAGATAATATTGTGCGACTATCTTTTTCCTGTACTATAATCAGTATGTGGGTTGATTTTTATTTATTACTTACATATCAGGATAATAATAATGAATCTTTCAGATTCCATGGTAACTTCACATAACAAAGAATCATCTTTACTTGAACGTGTAACTACAACTCTGGATTTAAAGGTTGTCTGTCAGGTCTTCAGTGATCATATAGCAAATGCAGATATTTTCGATGCTTGGTTGATTTCTTTATATGATGAAAAGCAATCCGCGCTAATATGCAAAAGCATTAAGCTACCCAATGGTTATGAAGGCGTCGAATCAATCTATAAAGATTTTGAATTCAAAACAATTGTAAATGATCCAATTATCCATAGCTGGGGTAAAAAAAGGATTATATATACTGATAAAGACAGCATTTCTCTTTATGACTCAACCACTCAACTACGCTTTGATCGTTGGGATATGCTTGAAATGGTATGTATTCCATTAATCAAAGATCATGATAATTCCTTTGGTGTAATTACTGCTTTTAACTGCAAAACAAAAATCAAAAGAGAAAAGGTTGATCTGCTTATTTCTGAAAGCAAAATATTAACAAATACCCTAAGCAACTCTCACCAAATGACTCTTCTAAGATCAAGAGAACACTTGGTTGCCCAATCTCTTCGAGAAAGAGAACAGTTTCTTGAACTTATTACAAAACTAAACCAGCTTGACTCGACTGAGCAAATTTACGATGTAATTTCTCACAAAATACTGGAAATAATGAAGTTTAATCTGGCGGCATTAGTATTATATGATGACGAAAATAATGTTTTATCTGTTGAACAAACAGCCATTATTGATGAAAAATATTCTGCCATGAAGATGAAATATGACAGTTTTTTCTTTCCGATAAAGCACCGCCCCGACCCCAAAGAGGGAGCGACCCCCACATGCTTTGTTCAAAATGCCCGCTTTTATATTCCGGATGTGCAACAACTACAACACCTCCCCATGTCTGAAACAGATAAAGCCAGCATGGAGGTTGTTAGCATGAGAAGCATTTTACAAGTTCCGATAAGACATCATGGAAAACCTATTGGCGTAATGGCCCTTATTACATTCAACGAAGTTGTTGACCTTAATGCCAATGAGCTAAAAATGGCTGACTTGATATGCGGATTTATTGGATCATCTATTGTTAATGCTCAGCTTTACACCACTCTTGAATCTCAAAGAAAAGAACTGGAAGAACAACAGCATGAAATTAACAATCTTAATAAAAGCCTGACAAATAAAATCGCGGAACTTGACCATCTGTCGCGCCATGACTCCTTAACCAAGCTGTATAACTTCGGAGCACTTATAGAGATGCTGAAAAGGCGTACCTCCGAACTTGACCGCTATAACAACTATCCACTATCAATCATAATTTGCGATATTGACCATTTTAAAAACTTTAATGATAAAAACGGCCATGTAATGGGAAATTATTGCCTTGAAGAAATAGCCGACAGATTAGTGAAATATGCCAGAGAAATGGATATAGCCTGTCGCTATGGTGGCGAAGAATTTGTATTAATCCTACCTCAGTGTAATATTGAATCAGCTGTAGGTGTTGCAGAAAGGGTAAGAAAAGGCATTGCAGATAATCCGATAACTATAGACGAAAACAATTTTTTCGTAACAGCCAGCTTCGGATGCGCCCAATGGAATGAAAAAGATTCTGTTGAAACACTGTTAAGCAAAGCTGACAAGGCTCTTTATGCGGCCAAAAAAAGTGGTCGCAATGTTGTAATATCTTATGAAGAGATGAACAGTGCACAAGAAGATCCAGCTTAATGCCCTTATATTTCAAATCATTTAAACTATAACTCCAATAAAAAAGCGGCAATAAACGTCGATTTCCCTGTAAACACTGTAAATAATTCTGCGTAACTGCCATTTATTAAAACATAACCTTACACATCTTTTTAAGGAACGGTGATTTCATACGATTCATCATCCATACCTCAGATGACCTTTTGGTGAGAAACCCCATCGTCGGGAATGAGTGCTGCAAAAACATAATATTGTGCATACGCAATTTATTCTGTATTGCCAGCCCCCACTCATTTATCATCTCACCGGAGCCTTCTCCAACAATAAGCGCACCATAAATCTTTCCGGTTTTACTCACATATGCCTTAAGAAAACCTTTGGTAACATTTTCTGCAATTGCAGCGCCGTAATCACCATAGTTCATCTTAATCACTTCGTATTTTTCACCTTTTTCCTGCAACTGCTTTTCTGTCATACCAACATGAGATATCTGCGGATCGGTAAATACCGTCCACGGCACTACATATTTTTTAAAGTTCCGTTTCATTGGCCAGAACATCATGCTATTCATAATAGCTATCATTCCTTGGTGCATGGCTGCATGCGATAATAGAAAATGACCATTACAATCACCAACCCCGTAGATATTCGGAGTTGTTGTCTGCAGATAGTTGTTTACCTTTATAAAGCCTTTTTCAGTGGTCCGGATTCCTGCTCTTTCCAATTTAAGTGATGTAAAATCCGGTTTTCTACCTGCAGCCACAAGTAGTTTTTCACCCTGTAAAATATCTCCATCGGTGCTCTTCAGGGTTATTATGCCGTCCTTTTCCTCTACACTTTCGACACCTTTACCGTTATAAACTTTGATACCCTCTTCTGAAAAGGTCTGCTCCAACAGATCACCACTCTCCTGATCTGCCCCCGGAACCAAATGTTTATCCATATGAATAAGCGATACTTCCGTGCCAAGCCGACTAAACGCCTGTGCCATCTCTGTTCCGATTGCTCCACCGCCGATAATCACCATGCTTTTTGGAACCTCTTCCAGATGAAACATATTCTCATTGGTAACAACATCTATCTTATCTATCCCCTTTATAGGAGGGATCGCAGGTCTTGTTCCCACTGCGATAAAAATTCTTTTAGCAGTAACTTTTCGTTCGCCCACCTGTACAGTGTTGGCATCAACAAAACCGGCTTCGCCTTCTGCCAGAATCAGATCCACCTTATCAAACATGGATACTGTTTTGGCTTCGTTAATGTATTTCAGATACCCTTGTATCTTTTCAAATGGTTTCAGTACCTGCGGTTCTTCTGCTCCGGAAAGCTCCATCTCACCCAGTTTGGCAAATACATGCCTGGCCTTACCCATACGCAATAACGACTTACTTGGAATGCAACCGACATTCATGCACTCACCTCCAAGCTTATGCTTTTCAATAGCACAAACCTTTAAACCCATTTCTGCTCCCATTATTGAAACTGCCATTCCTGCAGGCCCAAGCCCAATGGTTATTAAGTCGTATTCGTATTTCATAAGTACCACCTTAATGTTGATTAATTTTACAACCCCACAAAAAACGCCCTCTCAGGCGCTTTTTGTGCTGAATGTCATTACCCCTTTTGTTCAGATCAAAAAAACATCATCTGCCTTAGGGAAACCTCTACTATTTCTCTCTGTCATAAGGCCAGGCAACAATACCACCTTCCAACACTTTGACATTAGTATAGCCTATAGATTCGAGATATAACTGCGCCTCATATCCACGAAGAGATATTTTACAGAAAGCAATAATTTCAGCATTTTTATCTTCCGGAAGCTTGTCTGTATTGGCCCTTAAAGCACCTAATGGCAAATTAAGCTCACCTTTACCGAAACGCATCTCTTCAAGCTCGTCCGGCCCGCGAACATCCAGAAAACAAAAATCTTCGCCACTATCAAATTTTGCCTTAACCTCTTTCGGATTGATACCCTTCATATAACCTTTGATCTTGTTATCAAGCACATGAGCACAGGTAATAAAGTTATCAATCGCTGCAGAAAATGGTGGTGCATATGGCAAATCTAAAGTTAACAGATCATCAACTGTCATTCCTGCATGCAAGGCCACAGCTGCCT
This sequence comes from Gammaproteobacteria bacterium, assembly GCA_004796385.1. Lineage (GTDB taxonomy): Bacteria > Pseudomonadota > Gammaproteobacteria > QZLD01 > QZLD01 > QZLD01. The sequence continues at coordinate 32,214 of QZLD01000295.1, read as the reverse complement.
CTGCAATTCTTTTGGAAACATCTCCCATACCGACAGCCTGTACTCCGATTATTTTGCCTGTGTTTTTCTCAGCAATCATTTTCATAACTATCGGCAGCGCTCCCATGAATCCCGGACGATCAGGTGCAGCATGTATGGTAGATACAACCTCTATTCCATCTCTTTCTGCCTGTCCCTCGGAAATACCTGTACTTCCTGCAACAAAGTCAAACACCTTACAAATTCCGGTAGAAACCACTCCCTTGTATTCCACTTTGTTTCCAAGAGCAAGATTCTGACCAATTACTCTGCCCTGCAGGTTAGCCGCATCACCCATTGGCCATAACATTTTCTTGCCTGTAACCAGGCTCTTAACCTCTACACAATCTCCGGCTGCATAAATACTCTCATCACTGGTCTGCATATATTCATTTACAGCAATGCCTCCGGTTTCACCAATCTCAAGACCTGCATCTGCTGCCAGATCAGAATTTGGCCTAACACCAATTGACGAGACAACCAGATCACATTTGATCTTGGTAGAATCACTTAACTCAACCCCAGCAACCTGACCATTCTTTCCTGTAATCTTCTCTACTGATGCTCCGGTGTAGATATTTCCACCCTTTGCCTTGAGGTGTTTTTCTACCAGTTTTGCCATCTCAAGATCCAGAAATGAAAGAATCTGATCCTGCCTTTCTACAACTGTTATCTTAATACCGGCCAAAGTCAGCGCCTCAGCCACTTCTATACCAATAAGGCCACCACCGATAATTACCGCATGTTTGGATTTTCTATTCTTGGCAATATCTTTCAGGAATTTTGCATCTTCCATAGTATGCAGAGTCGTTACTCCATTCAGATCTATCCCGGGAATTCCAGGCACTATCGGCTTTGACCCAGTGCAGATAACCAGCTGGTCATACTTCTTCTCCATAACCTCACCGGTCTTGGTGTGTTTTGCAGTTATTTTTTTCTCCTGCGGATCAATAGATGTAACCTCTGTACTAACAATGGCATTAATATCCTTTACATTAAAGAAGAACTGAGGATCACGCGGTACACCTGTCGGTGTACATATCAACTTAATCTCTTCATCAAACGTTCCGCCGATAAAATATGGATAACCACATGAGGCCATACTCAGGTTTTCGGCCTTTTGGATAATGGTTATCTCCGCATTCGGATCCATTCTTCTTGCCTTAGATGCCGCCTTTGGGCCAGCAGCAGAACCACCAATTACAACAATACTTTTTTTCATTAATTATCCCCTGTTCGTTCGGTTAAATAGTAAAATTTTCAAGGAAACTCGAATTAATTATCTATACAGATAAGTTATGCAGTAACGCAAAAACTCCTTCACATATAAAAATAGACTGTGAATGGAAAAAACGCCTCACTACTCATCATTATTTAACTCAATTAATCAGATATCCCTTCAGCAGATTATGTTATAGCACATTCTTTTTTGTAATGTAATAACATACCAAAGCCATGCTGAACTTATTCCTCCTCATAGATACATATTCTCTGGTTAATAATCTCCACCACTGTTTTAAATAACAGAATTAAAATTATCACCGCCAAAATCACCAACTGAACAATCGCCAGATATTTAAAATGCGTACCGCCAGTCATATGAAATGCCAACATTGAGGCAATTGATATTGCTGCAGTTGGAAATGTATACGCCCACCAGGAAAGATAAAAACGGATATTTAAAAACTTTTTTGCCTGTGCAAATACCAGAACAAACATAAACAGTGAAAAATAGAGCATTATTCGTCCTACTGCATCGAACTCAGTTAAACCGTTAAGCTTTACCCATGAAATGAAACCAATTGCAGGAGGAGCAAACAGTATAAACAGGGTTGGCACCAGCTTTTCCGGTATTGGGGTATGAAAAAACACCCTGTACAGAATCACAATAAAAAGTGACAGCCAAAAGATCACTCCTATTGAGAAAAAGAACCATGAAACCTCAGAAAAACCATGCCTAACACCTGCAATTGGCACAATCAAATTCCCTACAATCGGAATAAACCATGCAGGATTAAGGTGCTTGATCTCAAAGCGGTCACGATTAAGCCATGCAGATACAATCACAATTGAAAACAGAAACTGTAAACCGGCACCAACTATCCACAAATATCTGGAAACAATCAATGAACGATCTAAAAAGATCACACTGTAAATAAGAAAAACCTTGGCAAAAATAGGAAAGAAATTGATCTTGATAGGATTATGAAATTCAGCCTGAATCTCCCTAGGGTAAAATACCCCCTTCAAGAGATACATTACCGAAATCACTGCTGTAATAAGCAAAGTAATATAAAGAAGAACAGTGCTTATTCCATAATCAATATGGTAGATATGCTCGGCCTTCTGCACAGCCAGAGTAAAACCAACCATACCTAAAACAATTGCAAAAAAGGAGATTGGCATATGCTTCAGACGAAGGTCATCTTCAACAACCACCTCGGATATTCTGTCTCTGCTCATTAATCTACTCCAATTAAAATAGAGTGTTAAAATCAAATTAAATGTTATATTATTACATTTAATTCGCAGAGGCAATTGCTTTTGCAATATTATTACTTTTTATAAGAAGAAATCAGGAATATGCAGTGGATATCATGCTAAATTTTACTTCTTTGATTTTTTATTTTTCTTCAACGCTTCCAGCGATATTTCGATTGGAAGATTTCGCATATAATCACCTACACATGGAAAAATCACAGGATGTGCACCAAGACTATCTTGGGCAATGTAAACCTCTTGATCCCCCTTCCAAGTGCCCGTTTCCACCTCTTCGATAAAATGAGCAATTACCTGACAACAAAGATCAGGTATTTCAATCGTCATGGCATGAGCAACATTCTGCACCAATACCATTCTGGAATTCTTTATCTGCTTTCTGATTATGTCGTGCATATGCCTTGGAGTAAAACAGTCGTACTCCCCGTTCATGATTAAGGTAGGGCATTTTATTTTGGCTATGTCTTCTGTAATTGATGTAAAATCGGCAAGCTGCTCCATAATATTCTGAATACCATAAACCTCCATACCGGCAACAGCAATTCTTTTGGTAAACTCCAAAATATTACTATGCTCATCAATCCAAGCACTGGTAAAGTTAAGAGGCATAAGCAGATCAATATAAAAACCAAAACCGACATCGGTAAGCCCTTTATGAAGATTCATCGCTCTGTATCTGAACTGCCCATCCATCTCTGTAAAGGTACTGACAGGAATAACCCCCCTGGCCTTTTCAGGATAGAGATAGGCGAATTTCATGGCAACCACCCCTCCGTAAGATATTCCTGATACATATGCCTGCTCTGCGCCAATCTCTTCAATTAATCCTGATAAAACAGCTGCATTCTCATCAAACCTCATATTAAGAACCGGTTTTGATGATGATCCCTGTCCCAACATATCATACACAAGCACACGAAAACCTCCTGAACAAAGGTTTTCTATCATAGGCATCCAATGGGCTGTTCTCATAGACAAACCATTGATAAAGGCTATTACCGGAGCCCCCTCTTCTCCAAATACCTGATAGAAAACTTCATGTGTTTTGTATGTATATATCGCCATTCTTTAATCTCCTTTTGCCTTTGCTCCACCCCTGGCAAGCTCTTCAACCTCTTCTTCAGGAAGCTTACATACTGCAGCCAATAGTTCACAAAATACGCTCTGTACTATAGCTTGCTGTTTAGCGACTATATCCTGCTTATGCTCTTCTGTAAGAGATACATCTATAGCCTTGAGAAGACGAATCTGCGCCTGAATCTGCCTGCCATTCTCTTCTTCAATCTCTCTTATTGCAGATAAAAACGGTGTATCCAAAGAAAGTGTGGGAGGAAGAACCGGAAGAAATCGCACTTCTGCCATAAGAGCATGACTAAGAGCGAGATAGGTAAAGAACTTTTCATCTATAGCAAAAAATCCCTGAAGATACTGATTGATGTCTGCTTTTTGCCACAAAGAGAGATTTAACTGTGTTGCCTCCATATATACAAACGGATTTGTTGACCATGACGTAGCTTTATTTAGAAGAGTAGACAATTCAATCTCTTTATAATATTGCCTGTGAAAACTTTTATATGGCTCCCACTCAAACGGCTGAAATTCAATTTTGGCAAGAATGGCTGCGTTGGTTGTTTTTATTGCCTGCATAAAAAGAGAGATTCTTGTTTCCTGCTCGGAACCCATGTCGTTTTTTGAGAAAAAATCCTGAGCTAATAACTTCATCCTTTGTGCCATTGTCGGCATAAACTACTCCTTAATTTTTATTCTGTTTTTTCTGACCTGATGACGGCAATATCGCGATGTCCCGTCGCTGCATTCTACAAGGTAATATCCAATGACATTAATTGCAAGGGTTCTGGCAATCCATTTTTTAAAGAACCATCCTACCCTCTGCAACCTCTATAAACTCTTTTTCTGTAATAAGCTTAACCCCCAGTGCAACTGCTTTGTCATATTTTGAACCGGCATTTTCCCCATAAAGAAGGTAATCTGTATTTTTTGAAACACTACCACTTACCCTCCCTCCCAGCAGTTCTATCTTCTCTTTGCACTCCTCTCTCTTGTAATGCTGCAGTGTTCCGGTTATTACAAATTTTAATCCTTTCAAACTTTGCTTCTCTATCGGTTTTTCCTGCTGCTGCCAAACAATGCCTGAATCTATAAATCCTTTTATCATCTCCATGTACTGCGCTTCATGGAAAAAGCTATAAATATTAGCTGCGACTATTGGGCCAATATCGGCAATCGCCGTCAACTCGTCCGTTTCAGCCTGCATAAGCTTGCAAATATCACCATATTCCTCAGATAACTGTTTTGCGGTTACTCTGCCTACCTGAGGAATACCTAACGCATATATAAATCTGGCAAAGGTGGTATTTTTTGACTTTTCAATTGCATCAACTGCATTGGCAGCAGACTTTTTGCCCATTCTTTCAAGCTGCTGTAACTGCTCTGCAGATATACGATAAAGATCAAGAGATGACTTTATCATGCCTGCATCCACCATTTGCTCTATCATTTTTTCACCAACTCCATCTATATCCATTGCATTTCTGGAAACAAAATGAATTATGGCCCCCTTGATCTTTGCCGGACATTCATCGCTACTACAATAAATTGCTGCCTCTCCTTCTTTTCTTATTGTAGGAGAGCCACATTCAGGACACTGATCAGGCAACTGCCACCTTTCTGTATTTGCAGGCCTCTTCTCTAAAACAACCTTTACTACCTCAGGAATCACATCACCTGCCCTACGCACCATAACAGTATCACCAACCCGCACATCTTTACGATCAAGCTCATCCTGATTATGCAATGTAGCCCTGGATACTGTTACACCTCCAATATTTACAGGCTCCAGATCTGCTACCGGAGTTATAGCACCAGTTCTGCCAACAGAAGCAATAATCGTGCGTATAGTGGTAGATTCCTCTCTTGCAGGCAACTTATGCGCCACAGCCCACTTTGGCGCTCTTGAGGTAAATCCGAGAATTTTTCTGTAGCTTAACTGATCAACCTTATAGACCACTCCATCTATCTCATAATCAAGTCCATCTCGCTTTTTAATAAGCTCTTGACAATATGCCTTAAGCTCTTCTGCTCCCAGAAGCCTTTTTACCTCTGAATTAACTAAAAAGCCCCATTTCTTTAGATTCTGTAATGCCTGCCAATGGGTTATATACTGCTCACTCTCTTTTTCCGCCATCCCAAAGGTAAAAAATGTAAGCGGCCTGGATGCCGTAACTTTTGAATCCAGTTGCCGTAGACTTCCGGCTGCGGCATTACGAGGATTAGCAAACAGATTTTCACCCTGATGCAACCTGTCTTGATTAAGTTTTTCAAAATCTTTTTTTCGTATTACCACCTCACCTCTAACCTCAAGATCATCAGGATATCCATCACCATGAAGCTGTAGAGGTACTGTTTTTATTGTGCGAACATTCTCGGTAATATCTTCACCACGAGCACCATCACCCCTTGTTGCCGCCTTTATAAAAACACCGTTTTTATAGCGGATACTTACCGAAAGCCCATCAAGCTTCGGTTCAGCAACATATGTCAAAGGCAGATGATCATTTATGTCATTCTTCTGCAGACCTTCGCTTATTTTCTTTTCAAAACCATCAATATCTTTATCAGAAAAAATATTATCCAGCGACAACATCGGTTCATTATGAACAATTTCATTAAATTCTTTTAGGGGAGTTGCTCCCACTTTCTGTGTTGGTGAAGATGAGTTAATAATCTCTGGAAATGTCCTCTCAAGAGAGAGAAGCTCCTGCATTTTTCTGTCATACTCTGCATCGGATATGAGAGGATCGTCAAGGATATAATAACGGTAATTACTTTCATTTATATCATAGCGCAATACTTGTGCCCGTTCCTCAGCCTCAGTTTTACTTGCTGGCAAAATAATATCCGACATATGTCTCCCCTGATAATAAATTAATCTAACAAACCACTACAATAAAAAACATGTCAAGCACTCTGAAGCGTTGAGATAGCTCGTCTCTTGCTGTCAATCCAACCCCTGCTTATTGGCTCTCTCTTATCATCGAGAACAGTTCCATTAAGCTTCATCGCTATCTGTTTTGCTGAAATCAACATCTGATCAAATATATAATTTGCATCAAGCTCAGAAGGAATCTGCGAAAACAGAACCAACCCCGGAGTAGTAAAACTATCTATTTTTGCTCTATCAAAAAAACCAGGTTCAATTAAATTCGCCAAACTAAAAACAAAACCTGCATTTCCTCCTACCCCATAACTCTTATGATATATATTCATACCGCCAAAAATCAGTCCGTTCTCACGCATCACCCGATCAATATCAGCGCCCTTAAAACGCAACTCTCCTTTTGCCTTTACAACAAGAGAAAGAACCTGTTTATCAACAACCTTTTGCTGCTGTTTTTCCACACGCCTTTGCCTTTCTCCTGCAATGTCATTTTTCTTTGCATCAACTCTGTTGACAACCTCTTTATCTATCTTTTTCTGAGGACGTCCCTCTTCCTCAAGATATTTTGCAAATGGATTAGGCTTATCCTTATGAGCTGGCCTGATAACTGTTTTCTGATTTTCCTTAATATTAACTGCCGAATCAGGCAATTTTTTCTCTTCCTGCTTTATTTTCTGAGGATTATCTGCCTTTGATGATATTGTAAATTTCTCTTCATCTTTTTCAGAAATAAACGCATCATCACCTATACTGATAGGTTCAGATGGTAACGTTGCGGCCTCAAAATCACTGACAAACAGATTTTCTGCATATTTATCGTCAATAAGACCTCTGAACGAATTATCTACAGATTTTTTATCGAAAATGCTTTTCAAAAAGTGATTTTTTTTATACCAGAAAAAGAGAACTGCAATTAATATAACACCAAGCACTAATAACGCTATTCGCAATTCCGTCATACCAACCCCCGAACAAGGTTTCCATATTAAAATTTCCGTTTAAACTGGACTGTTTTGTTGCGCGCTCCTTAAACAGTCGCAGAAAATACCATACCGATAGATAGTTATGCTGTTAAATAGTTCCTATGATTTACTTGACTCTTCCATCAAAAATCAAATGGGTAAAACAACAGCGTCCGGCAATTTTGGTGCATTGCAAGACTGAGGAATTATAATTGTTTGCTTATTAAAAATAAAGGAAGTTAAAGACCATAACCATTCAAAACCATATATGAACCAGTATTGCCCAAAACAAAAAAGCCGATAGCGCCAAATATTGACAACCATCGACTCTAACGAAAATCGTTACGCACTTAACAATGCTTCAATCTTCTGTTGAATATCTTCGAGCGTACCTACCCCAGCAACAGTGTGATATTTAACATTACCGGAATCAGACATCCCTTTGTAAAAGTCTATTAAAGGACTTGTTTGCTCATGGTAAACGGCAAGGCGCTTTCTTACTGTCTCCTCCTGATCATCATCCCTTATAACCAGATCTTCCCCGGTTTCATCATCTTTACCTTCAACTTTGGGGGGATTATAAATAATATGATATGTTCTACCTGATCCTTCATGAACTCTTCTTCCACTCATTCTGGAAACAATCTCTTCGTCATCAACAGATAATTCAACTACATGATCGATATCTATTTGCCTTTCCACAAGAGCCTCTGCCTGACCAATTGTTCTTGGGAATCCGTCAAAAAGAAAACCTTTTTCACAATCATCAGCAGCTATTCTCTCTTTTATCAATCCAAGAATTATATCATCGGAAACCAGCCCTCCTGCATCCATTATTTTTTTTGCTTCCAATCCCAATGGAGTACCTTCTTTAACGGCTGCTCGCAGCATATCTCCGGTTGAAATCTTTGGGATAGTATATTTCTCTGCAATAAATTCTGCTTGAGTTCCTTTACCTGCTCCAGGGGGGCCAAGAAGGATTACTTTCATGATTTTCTCCTGATTTTCTTTAGAATTGACCTGTAAGACGGGTAAAAATGGAAGTTTATTCGGAGATCTGCTTTGCTATGGTATCCAGGCTATCACTGCCATTCATTACCCGTTCAAAGACCTCCATTACCTGATCCTGTTCAAACCCGAGACGAGATAATAGTTTCGGCGGCAAGTCTACTCCATTTCCATCTCCAAATCCAAGCCCTTTAATAAGCCTGTCAGAGATTAATACCAAATTCGGATATACCGAATGTACTCCGACATAATCTTCATTATGATGCTCTGCAAGAGTTACTACCACTTCATCCGGCATCTTCCATGAATACATCAGCCATGCTCCGAGACGAGCATGCCCCATACTGATAACATGCTGTGCATCCCCCATACCCAAAACCTGCTTTTCCAGAGAAGTGACTGAAGCATCGGGATTTGCGCTTACGATCTTATTCAGAAGAAAAAATTCCGGCTTAAACATATGCCCAAGCACAAGAAATCCAAAGTTATGCAACAATGCAGCCAGATACGCCACTCCAAGATTCGGTCTTTTGTCTTTTGGCAGAACCCTGCCCAGCTCCTGCACTATCGCGGCTGAATATGTTGCCTGTTTCCAAAAAACATTTAACCCCAAAGGGCCATCTGCAGGGTTTTTAAATGATTTTCCCGACGCCAGCCCCATAGCAATATTGGTCACCATATTAAAACCAAGGACTTTATGTATGGCATCTCTAATATTGTTAATTTCTCCGCGAAAACCGAAAAACGGTGATCTGGCATAACGCACCACCTGCGCGGCCAAACTGGGATCAAGCTCAACACATGCTGCAAGATCATCTACTGAAGCATCAGGATCATCCTTTATCTGTAAAATTCGCATTGCTACCTGAGGCATAGGAGGTAATGAATAAAGTTGATCAAGTCGTTTTTTTACATCTGGCGATGGCATATATTTTTCAAATATACTCGACTGATTATTTGAAGCCTCTTCACCGTCACACGGGGAACATTCCTTTTTTCCGGTTTCCTGACAACATTTCTTTTCAACCGCAGGGTTTGTTGCATCAAGCTCATTTACTTTTGTGGCAAACATAATGGGCTTTGATTTTTTATGGAGTTTTTGGAACTCTTCTCCTTTACAACCAAGTATCTTGCCACGTATTCCGGCTTCAAAATACACATAGTCTTGATGTAAAATTGTTTCGTGGATTACTACTTCTAGACCATAGCTGCTTCCGACAGGCGGAACTGTCTGCTTATCACAGTCGGAAAAAATTCTATTTACAGTTTCTTCTTCTGCCGGCTTAAAATCTCTTTGCAAATTGGCCTGCAATGATGAGAAGTCAATAATTTTTTTATAAGGAAGAACAACCAGAACAAAACCTTTCCGATCCTCTAAAAGAACTGACCTTACCAAAAGATGATCCTGAACCTTTCCTCCTGCTGTGAGCGTTTTTATATCACTCCCGCCTTCAGAGATTTTTTCATAGCTTAAAGACACCCCCTTCAGTGCCTTTTCAAGCTTTGACGGCAAGGAATCTTTCTTCTTTGCTCCGGTTCTCTTTAGAAACAACTGCTTCTCCCTGTTCTAATAATGGTAAATAATCACCATTCTCTACAACCTATATACAGCATTCGGTTCAAATTTTTAAAAATTACACGTTAACTAATTAAAGATAGCATAATAAATTACCGTATTGCATAGCAGATAGTAAATTTTATAAAACTTGTGCTTATACAAGATGAATAAAAAAATCCAGGTCGGAAATTATTTTACCATCCTTGCCGAAACTTCTTTCATAGTAAGATATTGTATCCTCTCTATCGTAGATACATAGCGTTGATGCGCGAGTACCATACTCTGCCATACGCACAAAAATTGATGATAGTTCTTTCTCGAAAATTTGGGGGATACCTGTATCCGGCAATTGAGAATCCGGGGATTTGGTATTATCTTTCAGCAACATAAACAACTCAGATATTGATATGTTTCCACTATGGCTGTTATGAAGCGATGTAAGTATTTCAAAACGTTGCTTGGCTCTCTGCACTTTCCACCAAGGGGTATCAAGAAAATGATTGCATAAACCGTAAACACCAGGGGACAAACACTGATAAGTGTCACTTTTGTTTGAGTAATAATGAAGGCTTTTCACTGTGCCGAATATTATATTGTAGCCATTATATTCATGCCTGCTTTTGCGAAGTCCGGTAAGATAATCCGCTGCTTTACTATTTCCACTTAAAAAAGCTGCTGTCAATTCACCACGGGATTTTTCCGTATCACGAACATCTTCCGGCGCCCTGAAATTAGTCAGCATGGCTATGCGACCATTTTTACCAACCCCCATCCATGTTCCTCCAGCGCTGTTGTCTCTTCCGGCCAGAATATTTGGGCAATCCTCCCAAAAATGTGCCTGTTTTGCAGATCTATCGTAAAATTCATCACGATTTGCTGCAATTATAAGTGGATATCTGCTGTTTCTTTTATAATTTAGCAGTATCAGGCACACAAAAACCTACTCTTTTATCTCTACCTGTATCAAATCACCTGATGAGTCGGTAAGAAAAACCATGCTCTTATCTACAACTGGAGGCAATATTATTGCGTCACCACTTGCTCTAATCCTACCAACAATATTCCCGTTGTTTTTATCAATAATATGCAGATATCCTTCATAATCACCAACCACAATATTACTTCCAACAACAGCCGCTGCAGATAGTTGGCGACCATAGAAATCGTCCATCAACCATAATGAAGCGCCGTTACTTCTGTCTAACGCCCATATTTTGCTCTTATCGTCAACGATATAAAGATTATTTACACTATCAACGATACCTGTATAAGACGATATTTTTCTCTGCCATGCAGGTCTGCCATTACGCCGGGATATTGCGGTTACATTGCCTCCAAAACTGGCAATAACCACACTCTCTTCTGTAACTGAAATTCTGCCATCAATATCAACCATTCTTTCTATATCTGATCTGCCCCTGCCAATAGCAACCGGAATATCAGCCTTTAACGCGCCAGTTTGTAAATCAATGGCAACAAGGCGACCATTATCCAAACCGGCAATTACATCTCCGTTTTTTATTACCGGATTACTCAATCCACGAAGTGTCAGAGAAGGAATATCTCTTTCAAAAACCCACTTCACTTTCTTTTTTGTTTTATCAAAGGCAGTAATAGCACCATCTACACTTCTGACTATAATCAGGTTATCTTTACATTGGGGAACAGAAAGAATTTCACTGGCAACCGTCCCTTTCCATTCAATATCCCCGTTTTGAATATTGATAAATAACAATTCTCCATCACGACTCCCCAATACAAGCTGATTTTCGCAAATAGCGATTCCTCCGCTAAGTTGTGTTTCCGTATCCTTTTCCCAAACAACATTTCCGGAATTGGCATTAATTGCAACAACATCCCCTTCCTTTCCTGCTGCGTAAACTGCCTCATTATTAACTACAGGATTAAGAAAAACTTCTCCTCGCAGAATATCGCCGGAAAGATCGTAGCTTTCTGTTACTTTAGCATCTACCGTTACGTTTATATCCTTTAACTCTTTTGGCTCAACAGAACGCTTTTCACTGGAAAACCAGCTACAACCGTAAAAAAATGCCGATATTGTAAAAATTATGAATATTTTTCCGGTAAATGCTGCCTTGGAAGATTTCAAAACTGTTTCCTTTATTATGTTAGGAACAAATAAAAAACGCCTGCAATTAACTCGTTGTAACAGCAGACGCTAATCTGATTATGCGTTTTTCTTGCCTTTTACAGATACTTTTTCGGTTTTTTCAGGATCAACACCAAGGTTCTTTAGCTTGATCTTAATCAATTCCTTTGATTTGTCATTCTGCTCTTTATTGCTGCTATACGCTTTTTTATAAGAAGCTACGGCATTTTCCTTCTCGCCTTTGTCAAAGTAAATATCTCCTTCAAGTTCCGCATAAAGCGAAAGGAATGATTCCGGAGGATTTTTCAAATAACTTAGAGCCTTGTCGTTGTTGCCGGTAGCAAAATTAACCTGAGCCAATCTGTGCTTAATAATAGGTTCCAGACTTTTGTCGTCATTAATACTCAAAGCCTTCTGCAAAAACTCTTCTGCCTTTTTGTATTCATTGGCTACAACGTGCTCTTTGGCAATTTGTAATGCTGTAAATGTACTAAGTACTTTATGACCGTCATTTTTTTCAATATATTTTTCAGCCAGCTGCATTCCTGCCTCTTTGGTTTTTTTATCATTACTATTAAGCTTTTCCGTTTGCTCGTAGTATTCCTGCATGGCTGCTGCACTTTTTTCAATCTTGCTTTTTTGCCAATATTGATAACCATATATTGCAGCTACCGCTACAAATATGGCAACGATAACGGAGGTTCCGTTTTTCTTCCACCACTCTTTTATCAGCTCAACCTGTTCTTCTTCTGTAAGTAATTCTGCCACTTTTTTCTCCTTAAACACTAAGAACCATTAGTTTTTAATTTGTTCAATTTTATTCTAACGATGTTTTTTCGCACTATTTCAGAACCGGGTATATTCATGCAAAAGCAGTTTTTTTTCAAGTCAAAAAACTTTTACTTCGATAAGGTTGTTTTATATTAGTTCCCTCATCCTGCTAACTATCTCTGAGACAGAAACTGTTTCCTGCTCTCTTTTTTCGCGCAGATACTTTAAACCAACAATCCCTTTTTCAACTTCATCTTCACCTATAACTAATGCTATACCTGCTCCACTCTTATCTGCTTTTTTAAATTGTGATTTAAAACTACCGCCCCCGCTGTTTTGCATAATTGTTATTCCGTCTATTTCATTGCGAAGAATAGATGACACTGAAAAAGCCTGTTCCTGGCCTTTATCGCCAAGTGAAACAATGTAGACATTGGGTAATTTTGAAGAAATTTCCACTCCACATACCTCTAAAAGGGCAATGATTCGCTCAACCCCAATAGCAAATCCGACAGCAGGAGTTGCCCTGCCGCCAATCTGCTCAACAAGACCATCATATCTACCACCGGCACAAACCGTCCCCTGAGCGCCAAGCTTTGTCGTTACCCACTCAAATACGGTGCGATTGTAATAGTCAAGACCACGAACCAACCGGGGATTTACTACATAGCTAATCCCGGCCGCATTCAGATACTCCTGCACTCTTTGAAAGTGTCGTTCTGATTCTTCATCAAGATATTCAAGAAGATTCGGAGCATTTTTTACCAGATCCGCCATCTCAGGATTTTTACTATCAAGGATTCGCAACGGGTTTTTCTCTAATCTGCGTTTGCTGTCTTCATCAAGCAGCTCATAGCTATTTCTAAAGTACTCTACCAGAACTTCTCTGTATTTTGCTCTGGACTGTTCATCTCCAAGAGAGTTTATCTGTAACTCTACATCGGTAAGTCCTATTGTTCTCCAGAAATCTGCAGATAAAAGTATAACCTCTGCATCTGCATCTGCATCTGCTATGCCATATGTTTCGATTCCTATCTGATTAAACTGGCGATAACGTCCTTTTTGCGGCTTTTCGTAACGAAACATCTGTCCCTTATACCAAAGCTTTTGCTGCTGATTATGCAATAATCCGTTCTCTATACAGGCACGAACACAACCAGCTGTTCCTTCCGGTCTCAGCGAAAGACTTTCGCCGTTTCTGTCTTCAAATGTGTACATCTCTTTTTCCACTATATCGGTAACCTCTCCAATAGAGCGAGTAAAAAGAGCTGTTTTTTCAACAATGGGAAAACGTATTTCTTTATAACAGTAACTATCCAAAACTTTCTTTATTTTTTCTTCAAGAAACTGCCAAATGTATGTCTGTTCCGGCAGACAGTCGTTCATCCCTCTGATCCCCTGAATCTTTTTGCTCAATGATTTTCTCTCTTTTTCGATTAATTACTTAAGCTCAATGTTTTTTGGCACACGAGCTTCTATTTCGCCCATATCATAATCCAAACCATTGTAGATTATATTCACTTTGGTAGGGTCTCCCAGACGAATATGCACAGGAGGCTCTGCTGTAATTCTCTTTGTTTCTCCGTTATTATAAACACGGTTTGCAAATACTTTTTTTGCAGCATCACGAACGTAAACATATGACTTTCCGGAAAATTTCAGCATTATTTCACGCTGAGTACTTGCTGCAATAAGACCATTCCCCTCTGTTTCAGTTGCATCAACACTCCCATTGCCTTCCTGAGCCTGGGAATCACTACTATCATTTTCCGATTCTTGCGCCCCTGACTCAGATGATTCCTGTCCATTTTCTTCTCTGTTTTGTGATTCCGAATCACCTATCGGTTGCGGCAACGATTCTTCTTCAACAATTTTTGTACTCAATGGATCTTCCAAAACCGAAATTTGCTGACTTTCGCTATCTGCATCCGTTGAATCTATATCTTCGGATGTTTCCGCATTATTTGGCGGCTGCTCTTGTTGTTGCAAAAACGGAAATATTTCAACAATTTTATCGCCCCAATTAATCCAACTAAAATAACCAAGCCCTGCAAGTACTGCCAAAAGCAGAATAACTATAAAAATTGCCGATTTATCCGAGCCTTTGTTCTTTACTGCGTTTTTACTTCTGGCCTTAAGTTTTTTGCTCGAAGTCGGCTCTATTGATGCTGATGTCAGACCTGTATGTTTTTCCAAAACATCTTCGGCACTTACACCAATAAAATTGGCATAATTACGCAGATAACCCCGAACAAAAATAGGTGGAGGCAATCCTTCATAATCATCTCGCTCAAGAGCATTAATGACTTTCTCGGTCACATTAAGCTCTGCTGCAACCGTCTCTATGGTTATCCCTTTTGCAACTCTGGCATCTGCCAAAACCTGTCCCGGCCCAAAATCTATCGTAGCCTGAGATGCGCTCTCCTGCTCAAGTTTAGGCGCAATATACTCGTCTCTGTTATCTTTTTTCATATCATTCTTCATCCTGATATACTTTGAATGCCTCTTTTGAATCCGGATAGAGGCTTTTCAACATCCCTGCATATTTTCTTTTTTCAAAATCATTTCCAAGTTTACTTTCTATCATATATCCAAGGTAAACAATCTCCAGATTTTTCATACCCGTTCCCATACATCTATCCAGATACCTCTTCGCCAGCTTATATACTTTTTTATTAAAACTTATCATACACATCTGCTGCAACGCCGGAGCATAATTTTTATTAACGGAAAGAGCGTATCGAAAACGTGATTCTGCCTTGTCTTTATCTCCTTGCTGAAAAGCACATAAGCCTGAATTTGTTAATGAAATTTCTCTGTTGGCATACATTCGGTTTTCTGCTGCCAGCATAAACAGGCGATCGGCCTCTTTATATCTTTTTTTGCCACATAAAAAACTGGCATAATTATTATGTGCATTAGAGGCATTTTGTTCTCCTTCAAGATCTACAGCTCTTTTGTAGTGTTCTTCTGCCTTTTCTATATCATCAAGTCTTTCAAAAAGAACTCCCATGCCTGTATTTACACTTACTGAATCGGGATTTTGTCTGTACGCCTTGGCAAACTTCTTTTTTGCCACTTCGACCTTACCTTCTTTAAGATAGGCTATTCCCAGTTTCGCATTAATCTCTGCCGCTTTAAGTATTCCGCTTGTCGGCTCTTCACGCGGCGGCTGAGTATCACAACCTGAAACAACAAATAACGCAACTAAAATAATCCAATAAAACTTTACACCATGTAACATTTGCTCCACCCCTTTGCTTTACTTTCCCGTTTCTCTGTATCTGTGACTTGTGGAATATTCGCTGTAAGAATAGCAAATTATCCTCTATGCCAGTAGTTAAAAAACCAATCCGATCTCAATCATTTTTTGCGGCCAACTGTCCGCAAGCTGCATCAATATCATCTCCTCTTGATTTCCTTACTGTCACTGTAAGTCCGGATTTGTAGATAACTTCTGCAAATCTGTCGACTGTCTTCGCCGTCGGCTCTTTCATTCCGCAACCATGAAATGAGTTAAATGGAATAAGATTTATTTTTGATGGTACTCCCTTAATCAGTTTAATCAATTTCTTTGCGTGCTCAGGAGAATCATTTATTCCGGCAATAAGAACATATTCCCAGGTTATTGTTCTGTGAGTACTTCCTGCTATATAGTTTTTACAGGCAGGGATCAACTCTTCTATAGGGTACTGTTTATTAACCGGCATTATTTTATTGCGAATTTGATTATCCGGCGCGTGCAGGGATACTGCCAAGCTAACATCTGTATGCTCCTTCAAACGATATATTTCCGGAACAATACCTGATGTACTTATTGTTACTCTTCTTTTGGATAGTTTAAATGCCAGATCATCCATCATAAGATTTGTTGCGGCTATGGTGTTTTGAAAATTGAGAAGGGGTTCTCCCATTCCCATAAGTACAACATTGGTAATTCCGACATTAACATTATCGGTCTTTTCCAAACATGCTCGCGCCAGCCATACTTGAGAAATTATCTCTGCGGCAGATAAATTACGCTGAAATCCCAAACGCGCTGTTGCACAAAATGCACAACCGAGTTTACAACCAACCTGAGTCGAAACACAGAGCGTTCCTCTATCATCTGTCGGAATAAAAACCATCTCTACAACTGCGTTATCATCCATTCGCAACAACCATTTTCTGGTACCATCTCTGGAAAGCTGCTCTTTTTCAACCTGCGGCATATCCATGGTTGCGATAGTTTTCAAATGGTCTCTGGTCTTTTTGCTGATATCCGTCATCTGATCAAAATCGACTATGGAGCGATGATATATCCACTTCATTATCTGTGTGACACGATAAGGCTTTTCACCAATCTTTTTAAAAAAAGAGGCAAGCCCTTCTCTATCAAGATCAAGCAAATTTATCTTTTTTTCTGTTTCGCTACTCATTTACTTTTAAACTATTTTTCCTAAAGCCGATCTTTTAAAACCAATCTTTAAAACAACAAAGGCGCAGCCGAAAAGCTACGCCTTACGATTTCGTTATAGGCTATTTAATTATAGTGCTGCAACGATCTCTTTAGTGTCTCTACCAATGGTGATCTCTTCATTAGTAGGAACAACCATGACGGTCATAGCTGAATCATCAGCTGAGATGATTTGCTCTTTACCACGACAGTTGTTCTTATCAGAATCGCCTTTGATACCAAATACTGTCAAACGCTTCATAACTTCTTCACGAAGCTCAATAGCATTTTCACCAATACCGGCAGTGAAGATAATGGCATCAACTCGCCCAAGTAGAGCTGCAAATGCACCGATATATTTTACGATTCTGTGCATTAGAGCGTCGATAGCCAGTTGAGCTCTTTCGTTACCTTCTGCTGCTGCAGATTCGATATCACGCATATCTGAAGATATTCCTGAAATACCAAGAAGACCTGATTTTTTGTTTAGCATAGTGTCAATGTCATCAATAGACATATTTGCATTGTTCTCCAGGAACTTGAACAGACCTCCATCAACATCACCTGCACGAGTACCCATTACCAAACCTTCAAGCGGAGTCATACCCATTGTGGTGTCATAACATTTACCATCTTTGATAGCAGCGAAAGAAGAACCGTTACCCATGTGGCAGGTAATGCAGTTAAAGTTATCTTTTTCAATACCAAGGATTTCAGCAGCTCTGTTTGATACATAGTAGTGAGAAGTTCCATGAAAACCATATCTTCTTACTTTGTGCTCTTCATACAGTTCATATGGCAGAGCATAAATAAATGATGAAGCAGGCATTGTTTGATGGAATGCTGTATCAAATACTGCAACATTAGGTACTCCCGGAAGAACGTCCATCATTGCTTTCATACCGGTGATATTTGCAGGGTTATGCAGAGGAGCTAAAGGAACGCACTCTTCCATAGCTGCGATTACTTCATCGTCAACAAGAACTGACTTGGTAAATTTGTCTGCACCGTGAACAGCTCTGTGTCCAATTGCAGAAATTTCTTCCAGTTTAGAGATAACTCCAACTTCTGCATCTACCAGCTTATCAAGAACCATTTTGATAGCTTGGGCATGATCCGCAATATCGCTTACTTCTTTGACCTTCTCTTTGCCTGTAGCTTCATAAGCAAGCACAGAGTCATTCAAACCAATTCTCTCAACCAGTCCAATGGCCAACAATTCTTCTGTATCCATATTAAGTAGTTGATACTTAAAAGAAGAACTTCCACAATTTAAGACAAAAACTTTCATAGTTAAGCACCTTCGGTTATTTCGCCGTTTAATTTACAGGGGATTTGCATCCGGATTTTTCACCAACAAATTTTATCCGGCATACAAGATAAGATTTCTGACGCGCACAATCTATATTCACAACCGAATAAAATCAAGTATATGTGCGATTTTTTATTCAATTTTTCTGTATAAAAATCGTAAAAACCAACTATATTTAACCAATATTCGCGGCAAATGATCATCGCTTATTATGGTGTTTTTTTAACTTGACTGTTAGAATTCTTTTTTTAAAAGTGCAATTCGCTTTATTCCAAGGAACCCGCACATGGATCAGGAAGATACTCAAACCGCTGTTGAGTCACATCAAGCTGCGTGGCATAAACCCAGTTCAATATTTAAAAAATCGGCGCTGGTTTTTTTATGCTCAATAGTTACACCTTTCGGCTGGTTAATAATAAAGATTTTATTTTTTAATAAACCATTTTCTGCTGAGTTTATTGATAACTTACCTCTTTATTCCTATATGTTTTTATGCTCTCTTCTCATATTTACCATTTTCACCGCATATGTGGGCAAAAATGAGAAAAAGTCGGCAGCTCTGGCACTACATGATCCTCTAACCGGCCTTTATAATGTAAGATACTTCTATTATCGACTGACAGAAGCATATGCCAATATAGACAGATCAGGTACTCCGCTTGCTGTTATTCTTATTGATCTGGATTACTTTAAGAAGATCAACGACACTTATGGTCATCCTGTTGGTGATGATGTTTTAAGGTCTGTTTCCAGGGCGATAACCAATGCTCGCAGAATTAACGAAACAGCCGCCAGAGTAGGTGGCGAAGAGTTTGTTCTGCTTCTTCCAAATTGTGATCTTGCCAATGCCGTTCAGGTTGCCGAAAGGGTAAGAAAAACCATTAAAGATGAGCGGATTGTAATAAATGACGGCACTGAAATCAGAGTTACCGCATCTCTTGGTGTTGCAGCCACAGATAAGTATGAACCTGATGGCGAGAAAAAACTTTATTCTGATGCTGATACTGCACTTTACAGAGCAAAAAGAAATGGGCGTGACCTTACTATTGCGATAAGCTAACTGGTACAAAAGATACAAAAATGAAAAAACACAATATTCAAAAATACTCGAAAAAGATCTTTCTTATTCCTCCGTTTTATTTCTATTTCTGTATCGCATTATCTATTGCATTGCGCTTTATAATACCCCAGACAAACTTAATTGCCCTACTCCCAAGAATAATAATCGGCATCCCGATACTCACCTGTGGCGGCTATTTTGTAATGCACTCTTTCTTTCTATTCAAAAAGAGTAAGACCCCGGAAAGTTTTCAAAAATCCTTATGTGTTGTAGAAAGTGGGCTGTATAAGTATTCCAGAAACCCAATGTACGTCGGCTTTGTTTTCATTTTAGCCGGAATTGCTCTTCTGCTTGGAAACATTGCCTCGTTTATTTCTCCTCTGCTCATGATTGCAGTATTAAACTGGATGTTTATTCCTTATGAGGAAGAAAAAATGGAGATTGAGTGCAGAGAACAATATCTGCAATACAAACAAAGAGTCAGGCGCTGGCTGTAAAAACAAAGACCACTTGAAAGCGGCCTTTGTTTCACTTTTATCTATTCTTATATATTAATTCTTGAGAACAACAATCAACCCATTTAATGTAAAGGTTGTTGTCACATCATCATATGCTCCTACTGCACTTAACTGTTTTACGGTTTTACCTTCATCTAAAAGATGAGTAAGTTCAGCGGCAAACTCAGAGAAATCTGCATATACCAGAATACCGTTTCCGGTTTTGATGGTATAAAGCCCTTTCATATCTTCACCAACAACATCTGCAGGTATCAGGTTTATTGTTTCTCCTTCAACCTGAATATCGGTAAAAATTGCTGACCGAACTATGTGATGAGCATTAGAAAGATAGTTTGTGCCAGTATTAAGGATGATCTTTTCCGATGTAATCTCTGAAAACACATCTGCAGCACCATCTTCCTGCCACCTGATATTCAGAACTGCTTTTACAGATGATGAGTCGATAACCGTACCAGCTTCAAAATCAATTGGTGCAGTAGAAAAATCTGCAACAAATCCCTTAACCCTTACCGGATCACCGATATTAACTGACTCTAAACTCATTTCACCTGTATCAATCTCATAATTTTCCTCATCTGCATCATCTTCAGAAGTAAAACCTGTTCCGCTAAAATCGAATATTGAAACAGGTCTGCCACCGATAGCCTGCAAATCCAACACAAACGGAGTAACGGAAACTACTGTGCCGCACATTGTGGTCTGATGTATTCTTACAACGTCATTAGTAGCATCAAGGTAAATGTTCTCCTGCTCAATATTATCTTCTGCATCATCTATCGTCATCACACCTATAGCTGTAATAACACTGCCAACAGAGATCTGATCAATATAGGAATCTCCATCTCCCACTCTGTTTACCAAAGTCTCTTCTGAAACCTCTATCTGAATCGCTTTTCTAAACAGCACTCTTCCGGTACTTCTGATTATTCTAGCTCCACGAACAGATAAAATATTTCCATCTCTGGCAACAATATGGCCTTTAATTATGTCTTTTTCTCCCCAAGGCAGGCTATCTCCAGCATAAACATGAGTGGCAACAAATTTGTGTAAGTTTTTATCAACCTGCCCAATAACCATCACCTTTGTATTATTAGATTGACTTGCCAGCTCCAGCAACCCTTGTTCTGCATTGTGATTTTCTCCGTCAATCTCAAAAGCCGTTTCACTGTCCACATTTACAGTCATATCTCCAAAACGCCCGTTTCTGAAACGAAACGGTTTGATATCAAGAACAAAAACCATATTGGCAACATCTACCCTTTCAAGCAAACCTTTTACCTGGTGCGGCTTAGGCTCTTTGATAACTGCATCGGCAATTATTACAGGTTCAAGCTCCGCCGTGATTGCTTCTCCCATATTAATGGTATGCGAACTGTTAAGATCAAAATCGATTGTCAAAAATGACGGTACTCCCGGCGCAATCACCAACTTACCTGATTCACCCATCTCAACATCTATAGATACCTCAGTGACAGCATTGCCTTCGCTATCTACTATCGTTGCAGATTGCGGGTTACCGTCCACACCCTCAACAACAATCTGTGCATTTGTATAATCAAGAGACATTGTTACACCATTGTAAGCACCATTAGGAATATCGGCTGCCGTAAAAAATTCGGTAAGTTCGACATATTGTGCAAAATCAACAGTTGTACTATTCGGAATAACCTCGACAATCTGCCCATTGTTTCTGGTTAGTTTTATTGATGTAACATCTACCGAATAACTTAAAAAATCACCTTCTGCATCTGTAAGTGAGAGCATTAATTTTCCAGTATCACTATCTGTTTCAGCTACTTCATTGCTATCTTCACCCCCCCCACCACAGGCAGCAAACATAAGTGTTATTCCCGATATAAATATCGCTAATAAAAATCTTTTAATTGAATCAAATACTGTATTTTCCATTTTGTTCTCCAATAATTGTTGATCATGTATTTTGAAAAACGCAGTGGTTGCAAAATGGTTCCTTTTTTTATTTTTTATTTTTAAGGAACCTTTTTGGGTAATTTACGTTGCCTGTGAGTAATCATTAAAAAATAAACCAGGGTTATCTTCCAGAAAAAGTATGCTAAATTGCATGGTAATTAATGGAATACCCCTGAAACGGAATTGAAAAAATGTCTTTACTTAACAGTCTATTAAATGCGGTTAGAAAGAAAGATCCTTTCGAACTCCTGATTGAGCCGTATATTGACCATCTATATAGGCTGGCATTCCGATACACCAACGATCAGGATCTATCTGAAGATCTGCTTCAGGACTTCCTTGTTAAACTTTACCCCAAATATGAATACATAAAGACAATTGAAAATCTTCGTCCGTGGCTTGCTAAAAGCCTTTATAATCTGTTTATTGACCAAATAAGAAAAAACAACAACGATCCTGTAAACAATAGTGAAAAAGAAGATGCTCTAGCTAGTTTTGTCGCAGAATCACCAAGCATTGAGACTCTGATAAACAATGAGCAAATATGTAATAAGATGGCTGAAGCCGTTAGCTGCCTTAGCGAAGAACACAGAACCTTGGTCTCTTTGCATGATATTGAGGGCTATACACTGGTAGAACTTACTGAGTTTTTTAATACCCCTATAGGTACGCTAAAATCAAGACTTCATCGTGCCAGAAATAAAATTAAAGAGAGCCTTATTTTAATGGAACCTTTTTCGGAATAATCCCGTTCTCTATTCAGGAGTATAAAATGATGAAATGCAAAGAATTTAAAAACAGTATTTTTGAATACTTAGATCAAAAAGAAGATAACAATGATCTCTCTTTTGATATTCAGGCATTTCATAAACACCGAGAAGAATGCAAGCGTTGTCGTAAGCATCTGGAAAACGAAGAGATATTCCTTTATAAATTAAAACAGATACCCGCACCACAACCATCTGCGAAATTCCGCAGAAATGTTTTAAAAAATGCAGTAAAAACAAACAGCGATTGTAAAATTAAAAAAAATCACCTTGCCGGATTTGCAACTGGATTTGCATCGGCTATTACCATTGTAGTTTTGGTTCTGTTGATATACATTAATACGGCTCCTGAAACCTCTCCTCAGCAAACTATTCCTGAGGTCAAAATTGCCCTTTTTGAACTTAAAGATGTAAATCTGGTTTTTAATGTTCCTCAGGACTTTAAAGGGGCAACGCTCTCTATGGAGCTTTCCAGCGATTATGAACTTGCCGGATATCCAAACCAGTCAAAACTTGAGTGGCAAACAGATTTGGTAAAAGGGCAAAATTTTATTTCGCTTCCTGTTGTTTCTACAAAAGCAGGCAAAGGGGAGCTTATTGCAAAAATCAGATATGGCAATAAAGAAAAAACCTTTAAACTGAACCTGTTGACTATTGATACATTTTCAGAAGAAACATTTCCAGAAAACAAAACCGGTTAGCAGGAATTAAGGCAAAACAAAATGAAAAAAACAGTGTTTAAAATAGCATTTTTATTTGGTTTGGGAATCTTTGCACCTATGTCGTTTTCGTCGGATACTAATGATATTGATGACATCACGATGGATATTGTTGAGCACAATAACCCCAAAGAGATAACCAGAAAAATCAAGCTGCCCGCTCTACAGAAAGGCAATAAACCCCAGTTAACTGCTGAACAAAAACAAAAAATACAAAAAGCCCGTCAACAAAGACTCCGAAAAGCACTTTTAAGAAGAAAGCTGTTAAGAAAAGCAATAATTGAAAGAAACCGACAGAGAACCGCAAAATAAATAAGAACAGAGCTAGACATAATAACTTGGCCTCCTTATTTGTAGCTCTGCGTGAGTTTTTAATACATCCTTATCATAACCTGCACGATATGAGGGTGATCAGGTCAAATCATTATGTCTAATTTGAGTACACAAGAAAAACCGCCATATCTGTTCTTTCATAATCTTCAGCTGAAATATTTGACTCTTTATTGGTGTAACTTGCCGCTGTTCTGAATTTAAGACTTTTAACAATATCTGCCGAAACAGAAACGGAAGCATAAGTATGGCTATCGTCCCTGTAACGCTCAAACAACCGACCAAACCAAACCAGCCTGTCCGGTGTACTATATTCGGAACGAGAATAACCAATATCGAAATCTACTTCTATTCCTGAAAAAACCATAAAACTTCCACCAACCCCAATTTTATGAACCTCTGGCGAAAAACTAAATGAGACAAATTGTCTTTTTATATCTTCGCGGTTGTAATCACTGTAATCATAATAAAGAAAAATATCTGTGTTATCGGTATAATAACCTGTTTCCAAATATATTTCGTTACTACTACCACCCAGAAAAAAGTTATGCTTTTCCGCTGAGAAATCCGAATATAAAAACCTTAGCTTAGCTGCATAGCAATTAGATATATGATGCAAAAATTCAGCCTGTAATTTGGTGGTAAACAGATATTGACTATCGTCACTCCAGTTGTTTTCTGCCCCCAAGCTCAGCTCAACTTCGCTATTACCAAACTTTAACCTGTAAGATAATTCAAGTTCCAGGTCCATACGGTTATACTCTGAATATTCAGAGTAATTCATTATATCCAGCGATGAATAAAAGTTTACGCTATTCCTCCATAGAGGAAACAGTGCATTAATACCGAGATTATTATAGCTATCACCATAACCTCCAGAACTTCTTTGTTCAAACAATAACAGGTGATTATCATAACCAACCCCAACGAAAGCCTCCATAAGAAAATTATTTTTTTCTGCTTCCGCTGCCTGATTATTCTTGTCTGTCGATATTTTGTCTATTTGGTATTTAGCGAGAGTTGCAAGTTTAGTATTACCTGAAAACTCAATCACTACAGAGAAATATTCTAATGCCAAATCTGGATTATTCTTTTTTAAAGATATAAGCCCCAGATTATATTGAGCAAGAAAAAACATTGGATCTGATTCAGATATAACCGTGAAAGACTCCGCCGCATCACCATATATTCCCAATTTGTAGTTAATAACACCAATATTGTAACGGACCTGTGAATTCTCCGGTGAAGTTTTAGCTGCTTTTTTAAAAAACGTCAGTGCCTTTTGAAACTGTCCATTTCTAAAATATTCTACTCCCTTTTTGTAGTCATCCTGACTTGCAAAACAGGAAAATCCAGCAAGGAAAAACAGGAAAAACATGATTACTTTTTTCGCATACATAAGCAGCTGCTCCATCGAATCTGTAATCCAACCCTATCTATTTAAAAAGATCTTCCAGCTTCTTTTTGGCATCTCCCGATGAGGGGGATGAACTAACAGCAACACCACCAAACAGATCAGATAAACCTTTCATTGCATCACTATTATTACCACCTTCGCAATATGCTCCAGACTTAACTTTGAAGTAATCACAAAAGTTAGCTCGTTCTTTATCGTTAACTCTATCAGCAACTGGCTCTTTACAACTGTTATGGAGTTTAGGGTCGTAGAAAATACACATCTTGCAAACTCTAACCTCTTTACTACAGCCCGGACACTCTTCCTTTCTGGAAAAAGGTTGCGGCAACTGAGAAAGATCAGCTCCGCAATTCCAGCAATTTATTTCATCATCCATAATCTATATGCCCGCAAATATTATTTGGCTTTACGCTCCAGCTTATCTTCAAGATAGTGAATATTGGTTCCTCCTGAAATAAAAGCAGCATCATCTATCAGCTCTTTCTGTAGAGGAATATTTGTCCTTATGCCTTCTATAACGATTTCATCAAGGGCATTTCTCATTCTGGCTATTGCTTCCAAACGATTTCCCCCGTGAGTAATCACTTTTCCTATCATAGAGTCGTAATATGATGGGATTGTGTATCCATTATAAATATGAGAATCAACTCTGATACCAGGCCCCCCGGGAGCATGATACTGAGTAATTTTTCCAGGCCACGGAATAAATGTAGCTGGATCTTCCGCATTCACTCTACACTCAATTGCATGCCCGTTTACTTTGACATCCCGCTGCTTGTATTTCAGCTGTTTTCCGGCTGCAATTTTAAGCTGTTCCTTAATGATATCTATACCTGTAACCATTTCTGTAACAGGATGTTCAACCTGAACCCTGGTATTCATTTCTATAAAATAAAACTCGCCTTTTTCATAAAGAAACTCAAAGGTTCCCGCGCCTCTGTAACCAATCCGCTTACACGCTTCTGCACAGATTGTTCCGATCTTCTCTCTCTGCTCAGGACTAATGCCTGGAGCCGGGGACTCTTCTATAACCTTCTGGTGTCTTCTTTGCATTGAACAGTCACGCTCACCTAAGTGAATAGAGTTTCCATGCTCATCCGCCAAAACCTGCACCTCGATATGACGAGGATTTTCCAGATACTTTTCCATGTAAACTTCACTGTTACCGAAAAAGTTTCCGGCCTCAGTCTTGGTCACTGAAATAGCATTAATAAGTGTGGCATCACTGTGAACTACTCGCATTCCGCGACCACCGCCACCACCGGCAGCCTTGATTATAACCGGATAACCTATCTTGTTTGCCATCTCTATGTTTTTGTTAGCATCATCCCCAAGATCTCCTCCGGAACCGGGAACACACGGTACTCCAGCATCTTTCATGGATTTTATTGCAGATATCTTATCGCCCATCATTCTTATGGTGGATGGCTTAGGGCCAATAAAAACAAATCCGCTTTTTTCCACCTGTTCAGCAAAGTCGGCATTTTCAGCTAAAAAACCGTAACCGGGATGAATTGCGACTGCATCTGTAACCTCGGCTGCGCTGATAATTGCAGGAATATTCAGGTAGCTATCCATTGCTGAAGCGCCCCCAATACAGACGGATTCATCAGCAAGTCTGACATGCTTCAGGTCTCTATCTGCAGTTGAATGAATTGCTACGGTCTTTATACCCAGCTCTTTACAGGCACGCAAAATTCTAAGGGCAATCTCGCCACGATTTGCAATTACTATCTTATCGAGCATATTTAATCTCCGTTAAATCAGAAATGCAAAAATCGTACTAGGCTATTATGAAGAGCTGCTGATCGAATTCTACCGGCTGCCCATCTTCAACCAAAATAGCAACAACCTTTCCGCTTTTATCTGCCTCAATCTGATTCATCATCTTCATTGCTTCGATAATACACAGAGAATCGCCTGCGGTTACAGTTGAACCGATTTCGATAAACGGATCTGCTCCAGGTGATGGTGATCTATAGAAAGTTCCGACCATTGGAGATGCAATTACATGCCCGTCAGGTACATTTTCTGTGGATTCAGCTGCTACCGCATTATCATCCGCTACTGCTTGAACAGCATTGTTCTGCTGCATAACCGGAACTGTTGCTGCAGGTTGATATTGTGCTACCGGAGCCTGAGAATACCTGCATAAACGTACAGATTCTTCACCCTCTTTTATCTCCAGCTCCGAAATCCCGGACTCTTCCAATAACTCAATTAATTTTTTTACTTTTCTGATATCCATAATCTTATTCCTGTATATTTGCTAGTGCTGCTTGCATTGCAAGCTCATAACCCTGTGGCCCTAACCCGCAGATAACTCCTAAAGCGATATCTGAAAGATAGGATTTATTCCTGAATGCCTCTCTGCTGTGAACATTGGAAATATGTAATTCAATAAACGGGGTAGCAGCAGAAAGAAGCGCATCACGAATTGCAACACTTGTATGGGTAAAAGCCGCCGGATTTATAATAATAAATGAAATGTCTTTTTCTGTTACTGCTTTCTGG
This sequence comes from Gammaproteobacteria bacterium, assembly GCA_004796385.1. Lineage (GTDB taxonomy): Bacteria > Pseudomonadota > Gammaproteobacteria > QZLD01 > QZLD01 > QZLD01. The sequence goes on along the minus strand of QZLD01000295.1, from coordinate 4,329 downwards.
ATAAATTCAACAATCTCATGTTCGGCATTAGATTGCAGAGTTTCCAGTTTATGCCCTGCATCAACAGCCATTTTGTGTAACTTTTCTTCTATCTCTGCCAGTGTGGCATATCCATATATTTTAGGTTCCCGCACCCCCAACAGATTCAAATTGGGGCCATTAACCAATAGTATTCTGGCCATTGCTATCTCCTGCTTCACGAATTTGGCTAAAAACCTTGATCTTCGGTAAAAACACTCCCTTCTTACAGAATCTGGTAAAAATATCAATAATCAAACCGAAGAAAACAAGATAGTGCGAAATTCTGCTCTAGTTTTAGCTTTTTGTCCAGTTTTTTGAAAAATATCCGCAAATTCACAGAAATTCAAAACATTTAAGTGTATTTTAACAGCTATTCACTAACAAAAAGCCCAATATTATCAATTATCTTTTGATATCCGCTATTACCCACCAAACGATACTTACGCACCTCCTTGCGTGAACCATCAATAAATACCAGAGTTGGCGGAGCTACAACTTTATAATGCTTTATGATCTCTTTTTCCTCTGTGGAGAGCACGCTCATATCAACCTTAAGAAGAACCACCCCTTTTGCCAGCTCTTTAAATTCACTACCGGAATATATCTGCTCATCCATCACATGGCACTCTTTACACCAGTCCGCAGAAAACTTCAGCAAAACCTTCCTGCCTAATTGATCTCCTGATGTTCTGTCTATTATTTCCTTCATAGAATCAACAACCACAAAATCGGTTTCGCCATAAGCTTTAAAAGGGGATAAAACGCTTTCCCCTCCATATATGGCTCCGGCAATTACATATACTCCAAAAACAATAACCGTCATTGAGATCATTATTACCGCAACAAATTTCGCTTTAAACATAAAAAACAGATATATGCCTGCCGCAATAATTATTAACCCGTATAACCCTAACTGCTGCTGAGACGATATAATACCCAAACCAAGGAAATATGCGGCCAAAGCCAATAGAACAAAACCTCCAAAATGCTGTATGCTTTTCATCCAACCTCCTGATTTCGGCAAAATTGTGCCTAAACCAACAGCCAGAATAAACAGGGGGAGCCCAGTACCAAGCCCCATAGAAAAAAGGGCCAGACCTCCTGTTGCGGAACTCCCCTCCTGAGAAATATAAAGTAAAGCACCAGCAATAAACGGAGTAGCACAGGGCCCTACAATTACTGCTGAAAGCACACCCATTACAGCAACACCAATAATATTACCGCCTTTTTGTTTACTATTAAGAGATGCGGCAAAATTGGCAATAAAAGAAGGAACTTTTATCTCAAACAAACCAAACATTCCGAAAGCCAAAAAGATAAAAATCGCTGAGAAACCAGAAAGCACCAGTCTTGACTGAGTTATCTGTTCAAGATTAATTCCGAACGAACCCACAACAACACCTGCCACCCCATAGGTTATTGCCAAAAAAAAGATAAACACCAGTGATAACACAATACTTTTAGACAGAGTTACCTTTCCTGCATCACTACCAATTATCATCGCAGATAAAATCGGCACCAATGGATAGCTACATCCGGTAAACGATGCAAATACACCAACACCGAAAAATGAGAGAATAATCCAGAAAATACTTTTTTTATTTAAATCATCTACAACATTATCAACCTCGTTCTTATTATCCGAAAACTTAATTTCAACCCCATCATCAGCAACAGTCTTTATAAAAGACTGCTCCGGATAATTAAATACAAGTAATTGTTTTTTATCTATATATGGATAACAGAGACCTTGTGCTGCACATCCTTTATATTTTATTTTCAGCTCATGCTCACCATTAAATACCGGTTCACTTAAAACCATCGGCACTTCAAGACTCCCGGTAAATGCCTCCATGTCACCGTATTTGGGATCATTAATAATCACTGCCTCAGGAAACTTTAATTTTACCGACTCAACAGCACCATCAACTCCCTGAGGTAAAATATCTTTTTTATATAAATAGTACCCCTCTGCTATCTGCCAACTTAATATAACTTTATCGGCAGAATCCGCATATGCAGAAAAAACAAAAGCCTGATCCGGGGGAAGAAAACCACCATAAAGGCCATCGTTATTTTTATTTTCCGAAAAAGGAAAACCAGAAGCCAAACTTAGATTTGACAATAACATGACAGAAAAAAACAACACCATTAGTAAAAATCTGTTTAAAGGTTTTTTTGTGATAAAATTCGATAACATTGAATTACACCGATATTTTTTGATAGGTTAATCGCATACTACAAGCAGCTATCAGTTGCCGCAAACATTTCTTTTTATACAAACAAGGCTCTCTAATGTTCCAAATATTTTTTCTGATATTTATCATTGTCCCGGTAATAGAATTTTACCTTTTCATTAAAATCGGCAGCCTTATTGGAACAGGAGTTACTGTAGCTATCATTATTGCAACAGCCATTATTGGCTCTAAACTACTGAAACATCAGGGACTCTCAACTCTGCACCGTGCTCAGGAAAACCTAAGACAAAACAAAATACCGGCATCGGAACTTATTGAGGGAATCGCTCTGCTTATAAGTGGAGCATTTCTGATAACCCCCGGTTTTTTCACAGATACCGTAGGTTTTACCCTGCTAATCCCTTACGTTCGCCAAATAATCGCGAAATCCTTTATATCAAAAGGAAAATTCCACATTTACTCAACCTTTTCTAAAGAACACGGTGATAATAATAATGAAGATATTATTGAAGGCGAATTCAAAAAAGAGACCAACCACTCTGAGAAAATAGATCATAAAAACGACTAACCCATTACATTTTGTAGATATATATCAAAACAATAATGACTATTTTTTATTATGTCCTAATATCATAGAAGACGCTTTATTAGCACCAATACATCCACTGAAAAAACAACCCGCGACACCCACAAAAAAATGGAAGAAAAAAAAATATTCGAGGTAAAAAATGAATTTGCTGTAAACCAGTGGAACAGCGATATTCTGGCAAATCTGATAAACGCCACCATAGCAGTTATAATATTTTGGCCGGTGGTTGAGCATTATATACTTATTGCCTGGATATCCTCTCTTTTTATTGGAGGAATTATAAGGGCCGCAATAAGCCTGCCGACAACAAGAAAACTTCTAAGATTAAGTAATCCGAGCAGATGGTATGCTGTATATAACCCTCTTACGGCCTGCTTTGGCATTATCTGGGGTTTAAGCGGATACCTCTTCTTTGTTGATGGAAACGTTGGCTATCAAATGTTTATCGCCATCCTGCTAACAGGAATGGTTGCAGGCTCCGTAAGCTCGTTACCTGTATTTCTTCCTGTCTTTTACTTTTTTATGTTATCGCTGTTATTACCGATTGCTATTCTGCTGATATCGCAACAGGAAAGACTGGCTTTCGGTATGGGAGTGTTATGTGTAGTCTTTATTATATATACATCAATCGCAGGATGGCGCTCTCACAATATGATTGTTGACGCCCTTTCGTCCAGATTCAAAACAGAAGCCTTAGCAAGACTGGATCCTTTAACTGAAATAATGAATAGAAGAGCCCTTGATGACATGCTTTTTTCAGAAATTAACCGTGCCAAAAGAGATAAAAAAGCTATTTCGTTTGCTATTTGCGACATTGACTTCTTCAAAGGAATAAATGACAACCTTGGTCATTTGGCTGGAGATGCAATACTACGAAAGATTGCTAAGACAATTTCAGAAAATCTGGCTCGGCCTGCAGACCATGTTGCCAGATATGGCGGCGAAGAGTTCGCACTTATTATGCCTGATACAGATGCAGTTGGAGCCGGGTTTGTCTGCGAAAGAATACGAAACGCCGTTGAATTATTGCAACTTGAACATCCCTCATCATCATGCAGTAAATACATAACAATAAGCATAGGTGTTTATAGCCACCACTTCGGCACTGACGATAATGAAATAATAATTGAAGAGATCATAGAAAAAGCAGATTCATCCCTGTACAAAGCCAAAGAGTCTGGCCGAAACAAAACAATAGCCTTCTCAAGCATTTCATAATACAAGCCTTGGAAAATTATAAAAAAATAGCAAAAAAGCAAACTCCATCAACTTTTATATGCTAGAATTTTTCCATTAATTGCGAATTCAACCACATCAGGGAGATATTATGCTTAAAAAGCTTACACTTACAGTGCTGATTTCTATTTTGTTTTTTACTACGGGATGCAGCGATTCTTCATCAGACGGATCAACCGTAACAAAAGAACCCCCGAAGATGTCATCTTCAATAAAACTTGCTGATAAGGATGCCATGTATAAAAAAGCATCCCTTCGCGAGACCTTACCATCAAATACTTTTCT
>QZLD01000332.1 GCA_004796385.1 Gammaproteobacteria bacterium | reverse complement strand
TATTTCCATATTGTGTTTACAGAATTAATATCGATATTAAATAGCTCATCCCAGGACGCTATATAAATTGAATTTTCGCTAATAACTGGTGAGTTTTGTATCTCTCTATCAAACTCATATATCCATTGTATTTCAGGTGATTTCATTATTTGCATTTTTTAACCTTTGGCTTGTATTTAAAAGTTGCGGGGTAATTTAAAGTTCACCTGAGGATATCTTTTTTGCAATAATCTCAAGTTTTTCAAAAAGTCTATTATCAAACATCATCTCATCTTTAAATCTATATTCTTGCGCCTCATCCCGCCCAAAAGTGTTTTTCTCAGTTCGTGAGTGATTTGCTAGCACATAACCAGGTATGCCGAAAGATCTGTGGACAACCAGCTTTTCACCATTGAACTCATCGCTATAAGTAAATTTACCTCGCTCCAATCCACCTTCTGCCTCAGTCTTAAAAAACTTCTCTTTTATTGCCCATAAAAACCAGGGTAGTCCCTGTTTAGGAAATTCAATATAAGATCCTCCCAACCAGTACGCAGGGCGAGGTACATTTCCCCACATGGAATTCTCTGAGAATCTCCTGGAGGCCCAAATAGCATAATCGCCATCAATCAAAAGATAATCAAAGTGATGGTAACTATAGGGTAGCTTAGTTGCTATATAGTCGAACCTAAATACGACACGAGGATCATCAGGTATTGTATTCGGATCTAGTTTTTCAAATATTCGCATTGATTTCTTCCTTAGCAAGCTTTAGTCATAGTGCATAATATGTAGCTTTGGTCGCTGTAATTGTACAAGTGATTAACTATTGCCACTCAAGCCGTTTAATAACGGCAGCCTACGTCTTTCATCTTCCAGCATATATTTTACATAAGCGAGGAAATCCTCTTCATCATCTTCTGGAAGGCCAAGCCCGATGGGGTAATTCTTCATTCGCCTCATCCATGCTGGATAAGTAATTTCTGTAATAAATTCTATACCTTTTGTAATGGCAAAATTAGTATACTTACCCCTATTAAGGTGGGTATATCTAAACTCATAATCATTGAATGATAAATCAACGACGACAGTGCCAATTTGTAAAAATGTTTTTTTATCCAAAGCATAAATAGCAGCAATAGTACCATCATACACATCGCCAATTCCGGAAAACTCCTGATTATCCCTTTGCAATAGCTTTCCTTCACCAGTGCTGGGGTTATACTCAAAACATTCCTTTATATGATTAAATCTTTCAATAAACATTTACTATCCTTTTGTATCTTTTTTTATACCAAGAAGAAGGTTAATAGCGTTATCTTTTCGCATCGACGCATCAATAACATCATCCCAAGTTTTGTATTTTTTATACAGATCATCAATACTTGGACCTACTGGGTCACCATATTTTTCTATGTTACCCTGCTCTAAAACATCAACCTCTTCTTTTGTCATAAGAGATCGCGCCTCTGTTTTTTGTCGGTTTCTTTCTGCAACAACTGTCCTGGCAATTTCTTCCGAACTGCTACCATTGCTGTGCATCTCTGCAATAGTTTTTTCCAGTTCTTTAGAGCCTTTCAAATAATCTGATCTTATTTGGCGATGTCTTTTTACAAAGTCTTCGTCAGTAAAATCGTATATTTTATCATCATAACGACTCCCTTTTGTTGGTAAATATCCCGCTACACCATCGGGATTTGGGAGAATACCATCAGGTAGATCAATATGTATTCTTTTAACAGCGCCTGCTTCTTTAATAACCCCTTTTTCTTCAACAGCGCCTGCTTTTTCGAGTTTTTTCAAATCCAGAGGCTTTCGTTCATAAATAAAAGCCTCAACACCACCACTAACTTTTTCCGGAGCAAAATTGGTATCGCGACTCATACCATTGCCTTGAAAGATATCCCATGCGCTTATTTCTTCGGCAATTTTTTGTCGTTCTATTAATAAACCTGCGGTTTTTTCATCAAATGTCAGTTCATTTATAGCAAACTCTTTTGCTGCATCCCAATTCTCTTCTCCCCATAAATCAACATTTTTAGCATTTGCTGCTTTTGTGAAATCCTCAAACTTTTCTGCAAAGTCATCATTTAGAACCTGCTTTGCAATTTTGGGGTCTATTCCAAGAGCTGGATTAGCTTCTATCATCTCATTCAGGTTTTTAAATGTAGGAATAATCGCCGTTGTATCACCAGCTTTGGCCATCTTCTCAACATCCATTAAAAGAATAGTATACTGCTTGTTTGGATCATGGTTAGTACCAAATGCCTTAAGCAGCAATTCTGGATCAGTGTCTCCATGTTCAACTTGCGATAATGGTGCACAGTAGAAGGTCAAAGTTCCATCATCTCTTGGGCGGCCTATTTTTCCAGCATCATAAGCATGTTCTGTTTCAATAACACGGACGAGGATATTTTCTTCTAATCCTTTTGCAACAATCGCTTTTTTATCTTCCAAACTAAACGGGGATTCAGGAAGAGGTTCACCATTTTTTCTTGCTTCTTCAATTTTTTTAGAGGCTTCATTAAGACGATCTTCTGCTTCTTTAATAGTTTTTGCCGGTTTTGGTAACGGGCGTTTAGTATTACTATCAGCTTTTGGTTTACTCTCTTTCTTTTGAGCCGCAGGCTTTTCCTGCGTTCTGTTCTCAGGTTTTCTTATGGCTCTGTCGTCGCTTATCTTTTTATATGTTGTCGGGTCGTAGCAGGTTATCTCTCCGGTATCATCAGGATCATAGTCTCCACCGAAAGGTGAGTGGTTGACAGTTTCCAGGCAGACCT
>QZLD01000177.1 GCA_004796385.1 Gammaproteobacteria bacterium | reverse complement strand
TGCATAAATTGTGGTTATATGAAATGAAAATCCCATATTGTCATTTTTCAGGATTAGTCGTGTGCTATCCCAGGTTTTCGAGACAATTTTACGGCCGTTTTTTTCGGCATCACATAGTCTTCTTAATATCATTATCCCGCCTTCCTCTCTTCTGCTGGAAAAGCAGCTACAGCCTCGATGGATTCCTCGATGATCTTCAGGCCGCTGCGAAGCTCCTCTTCAGCAATTGTTAGTGAGCAGAGACACTTGAGAACCTCAGATTCAGAGCCGCAGGTCTCAATGATAAGCCCCTTGGAAAAAGCAGTTTTTGCTACTTTGTTGGTGATTTCAGGATCTGAAAAACTGATGCCCTGCATAATGCCGCGTCCTTTGACGCTAATTCCGGGTATTTTAGCCTCTGAGCTGATTCTTTTTAGCTCGTTACCAAGGAGTTCCGCTTTATTTACAACATCTTTTGCGAAAGAGTCGTCTGACCAGTAATGGTTAAGGGCTGCGGTTGCAGTTATAAAGGCGTGGTTATTTCCCCTGAAAGTGCCATTGTGTTCGCCGGGCATCCATTGGTCGTGCTCAGGTTTGAGCAACACAAGAGAAAATGGTGAACCATAGCCGCTGAGAGATTTGGATAGTGTGACAATATCGGGCTTTATCCCTGAAGGCTCAAAACTAAAAAAAGTTCCTGTTCTGCCGCAGCCTGCCTGAATATCATCAACAATAAGCAAAACATCAAACTTGTTGCAGATGCGCTGCAGATTTTGCAGCCATTTGTTCGAGGCTACATTGAGCCCCCCCTCACCCTGAACTGTTTCAACAAGGACTGCAGCAGGATAGTCAAGGCCGCTACTGCTATCTTCAAGCATCTTTTCCAGAAGTTCGGTTGTGTCGTAATTTTCACCAAGATAGCCATCGAAAGGCAATGTCGTAACACCTTGCAGGGTAATTCCTGAGGCATTACGAAAGTGAGAGTTGGCAGTGGCGGCCATAGAGCCACAGGTGGCGCCGTGGAAGCCGTGGGTAAAACCAACAATATTGGTGCGACCGGTAACCTTGCGGGCTATCTTCATTGCTGCTTCTACGGCATTGGTTCCTGTTGGTCCGGTAAATTGACAGACATAGGCAAGGTCTCTGGGAGCAAGGATTTTTTCTTTGAATGTTGTCAGGAAATCTCTTTTTGCTGCTGTGTGCATATCCAGAGAGTGGGTGACTCCATCACTATTAATGTAATCAATCAGTTTTTCTTTAAAGAGCGGATTGTTGTGGCCGTAATTAAGCGCGCCGGCGCCGGCAAGAAAATCGATATAGCTATTGCCGGACTCATCGTGGAGCGTGGCACCTTGAGCCTTGGTGAATACAACAGGAAAGTTGCGCGCATAACTTTGAACTTCTGATTCAAGTTCGTCAAAAATATCCATTGAATTACTCCTTTATAGGATTGCTGAAGCAAATCTCTACTAAATGCTCGGTATCATGCATGCCGCCGAAATGCTCTTCTTTTGTGAAGTGGGGTTTGGATGTGAGCGAGCCGTTAAGAGATGAGGCTAATTTTTTAAAAAGAGACCACGAAGCATCATTGGTATTGGTGATTGTGGTTTTAATTTTGTTAATGTTGTCATCGCTGCAGATGATTTCCCTGATAAGTTTCTGCCCAACGCCTTTTCCTCGCGCCTTTTGAGAAACTGCAACCTGCCAGATAAACAGGGAGTTGCATTCGCCGGGAATCAGGTAGCCGCTCACAAAAGCGGCAGGGGTATTGTCATAAATGGCTATTCTGCAGGTATCATTAAAATGGGAGCACTGCAGGAGATTGCAGTAAACCGAATTGGTATCTAATGGCTTGCAGCTGTCAATCAGCTTGTGAACTAAAAAGCCATCTTCCGCTGTTGGCTTCCGAATTTTTATTTGATCCATAAAATAGTAGGTCGTTCTTCTGTTTAGAAAAGCTATATATTAGTGACACTAATATTTATCGGTGTGAATTATATATAAGATCAGCCTTCTTTTCAACATGCTGTAAATAAATGTTTTTTGTTGTGTTTGTTCGTTTGGTGATGCGCGCGCCTTAAATTTAGTATCTAATAAATGTAGTTAGATACACTAAATAAATATAGGTTTTGGAATTAATTAAGCGGCTTGGTTTTAGAGTTGAGTGATAATGCTGGGGAAGGTTCAGGTGGGCGATACATAGGGTTGGTGAGTAATTTATTCAAAAGCAAGTGTGGCTGTTTGTAAAGAGTAAGAGTTATAGATCAGAGCTTATGAATTTTGGGGTTGGGCATGTTTTTGAGGAAATAGATATTAAAGAAGGCTATATTTAGTAGGAGGTAAGAAAATACAGGCTAGCGCGATCGGAGGCGTGAATATAAAAATGGTTGATAGTAAAAAAGAGAATAATTTTGATAGCGTTCTGGTGGCCTTGAGAAGAATAATAAGAGCGACAGATATCGATTCCAAAAACATAAGTCGTATGGTTGGGCTTACTACTCCGCAGCTTATGGTAATGCAAACTATCCGTGAGCTTGGAGATGTGCCCATAAAAAGTATTGCCAGTGAGGTTAATCTTACCCAGGCAACGGTAACAACCATTCTTGATCGGCTTGAAAATAACGGTATGATTTCAAGGGAGAGAGGGACTGCTGATAGAAGAAAGGTATTTATTACAATTACTGAGAAGGGGTTTGCTTTGTTGCGTGAGGCTCCGAAAACTTTGCAGGATCAGTTTCAGTCTCAGTTTCAGGATTTGCATGACTGGGAGCAGACAATGATTGTTGCCGCTTTGGAGCGGGTGGCTCATATGATGGATGCTCAGCATATTGATGCTTCTCCTGTTTTGGATATTGGAGCAATAGACAGGAATCACGAGTAATGTGTTTTTGCCTTTGCTAATTTGTATCCTTCTGATTAATCGTATAATATTGATGCTTTCTGTGGCTAAGAAGCCGTTCATTTTGTGTATTATGGAAATTATTATGAGCACAAGTAATTTTGAAAAACAGCTTGGTATTCTTGAATCCAGAGTAGATGAATTAACAAAAAAATGTACCAGATTAGTTGAGGAGAATGCTTCTCTTAGGGTTTCTCAGGAAAATCTAAGAAATGAAAAGGCTGTGATTTTGCAGAAGAATAATCAAGCTAAAAGCCGGGTGGAGGCGATGATAAGGCGCCTTAAATCAATGGAGCAGAGCTGAGTTGTAGCTACAGAATTGAGAATTTTTTATGTCTGGAAATATAGAAACAGTAGCAGTAAAGATATTAGATAAAGAGTTATTGATCTCTTGTCCAAGAAGCGAAATGGATGGACTGCAGGAAGCAGCAAGTTATCTCGACAGTAAAATGAGAGAGATCAGGAATTCGGGTAAGGTGATTGGTGCGGAGCGCATTGCTATAATGGCAGCTTTGAATATTGCACATGAAATGCTGCAGGGGCAATCTCTTGATTCTCCTAAAAACAGCTCTCTTTTGGAGCGTATTATAGGGCTTAATAATAAAATTGCAGAGATTTCTGAAGGCGCTAAGTAGTCAGTCTATAGCGTGAACTTCCCAAATTTAAACCGTACAATAGGGGGATTCTCTACTGGGTTTTTAAGGAAATGGATTTGAGTGTTTGTTCGATCCTTGATTTGACTTCATTGATCTTCAGGCTCTGTTTTTATGCTCCAGCAAAAGGGTGTATCCACCCCATATAATTGCCAGAATCATAAGCGTGGTTCCTGCTGAATAGAATATCCATGCAAGTGTATTATCGTATTTAAGGCAATTGGTCATTCGGAGTAGGTTGTTCCAGTCATGACCACCAACTTCTTTGCCTGTACCGCCACCAAGCAGCATGAGTTCCATTTTGCGTGCATCATTAACATATGGTGCTATGTCCAGTGCGTTTTGACCGAACCACCACAACATTGCCGAACTACTGAAAGAATCTTCACGCCAGAACAGGAAGTAAATTGCAAAGACCATCGGTACAATTAATTGCATGAGTGTGCCGCCGAGTATGAAAATAAATTCTCCGAAAGGACGGAATATCACATGTCCGGCTTCATGAAACACAAGGTTTACCCTGTGGAGAAAGCGGGCATCCATGCCTTGGAACAGGTGCTGATCTACTCCGTAGCTTAGAAAACGTACACCAACAAAAATCAGCAGTATAAGTAATATAAGCTGACCGTAAACCACCATGGGGTCTAAGTATGGTTTAGGCGCAATTACTCTCTCCAGAATTGTTCTGCCGATCTCTTTTAAGCGTGATTCTGCTATCTCGAATGTATCCGGTTCCGGTTCTGGTGGCGGGGCGAATCTATTCTTCATCCATTTGCTGTAGATCAGTCCGCAAGCGGGACATTGGTCATCCGGTGCGTTTTCATCACCTTTGCGTTCATATCCGCATTCGGGGCATTTTTTGTACATTAATTATAATTCCGATATATCAATGTTAATTTTCAAAGACAACGTCTTCACCTTCACTTGTTTCTTCTTTCGATCCTTTATGGTCGTTATTTTGGCTGCCTTGACCCTCAGTGGTGTCGGTTTCAGAACCACTGCCGCCACCACCGCAAGCGGTTAAGAATAGTGATAGCAGTAATATTAAAAATAGATGCTTGTTTTCCATCTTAAATCCTTTAGAAGAAAATCGGGCTTTAATTTGTAAGTGCTTCTGTATATTGAAAATATAGCAGGATATATCTTTTGTGGTCGATGGAGAGTGTCGCATTTGGATGTACTTTGCATGAAGGGCGTCAGATTTATTTACAATTTCTTATCTTAGTAATTATAAAAATACTGTAAAAACAAAACAGTATATGGCTGGTATGTTTTTTGCCTTTAAGAGGCGGATATATTTATTTAAATCGGGAGAGAAAATAATGAAGCGTTTAATTTTAACATCTTTGGTTTTGTCTGTTTCTATAGCACAGGCAGCACCTTTTAAGAATATTCGTATCGGTGACAATGATGGTTTCGGTTTTGATGCCGATGCAAATTTTGCCTCATTAGTCGGTGATGGCGGTAGCGTTGACAGGAATGGTGATGGACATCTGGGGGCGGGAGATGTACTGCCGAGCCTTAATGGAAATCAAGCGGTTGCTACAAATAATGGCGATGATTTTGATAATCGTTTAAATGAAGGTTATGGCGGTACAGGTTTTGCCGATAACGGTACGTCAGGAGTTGAGTTTACTGATATTGCTATCTCAACCAGTTACGACGCTTCAAGCGCAGCAGGAAAAGTCTACGACGCCAATACCAGTACATATGGTGCAGGCGGAGAGTTTCCTGCATCTCCTTCAAATCAACTGCCGAATCAGCCGGGTTTTGTATTCGACTTCTTTATTGCGGAAGGGGATATTGTTGCAGGACAGGATATCTTTTTTAATCTCATCTTCGGTGATTATGATGTAACCCCTGCAGAGCTTGATTTCGTTTTTGCAGGTGGCAGCCAAACACAAGCGTTAACCGCACAAAATAATGGCCCGGATGATGGTTTGATTCAGGCTGCATATGCAGAGCTTGGTTTTTATGATGTTTTGACATGGGATAATGATCTTAATGCCTGGCATGGTTATGTTGGTGTGAATTTTGATGCGCCTAATGAGCCTTATACTGCGTTCGATTATGTAGAACTTAGCGTGAAGAAAATTGAGGCGGAAGTTCCTGCTCCAGCAGTGTTATGGTTGTTATTACCCGGGTTTGCTTTGGTGGCTGCACGCAGACGTAAATAAGGTATGCAGTAGTTATTCATACAGTAAAGGCGCTAATATAAGCGCCTTTCTTTTATGGGGTTTAATTTAATGGTAACGAAAGTATCTGTTCAAAGATAATAAGCCGACTCAGTTGATTGGTAATGATGGCATCGGATTTTTATCCTTCAAGTTCGTTAAGAATTACTACTAATTCTTTGGATAGTTCATGTAGCTCTTTTTCAAGATTGGCAACAATATCCAGTAATGTATCTTTATCGCAGTTGTTTTTGCAGGCTATGCTTATTTTTTCACACAGTTTTGCCAGTTTTCCTGCTCCAAATGTGGCTCCACCTCCGCTTAAGGTGTGGCCTGCTTTTCTTACTTCGTTATAGTTCTCTTCTGCAATGGCTTTTTTTATGATGTCGACTCTTTTTGGGGCGTCATCCAGGAATATTCTGAACAGATCGGGAAGTCCATCTTCAAGGGCAAATTTAAGCTCTTCTATAAGATCAAGGTCTATGCGTGAGTATGAGTCTAAATCTTCGTTCAGCATGTTATTTCCAGTTTTTTGTTTTGCAGGTATAAATTATAGATGGCATCTCTGATAATTTCAGCTTTGTTAATTTTCAAGCCACTTAAAAATTTCTGAGAGTAATTTTTTGCCGGAATCACTTTCTATGTCGGCATCGCTTATAAGGGTTATGTCGCTAATGGCGAATATTTTTTTCGATTTAACTATAACAGGGTAATTATCAAATACGGTTTCCGGCGTTGGAATGTAAGGTGTTACAGGTTTTCTGCCAACCTGTTTTGGTGTGATATTTGTACTTGGCCAGCTTTTTCCGGTTGATTTTGCTATTGGGATATATTCAGCGGAATCGGTTGCGATTGTTGTGGCTCTATCAAGGTTAAGAGTTGTGTTACCCATTTTTGCCGGAACCTGAAAATGGGTAAATTGAGATATTTTCTGTGTTACCAGCGTAGCTGGAGCAAATTGTATCTTTTTTTCTGCCAGTAGCTTGTTTAGGGGGTATTGCGGTGCTAATACTGGATTGCCGCTGATTTTTTCCAGTAGATTTTTTATCTCTTGGGTTTGTAGATAGTCGGCTTGACCATCACCAATTGCCATAACCTTCCTTGCCTGAAAAATATCATCAGATAATTCATTTGCAGATAATGGGTTTATAACTATCACAAGGTCATATTTGTCGTATTCGATCTTGTTTTTTCCTCCCAGGTCTATGTTGTAATTATTTTCTGCAAATTTTGAAAGAATCTTGTTGTAGCCGGGGACCAGAGGTAAAAAAGAAAATCCCTTGCTTTCAATAAGTATCGAGCCTTTGGTCTTTCTGCTTTTATATATAGGTATTGGAACACCAGATGTTTTTATTGTTTGGTTGATCTCGCCTGTTTTTGCCAGCATGGAGAAGGTTTTATCAATAAATTTGCCGTTATCGGCGACATCAATTCCCATAAGCTCAAAACCATTCCATGCCAGTTCCGCATCGCCCAGAAC
>QZLD01000063.1 GCA_004796385.1 Gammaproteobacteria bacterium | reverse complement strand
GTATAGTTGATGCAGGTTGTAATTTTCAAAATATATTTTGCAGTCCAGCAGTACGTGCACAGGAAACAATTGAGAGACTTGCAAAAGCATTGGCTCCAAGAGAGATAAATTGGGATGTGGATCATGAACTATATACCTTTGATGCAGGTGATCTGTTGAAATGGTTAAAAAGTATAGATAACACCTTAGATGAACTTTTATTGGTTGGGCATAATCCTGCAATTACCGAATTAACAAATTTTTTAGGAGGGGATTTGCTGGGAAACAGGTTTATAGCGAATGTCCCAACTTGTGGTTACGTGCAACTGGATTTAGATATCACGGCATGGAGCGAGATTGATTCCAATTCTGGTGCAATAAAGATGTTTTTAACTCCTAAGGATTAGCCAGCATATTTAACAAATACATATGTTCCTATATTTTCTCAATCATTTATAAATTATCCGGCCATATTATAGTAAAAAGTGGCCGGATAATTGAGTTTTTACATAGACTGTAGGCAGGAGCGAAAAATATTTCGCCCGATAATGACTAATGAATTAAACCTGCTTGTGAAGTCGTAGGAAAGATTTTACTAATATTAGAAACGGAAATACTATTCTAAAGATTCTCCATCTTTTAAGAATTGCAGCAGTTTTTCTTCATCAATTTTTCCAGTAATCTCTTCGTTTAATAGCTCACCCTCAAACCATGCATCCCTTTCAGTAGTCCAGATATCTCTGGTATTTTTTCGCTTTGTGATGCTATTACTGGAGAATATTACAATCTGGATGGCTTGTGAAAGTGTGGCGTAATATTACTTTATTAGTATAAGGGCACATTTTATACTTGTGGCCTTATCTAAAATTTATTTTTTATTCATCATCCTTTTTCGGTAAATTAACACTAATGGAAGGCCTGCTAACACAAAAAGAAAACCAGTAGTTGGTTCCGGGATATTGGAAACATCATATACCAATTCAAAGCTATACCAATCAGCACCACCATAATTGTCATTGAATATAATTGACGTTGTAAATTGATTTGCGGCTGAAGGAGCCTCAAGTTCTACTAGTGTTCTTCCGTCAAAATCAAAACTAATTATTTGATCATTATCTATAAGAGACGGAATGTGACCAACCAGAGCAGGGGTTTCGCACTTATGACCAGCCTGAACATTGCATGGATTACCTCTGTGCCAATAATTGCTGATTCCAGACCAATCTGGATACCACTCATAACCGTTTATTGTTGTGGATATAGGTGGGTCCTGTGGGCCATGGGGCCATTGGCCAGGAGCTGAATACTCATAATGATGCCACCAGATTGAGTTTCCTTTAATCTTTAGAGTTGATTTACCATCAACATATGCTTCAACATTTAATGTGAAAGGTACGGCAAACGAGATTGAAGAGCTCAATGCAATAACAATCACTGCGAATATTCGAACAAGCGAAAAGGTTTTATTTTTCATTTTTATTTCCCATAATTAATAATCGTAAAAAAAGACCTGCAATATAAACATATTTTTATTACAAAAAATTTACATAATAAAATAGTAGATACTGACTCTATCCATTTTTTCACTTTATTTAATTGCTCTTTTGAATTCTTAATCTGCTCTTTCAAAGAACCTTTTCCAAGTTTCAGCCATGGTAAATTATAGTCAGCTCGTAGGTTGGGCAGAGCTTCGCAAAGCCCAACGTTTTCTGTTGTGTTGGGCTTTATTCTTCGGCAGAACACTGTGTGCTGCATTCGCGCGTGAAACGTGGGAACGAGATGATTGGCAAAAACTCATGCTTTGCTTTTTATGGGTAGTCGGTTTCGATATTAATATGTAGGCATAGCTCATATCCAAACCATATATGGATAGTACTTTTTGCTATATTTCATTACCGAAACTTTAGAAACTTTATGTGTATAGTATAAATTTCAGGTTTAAATATACAACCAGTTCTATTATTTGCTGTTATTTGAAGATCCTGCATGTTTTTTAAGATGTGCAAGTTCCAGGTCTTCCTGTATATTTTCTATAAGATTTTCCAGCCTTTCTCTCTCTTCCATGCGAAAAGCAATGCCAATACCATTTTGACAAGATCTTACTGCTGTACCATAAATTTTGAGATTATGAATTTTATTTTTAACATCAATACTAAAGATAAGATGCAACCGCATATTAACAAAAATTTCCGAATCTTCATGTTCAAAAAGCACCAATACTCCGGATGCGCTTATATTGCTGATTAGTGCGGAAAGAGAAAGTCCATCCTCAAAAATAATTTCACAAGGCAAAGATAAATTCATTCTTGAAAATGAGCGTTGTTCTTTGCCGGTAAATATCTTTGCCTTATTCTTAAAAGTCATTTTTATTTCTATTTTCGGTAGTTTCCATAACCGCCATAATAAGAACCTGAATTATTCCCTTTTGACTTATTCAAAAGCAAACTGACAACATCACTTGCAGATATGGTAGCAAGCGCATCTCTAACAGCATTCTGAGGGGTTGTGTTTGCCTCAACAACCAGCACCACCTGCCCTACCAAAGTAGCCAGAACACTGGCCTCAGTAGTTAAAAGCAATGGCGGAGAATCCATAATTATAATTCTGTCTGAATATCTCTGTGATAGCTCTTTAACAAGGCTCTCCATAGCTTCACTGGCAAGAAGTTCTGTAGAAAGGCTGTGTCTTCTTCCTGCCGGTAAAATAGACAGGTTTTCAATATCGGTTTTTAAAAGGATATCCGATAATTCGATCTTATCACTATCCAGAAAATCGGTTAATCCGGCTGTATGCTCGTCGAAACCAAACATGTCAGGAAGAGAAGGTTTTGCCACATCCGCATCTATAAGAAGAACGGTTTTATCCATCTCCATTGCTATGCTCATTGCCAGATTTGTTGCAGTATATGTCTTTCCTTCTCCCGGAAGAGCACTGGTGACCATAATCAGATTGCCGCGCTCTATGGCTGTAGCGCCTTTACTGGTAGCGTTCTTGATTAATGGTCTTTTTATCGCTCTGTATTCGTCAATTAATAGTTTTCTATCCGATTTAGGAACAATAACTGATTTATTATCAAGATCATTAAAAATCAGCTTCAGAAAATTTTCTTCATTACCAGCCGAACTTTTTTTCTCTGTATTAACTTCTGACTCTTCTGAATCATCATTTTGTTTTGATTGAGAAGAATCAGAAACTTCACCGGTACTATTTGTTGCCATCTCTTTTTTATAATTATCACCCCAAAATTCTTCCGGATTAAGAGAAGAGTCATACTCTTTTGCAATTCTTTCCGGATCAATAGCCGCTGTTTCAGACTCATTATTTTTTTGCTGCTCATTTTCTTTAGCCAGTTTTTTTAATGCGTCTTCTATAGTGCTCATTCAATACCTGCCATTTTTGTAATATAGCCGATCAAATCCTTTTGGTAGTATTGCAATAATATTACTCCGCCGTAACTGGCAAAAAAGACCAAAATACCTAATAGATAGGTAAGCACCTCAATTTTTCTTTTTACTCTGTAAGCAACAGATGTAACCATTGATACTGAACCTAATACAGGATATCCGGTTACAAGAGCCAAATTTCTGGAGTTGTCAAAAACCGGTTTTATCTGTGACAGAAAAAATGAGAAGAATATTCCGCTACCAAGTGCGAACAACAGCGCCACAGAGGAATATATAAGTCTTGGCGGGCCAACCGGATTTGAATGAACAAATGGAGGCTCTATTGATTGAAAATTAACGCTATTAGTCTGCTCATTTACATTTTTATCTATTCTGGCTGACTCTTTGCGACTAACAAGCTCTTCATATTTGTTTTTTATAATGTTGTAGTCACGGGTGATGTGGATAAGCTCAGTTTCAATTTTGGGCAATGTATCCATCTGTTTTTTCAGTTTGTCTATTCGGCTCTGATATTCATTTACTCTGGTTCTGGCTATTGCCAACTCGGATTCAGTCTGCCCAAGTAGCTTTTTTAGCTCCTGAGAAGCAATGCTATCCACAATAAGATTATTGCCTGTTGTTTTTTTATGCTGTTTAATTTCAGCCGCTTTTTTTGCTTTAAGCTGTGCAATTACTTCTTTGGTTCTTATTACATCAGGATGGTTTTCCGTATAGCTTAAAAGAAGGTTCTGCAAATTTTGTTCATACTGTTTTATCTCTGCATCAAGTTTATGCGGTACTAAATCTGCAGCATTATTACTGGCCTGTTTTGCCTGCTGTATCTCTTTTTGAAGTTGTTTTTTAAGGGCATCGCGACTATTTATTTTCTCCTGCATTTTAAGTTTTTCGGCACTTAGTTTTTCCTGAAGCCGCTGAAGATTTGAGTAATAATCACCACTGCTGCCGGGCATTTTTCCAACGTTTTTTCTTTTAAATTCTTTGAGCTCATTCTCTTTTTCTTCGAGCTTTTCTCTATATTCGGTTATCTGATCGTCAAGAAAAAGTTCTGCTTTATCTACATCTGTGCGGTTATTTTTAAGCGTTTTTTGCTTAAAAAGCTCCTGCATTCTTTCTACTACTTCTTTAGCCAAATTTGCATCTTCATCAATAAACGTTATGTGGTAATGCGTTCCTCTTTTGGTAACTTTTATATTTATTCTTTTGCGTAGCTGATTTACTAAGGCCTCTTCTTCCTGATCTGTTTTATAACTAAGATGAAGTTTTTCAACGCTGTGAATCAACTCTTTCATATTGGGACGCGAAAGTAGTTGCTCTTTTACTTTGTTTACTGTGGCCTGATAATCCCCGCTGGTGACCATGCTTCCCAACCACATTCTTACTATGGAATCTGTATCTGCAAATATCTTTGTCTCCGCCTTGTATTGATCCGGAAGTGTAAAAATGAATATCCAGCCTGCGCCACCAATAACCCAGGCAAAAATAAGAAGCACCCAGCGAAAACGCCAGATGCTTCTCAGTGTGCTTTTTATTTTTTCGAATAATTCCTGCATTATTGTTTAGTTTTTTATAACCAAGATTCCGGAATTATTATTGTATCTCCCGGAGCTACCTGAACATTGGCACTTATATCACCATCTCGTATAAGATCATCAAGCCTCAGGCTAAACTGGGACTCATTCTTACCTGCTCTTCTAATAATAGCAGCTCTGTTTCCTGCTGCACTGTCGGTAAGACCTCCAACAGCAATCATAACATCCAATAGTGTCATCCCTGATCTGTAAGGTATGGACTTGGGAGCCCCAGCTTCGCCAATAACTCTTACCAGCTGACCATATTCACCGGCAAAACTTTTTACTATTACAGTAACAACAGGACTTCTTATATATTTTGAAAGGACTTTTTCCATACTTCTTGCCAGTTGCGATGGTGTTTTCCCTGCTGCCTGAATATCTTCTACAAGAGGGGTGCTGATTCTCCCATCAGGCCTTACCGGAACCTCAACCGACAACTCGTTGTTTCTCCATACAAATATTTCAAGCTGATCCCCCGGGCCAATATGGTACTGAAGAGCTTTTTTCGAGGTTATGTTTTTTGGGGCATTCGTTAAACCGCCGGAACAACCGCTCATAAAGATTATTGCTGTTATCAGCAGTATCAGTGATACTGTTTTTTCATAGCTTTTTTTTGCTGAAGTCTGCTTGTTTTTCACGATATTCTTTCCTTTTCGGATACTTTTCGACCTTTTTGTGGCCTTTATATTGATGAAAAGTCAGTTTGATATTTAAGAAAATGTAATTGCTGTTTTTACCTAAAAACGAACAGAGGGCAGTTTAGCTTATTTGGCTGGTGGTAGTCTACAGAACGAAGATTAAATACTGAGTAAACTCTGATTAATTGTCTGAAAAAGCAGATGTTTATTTTCCTTTTTCCAGTATTATGCTGTTGAATATACTGACCCACTTGGGGCAAAACTGGGTCTCTGTACAGGCATTAATTTCCGATACGGCTCTTAATAGTGATCTTTTGTGGGTTCTGTCTGCACGTAGATTGGTCATAGCATAAAAGGCATCGATAATTGCAATTATTTTTGCTCCATTACATATTTCATCTTTAGTGATTTTATTTGGATAGCCATTACCATCCGGTCTTTCATGATGATGCAATATCATTTTTTCGATACCTGACCAACGCGTAAGGCGCTTAGCGATATTTGCTCCATGTACTGCATGATTCTGAATGGTTTTTAGCTCTATAGGTGAAAGCTTGCCCTGTTTAGATATTATCGAATATGGGACAAACGCCATGCCTATATCATGCAGACAAACAGCCGCTGTAAGCTCTTTAACATCCAGCTGAGACTTCCCTGCAGCAGCATTCATTTTAAGTGCTAAATCAAGCTGCTCTTTGGTTCTGTTTCCCCATACAGGATTATGGCTATCAATTTTTTTACCCAGCTTCATAAAGAAATGTAAATCGGCTTTCTCTTCTTCGGAAATTTCGGTGGATTCAGTAATGCTTTCTGCTTCAGGTGCTTTTTTAGCCTTAGTCTTTGCACCTCTTGTTGTTTTAAAGTTTCCGGAAATTATGCTTTTTAGTTCTGTTACATGTTCATGATAATCTTCGTTTCCGGAGCGTGCTATTTTTAACAAAAGGTTGTGAATATCATCTATTTTGTAATCGGCAAGTGATTCAAAGGCTATTATTGAATCAATTACCTCTTTAAGTTTATCCAGTGAGATAAGTATCGCTTCGCAAAGGGAATCTCCATATGTCAGTTTTCCGGTTTTTATTGAGTAGATAACATCTTCAATCGCCTGACTAAAGTGTATTACCGGATCAAGCTCGCAAACTGTTGCGTTACTTTTTACGGAGTGAATTGCGCGAAAACATTCATCAATAAGAGACTGATCACTATCATCGGAAACAAGGGTAGACAAGTTTCTCTCAATTACTTCGTAACTTTCGTGAAAGTTGTCAGTGAGATCCTGAATCAGCTCTTCTTCCAGATTGTGCTCAAATACATGATCGTTCATTATTAACCCGATTATTTTATAAATATCTACAGATTCTAATAGTAAATCTTAGTCTGTTTTTTCAGGATTTCAGCAGTTGATGAAGTTTTTTTTCAACTTCGGAAATTCCTACTAACCCCATGGCCCTTATATCATGAACTCTGGTCTTCCAGTCGCACATTTTAGGATCTTTTTTGAGAAAAAGTTCTACAGCCTGAGGGAATTTATCAATCATATTATCCAGCTGCTTGTATGCACCGGAAAGCCATGATGGCGCTACTGCATAAAGACCGATAACCGGAGTATTCACTGCGTTAGCTATATGAACTGCGGCAGTATCTGGGGAAAGCACACAATTACTTGCTGCAATTAAAGCTGTAAGTTGCTGCGGAGTGGTTTTTCCGGTCAGGTCTTTTGCACTTTTAGTTGATATTGCTGCTAAAACTTTAGCTCCTGCGAGTATCTCCTGCTCATTACTGCCTCCTGTAAGAATTACGCTGCCTCTGTATTTCTTAATAAAACTATCTGCAATCGCTACATACCCGGCAATTGACCAATTACGCTCTTCCTTACTGGCGCTGTGATTTATCAATAAATATGGAGGAGAGAAAGAATCCAGCTCTTTTTTTGCCCATACTCTTGTTTTATCGGATATTGTTAAACTGCAATCTGGATCTTTCTGTTTTTCTGCTCCAATGGCATAGGCAAAACGCAAAAAACTATCGAGAAGATGCTCTTTGGCAAATTCGATTTTTCTGTTTGTGAAAAGCGATTGCAGATCACGCCCCCTCTTTTTATCAAAACCGATTTTTAATTTTGCCTTAATTGCAGGATAGAGCAGATTTACCCTAAGGCTTGCCTGTGCCGCCAACAGAACATCAAATTCCCTGTGTTTTAAATCTTTATATATCTTTTTATAATCAGAAAATGAGCGAGGTTTCTTTATTACAATAAATTCAATATGCTTCAGATCTTTTACCAATTGATATGCCGGATCACTGATCACCCAGCTGATTTTCGCTTCCGGAAACGTTTTTTGCAGCAATTTTACTGTTGCAACCATAAGGCAAACATCACCCAAAGCTGAAAGCCGGACAAGACAGATGCTTTTATATTGTGGCTCTTTTACGCTGCCCAATTATATCTATTCCTCAAAGTTGGCACTGTGAAGCTTACGATAATGGCCATCATTTTTAATCAACTCCTGATGTTTTCCCTGCTCTACAATTCTGCCTTTATCCATAACAATTATGCGATCGGCATTCTCTATTGTGGAAAGCCGATGAGCAATTACCAGAGTAGTTCTGTCGCGACTTAGTTTTTCAAGGGCTGCTTGCACCTTATATTCAGATTCATTATCAAGCGCCGATGTTGCCTCGTCCAGAATCAATATAGGAGCGTCTTTAATGATCGCTCTGGCAATAGCTATGCGCTGTCTCTGTCCACCTGAAAGTCTTGCTCCGTTTTCACCGATCATAGTATTAATGCCTTCAGGCAGCTTTTCGATAAATTCCATAGCATTTGCTGATTCAGCCGCCTCAATAACCTGCTCATCAGAAATATCGGCATAATATGGGCCGTAGGCAATATTTGCTTTTATTGTATCGTTAAAAAGAATTACATCCTGACTTACCATAGCAATACTACGTCTGAGCGACTTTACCGCAAAATCTTTAATATCTCTGTCATCAACCTTAATTCCACCGGAAGAGATACTGTAAAAACGGGGAATTAAATTAGCTATAGTTGTTTTTCCGCTACCTGAATGGCCAACCAAAGCAACTGTTTCGCCAGCCTTAATTTCAAAACTGACATCTGTAAGAGCATCTGTTTCTGCGTTATCGTACCTGAACGTCACTTTGTCAAAAATCACCGGTTTTTGTGAAGTCAGCTCAAGCTCTTCCCCCGAATTATCTTCCTGTTCTAAATCTATAGCCTCAAATATACTTTCTGAAGCCGCCAACCCTTTTTGTAATTGTTCATTTATTTTTGTGAGTCTTTTTATCGGAGATGATAATAACCCCATAGCACCAAAAAATGCAGAAAATTCGCCCACACTTAAACTGTTATAGACTATTGCTTCTCGTGCAGCCATAAAAACAATTACCGCCAAAGACAAAGCAGTCAGCAACTGTACAATTGAAACACTGGCCGTAGATGTTATTTTTACTTTATTGCGACAGCGTCTTATCCAGTTGGCTTTACTGTTGAATCGCTCTTTTTCGTACTCGTGTCCGCCAAAAATTTTAACGACCTTTTGCCCTAAAACAGCCTCTTCGGCAATATGAGTAATATCTCCCATGTTCTGTTGCAGATTTTTATTAAGCCGCCGCATTCTTGAACTCACAATTTTTACAGATACAGCAATTACAGGAACAATTGAAAGAGCAATTAATGTTAGCTTCCAGTTAAGGCTAAGCATTAAAACAAGAAGATATATAATAGTCAGAGAATCCCTTACCATAACGGTAAAAACCTCTGTTGCAGCGGCTGTAACCTGATTAACATCATATGTAAGCTTTGAAATAATGCCGCCGGAACTGTT
Organism: Gammaproteobacteria bacterium; assembly: GCA_004796385.1. Taxonomy (GTDB): domain Bacteria; phylum Pseudomonadota; class Gammaproteobacteria; order QZLD01; family QZLD01; genus QZLD01. The sequence continues at coordinate 3,600 of QZLD01000063.1, read as the reverse complement.
TTTATTATAATAAGATGTGGGCAGATTAATCAGATTGTCAAACATCAATAAGCGCAAATCCATAACAAGTCGATTTGAAACCCAGCTAATAGAAACAACCCCGGTAAAATTCATAATTCCTCTTGCCAGGAAAATAAGCACCAAGGCAAGTGGAATCACATACATATAACTGACATTTTTCTCTACAAAAATCTCATCCAGCATATACTGCATAAGTTTGGCCATAGCAGGTTCTGCTGCCGCAAGAATCATCATACTCACAAGCGCTACCAGAAAAATATGCCAATATGGCAATATATGACTTAATAGCCTCAAATATAATTGTGTAGATTTCTTTGTGCTCATTTAATAGAACCTTGTTTCACCATTGGGTCTGTCTTTATAACGACGGTGCATCCACAAATACTGCTCCGGACAACGCCTGATAAAATCCTCAATAAGCTTATTAACTCTGTCAGTATCCTTCTGAAGATCTCCGCAGGGGAAATTTTTCAAAGCGGGTTTGATTTCTATTTCATACCCCTTTAATCCCGGAAGCCTTCTGAAAAATATCGGTACCAGTTTTGCATTGGTTATCTCTGCCAGCCTCGATGTAGCAGTATTTGTAGCTGCAGGAACACCAAAAAAAGGAGAAAACAAACTGTTTTTGCCACCAAAATTTTGATCCGGCGCATACCAGACAATATCCCCTTTTTTAAGACTGCGAATCATCTCACGAATATTATTTCTCTCTATTGCACCACCATAGGTAACACTACGTCTATCGCTATAAACCGATTCAATAGTAGAATTAGAGTGAGGCCTATATAAAGCTGTAAAGCGTTCCTGCTGCGAAAGTATACCCCCGGCAATCTCAATAGTTGTAAAGTGGAAACCTGCCAAAATAACACCATTACCGCAATCTCTGGCTATCTGTAGATTATCCTCCCCCTTTACAGAAGAGATCTTCCGCAGACGACGCTCACTGCAAAACCAGCTCATCATCGTCTCAACAACACTCATACCAATAGCCAAAAAATGCCTTTTAACCAATTTTTCGTGCTCTTTAGAGGAAAGTTCTGGAAAGGCCAAATCAATATTAATGGCCGCAATTTTTCTTCTTCTTTTCCCAAAAACAAAAAACAGCCAGCCAATAGAAAAACCTAAAGTTAACTGCAAAAAATATGGCAATACAGCAATAACTCGGCCAAAAAAAACGATCAAATAATAACCAATTGGTTTTTCGGTTGAACTCATAAAAAACGTGATCCAAACTAACAAGGAGTGAATATTATCACTATTTAACAATTTTTTTCAGCTATTGGTGGAAAACTATGAGAGCTTGTACCATATTTATTTATAAGTATTGGATAAGATACCTTGGTCAGCCATACATTAACTGATCTGGAAAAGTAAAAGTAAAGTTTAATTTAAACAGGAATTGGAATTGATGGAGTTAAACAGGTTATGTCTCTGCCGGTATTAGTAGTTGATGATTCTGGCATGTCCAGAAAACTAACAATAAGAGCACTTCCTAAAGAGTGGGATATAGAAATATCTCAGGCTGCGAATGGCTTTGAAGCGTTGGAGGCATATCATGATGGAAAAGCTCATGTAATGTTTCTGGATCTAACCATGCCGGGAATGGATGGATTTGAAGTTCTTGAAACCCTGCAGAGAGAAGGTCTTGACTGCTTTGTCATTGTTGTATCTGCAGATGTACAACCGGAGGCCGAAATAAGAGCCAAAGAGCTTGGAGCAATGGCCTTCATCAGAAAACCAATAAACAGCGAAAAAGTTATTGAGATATTATCGGAGTATGGAATATATGAGCATTGAACCATACAGCGAAGATCAAAGAGATGCACTTCAGGAAATAACCAACATCGCGATGGGGCAGGCAGGTTCATCACTTGCCCAGCTGCTTGATGTTTTTGTAGTGCTTTCCGTTCCCAGAGTAAGAATAGTTGAGGTAGACAGCGTACCTGAATCTGTAGAAGAGATGGTTGAAGAGGCAGACTGCGTAACAGTTGCACGACAGGCATTCTACAATAACCTGCGAGGAGAAACGCTGGTAATATTTGATCATCGCGGTTGTAAAGATATGGCGGACCTTATGGGGCATGATGGCTCTCTTGACGAAAACGCAGAAGAAGAGCTCATACTTGACGTATCAAATATATTGGTTGGGGCGGTATTAAACGGACTGGGTGAGCAGATAGAAACAGACTTCGGCTTTACAGCTCCGAACATAATGGCAAGAAGTGTTCCGGTTGATACAGTACTAAGCAAAGAGACCCTTGGCTGGTCTCACGCCCTCTTTATAGAAGTAAACTTCAGCCTTGAGGATCGCGGCTTTAAGTGTCATCTGATAATGCTAATGCCCGAAGAGTCGATAGAGCTTATGCGTCAATCGCTAGACAAAATTCTGGAATCTTTTTAATGAATGCAGATATAGATTCACAGTCATTTTTACGATTTATAGTAGACAGAGTAAATGTCGGCGTAGTAGTTCTGAATAAAGAGATGGAAGTTCTTCTCTGGAACAACTTTATGGAGCTAAATAGTGGTTACTCCAGCGACGACATGATTGGAAAAAACCTGTTCGAATCTTTTAGTGACCTACCGAAAAAATGGCTTGAAAAAAAGATAAAAAGCGTATTCATACTCAAAAATTTTGCATTTACAGGCTGGGAACAAAGGTCATACCTGTTCCGGTTTAAACATAACCGTCCTGTAACCGGAAACATAGACTATATGCGTCAAAACTGCACCTTTCTGCCAATAATGAACGATGCAGGTGAAGTTCAGGCAGTTTGTATAACCGTGTTCGATGTTACCGACACCAGCATATATCAGACAAAACTAAAAGAGGCCATGGGGCGTCTTGAAGAGATGAGTATTCGTGACGGCCTCACCGGAATCTACAATCGTCGTCATCTTGAAAATCAACTGGCATCCGAATTTGACCGTGTTCGCAGATACGGAGGCATCTTATCAATAATCCTTTTTGACCTTGATCACTTTAAAAATATTAATGACACATATGGACACTTAGCCGGAGACGAAGTCCTTAAAAGCATAAGCAGCAGACTGGAAGCAGTACTAAGAAACTCTGATATTGCCGGACGTTACGGCGGCGAAGAATTTACCGTGATCCTGCCCAATACTGATGCAGAAGGAGCCGCAATCCTTGCAGAAAGACTTAGAAAAGAAGTAGAAGAATCCGAAATAATCTACGACGGACAAAAAATCCCGGTCACCATTAGCGTTGGTGTCACACTACTGTCAGATAATATTGAAAACCACGAAATGCTACTTAATCAGGCAGATACAGCTCTTTACTACTGCAAAGAAAACGGGCGAAATCAGGTTAAATTATTCGATAAAACAATGACACTTATCTAAAACTGCCAAAACCCAATACCTCTGCCAATAAATATAGTGGAAACTTCCACTGCTGCTGGTTAATATACCCCTTCATTCAACTCAAAATACCGGAGAACACATGATACGCAGTATGACCGCTTTTGGCAGAGAAGTTGCCGCAGAAAAATGGGGACAACTTAGTTGCGAAATCCGTTCTGTTAACCACAGATATTTAGATGCAAATATCCGCCT
>QZLD01000014.1 GCA_004796385.1 Gammaproteobacteria bacterium | reverse complement strand
ATAGCAAAAAGATTTAAGAAACGGGGTTATTTTTAGATCAAATTTTAACCGATTTTTATCTGAGATTTTGCCCGTTAATTATTCTACATCTTCGTTATATGTCTACTCAAATATCTGCATTCTTCAATCCTAAGTGTTTTACAAAAGGAGCAAAGTCTTTATCTGTAAATAAAAGCGAATGACCATGCCTAATACAATATGAAGCAATAATCACATCATTTGTTTTTCTTATTGTTATTCCCTTCTTTCTTAGGGCTCTATAGTTTTCAGCTGCAAATATCGCTGCATCCTTACCTAGCATTTCACATACAGTTAAAGACAGTAAATGCTCTTTAGCAACCTTATAATGCTTATCCGATTTAAAACCCTGAAGAACTTCTGTAAGTATCAAATCACCTATTCCTAGTTGCTCGACCCCTAGTATTTTATCTAGCTTTTCAGTTTGCTGATTATCAATCCCATTAAAAAAATCTATCCAGACACTTCAATCAATAATTATCAATGTTTTGATCTCATTTCATCTAAGTCACCTTCCCAAAGTAACTTACCTTTAAGCTTTTTAATTGATTCTTGTTTTTTCATGTTAATTAAAAGTTTGAGCCCCAATTCAACAACTTCTCTTTTTGTATGGGCACCTGACACTTTTAAAGCATCTTCCATTAAGTCATCATCTATAACAATATTTGTTCTCATACTAATCACCAATGTGTTTATTTAATAGTTTTCTCTTGAGCGATTTTGCCAGAAACATAATAAATATTGCAAAAACAATAGCATATGGAAAAACATTAAACATGTATCCATGGTACATTATTTTTGAGTAAAGAGGGGAAATAACACTTGCTTTAGCTAAATACTTTGAAACAATTAACATGTCGTCAGTATAACAATGCAATTCAATGATTTGATAATCATTTGTTGATGATTCAACTTTATAGTTTTTATTATTCCCTATGGTTCCAGACATATTGGTTAGAAGATATTGATAACGATTTGGATTTGCCTTTTGCTCTTTAAGAGTTATGGTTTCAAGCTTATTTGCTTTTTTAGAACTATCTTTAACAATTATGCTAAATCCTGGATGAGGCATTTCACCACTTTGAATATCACGAGCATCACATGCTGATAGAATATGAACACCAGAGTACAGTCCAAATGAGCAGCTAACTGGAAAAATAAAGTTAGCGCTAAGCAAAATGGCGATTAACTTATGTTTACCCACCATGTAAAAGCCTTATAACGTTACGATAACCGGCAAACACTCGCGTGCGAGTGTGAGTCCAGCGAGTGAAACGAGCGAGGTTGATCTCGTAGTTATAAGAATTACTCATTTTTAAATAACTCCATATTAATATCAACTGTTTCTAAATTGAATGCTTTGATCATTTCTGATCTATTAGATCTACAGAAATATTCTTTAAATTGACCTTGATTTACAGGGACAGAGTGATAGTTACCATTATTTGTAAATTCAATTTCTTTTATTGAATGCGATTCATCCGAAAAAACTCTTTTGAGCTGATTTCAATGGCGTTTTCATTTATAGATATTATTTTATATGGTTCAATGAAAACAAAACCTTCAATGATAGCGTATAAATTACTGCAATCAGCGTAGATCACAAGCCGGCCGAAAAAATCATATTTAAAAAGCATTTCTTGTTCGCGAGTTCTCTTTGTTGATTGATAAAAACTTTCAAGAGTCATATCCTCATTTGGTTTCCAATACCCCTTTAGTGGACAGTCCTGATTAGCATAAGAAGCTACAGAGTACAAAAAGGTAAATATTATAAGTATTAATTGCATATGCATATAAAGCCTGCCATAACCGACAATAAAGCTCGTAGCGGTTTTGAGTCCAGCGCCGAAGGCGCTATAGTTGATGACGATGTTGGGTGTAGGCTTTAAATACAATGTGCTGTCCTATAATTTTTTGCCGAGGTTAAGAATTTTATTTCCAGCTCTTTGACCATATGGCTTCACTTTCTGGTGAATAACATTGTTCTCTAAATTTTTTATTTTTCATGACCTTTTCAGCTAGCTTTGAAAATCGATAAGGATTATCTTTTTTGCGTTCAAACCTTAAACAACCAAAATAAGTTCTAGCATCATTCCTGAAATAGTACTCCATTGGTGTTTCGTAATAATCGATATCATCAGATAAATATTGACAGCTGACAAAGTGCCATTTTTCACCGTTGGAATCGATGTGTTTTTCTTTGCTATAAGCCCAATGTTCTCTCATATCAGATTACACCTAACGTTGCGATAATCGTCGAACACTCGTGTACGAATGTTAGTCCAGAAATCTATCCACTCATGGTGGGGTTTCCGCAAAATAACCTCGTTGAATATACCATTATTTATCATGTGCTTTGAGTCACTGAAAACGAGGTTAGTCGCGTAGTTAGGCCATGGGTCGTTAATATGGTGAAATATATTTATTAAAGACATAACCATTACCGTAACTTGTTTTGACATAAGCCCAGTTTCCTTCATTATTTATTACCTCAATATGGATTCCATAAGGCAGAGAATGTATTACGTTTGCTTTGATATTTGCAGATTCTCTAAGAACAAGGCCCTTTTTCGCCTTAATTATATAAATATTATTTAATCTCTCAAGGTTGCAAAATGTTGAATATTTTTCTTCAGTAATTAAATCTTTAATTGCTTTATAAATTGGAAGATGACGAGCTCCATAGACGCAATTATAGTTTTTAAGAATCATTTTAATTAAATCAGTGTCAACATCTGATTTAATAGCATCAACTATTGTAGAAGCAATAATGGGATCTGCCTCATGAGGTAAATAATTATTTGTTATAACGCATGAGTGATTTCTAAAAAACTCCTCTTTGTCGGTTTTGCTAAAAGCCTTAGGGTATGAAGAGAAATGGTTTACAGTTGTTCCACAGGAAAAAGTTGGAAATGAAAATATCAAGGTTAATATTATTATCATATACTTCATAACGTTTCGTTTCCTTGTATTTGACCTTATTGGTCTAACTCCAGCCATAACCAGCGAAAAACCGCTTGCGATTTTGAGTCCAGCACCGAAGGTACGATGTTTGGCCAATATTCTATATTAAGATTACTCAATTTCTTTTAATAGTACTAAATATGTTGAAAAACCAAAACTTGTATCTTACCGCATTAATATATCGCTGGGAAAATCATCAGGAATTCCTGAAAATTCGCCAGTTTCATAGGCAAGTATCTTTACTATTGAGCCAACCTTGGTTGAAAAATCAGGCAGAAGATAGCGTTTTGTATACCTTCAGTATGGGTAACTTAGTAAACTTTTTATTGTCAACTGCGTTAACTTTCGATAAGAATATTCCTGAATAAGCTTTCATTTTAAAATCATCACCAGAAATAACAGTGGTTTCAATAATTGCAACTTTTCCAAGAGGGATACCGATAAGATCTATAACAGGAGTTTTATTGAGCTCTTCAATAGAAATGGAAGAATTTTTGGCAATTGATTTTGCTGTAGCAACACTGAATATAAATAAAGATATAATAACTGTAATTAATATCCATGTTTTGTTAATCATAATGTAACTATTTAGTGGGAAAAACATAAAAAAGTGCTTTACAGGGTTTTTCCGGATTTTTTGCAAATTCAGCAACAAAACATGAACCTTTT
>QZLD01000150.1 GCA_004796385.1 Gammaproteobacteria bacterium | reverse complement strand
TGACCTGCTTTTAGCAAACTTGCACCAAAACCTATTCCGGTAAGGTTATACTGATTCTTTTCCGTGATAGTTGTTACTGCGTTTTCCCAGGGATTTCTGTTTAGACGAATACCCCCAAGATCTACAAAACCAAATAGCTGCACATTACCTATATCCCAAGAGGCATCAATGTCATAACGCAGCTCTGTAGTAAGTTGCCAACCCTGATCACCACTCGCCTCTCCACCTGGATAAGCCCTTATGCCATTTATACCGCCAAGCGAAATGTGCTCAGAAGAATCGAGATTCTGATTGGTCATCTGTCCTCTAAAAGAAGCAAACATCGAATAATTCCCAGGAAGTCGTTGCAGACGTGAGGCAGAAACTCTCATAAGGATGTACTTACCATCCACCTTTGCCGTAAGTCTGTCGCTCTCAAGGTCACTATCCACCTTTGAAAGATCAATATCTCCATAAACGAAAGTTGCACTCGCCATTGTAAAGCCACCACCATAGAACCTGTCTATAGAATCATAGGAAGCTCTCATCTCCAGTGTATCAATCAAACGATCACTAAAAACAACTCCAGCGACCTTATCTTCCAACTCTTTGTCGTAGTAATTTCCTGCAAAAGTGAGATTTCTTCTGCGCGAACGAATTAGCGGATAACTTAAACCAAACCCATAAGTAACCGCCTCGCCCTCGCTCCGGGAAGATGCCAGCTCCTTACCGATCTCATAATCCAGAAAATTAACCGTACCGTTAACCCTCAAACCATCGCTAAAAAGAGGCGCTGAATATCGGAGATTATAGTTACTCTGCTTTTCAGATAAGGACAATGTAGCAGATACTCTATCCCCAATACCAAGAGGGTCATTTACGTTCAATTGCCCGTTGAGAGTATTACTGCCGCTGTATCTGCTACCGTAGTTATCCACCCAGGCTACACCACTGAACATCCTGTCTTCTCTTATATCCACCGCTATTCTGGTTGTTCCTGGAACATCTCCTTTTTTCAGGGTTGCTCTGGCTGAAATAGCAGGCAGATCATTAATAAGCAGCAGAACCCTCTCTACATCTTCAGACTTTACTGTTTTACCTGCTGATAACCTTGATGATGCTATCTTCTGAATCAACTCTCTATTAAGGCGCAAGTTTTTAGAGCTAACCTCAACAACATCACCATCTTTAGCCTCAAGACGTCCATTATATATTTTTATATTAATAACCCCTGCCGTAACATCCTGTTTCGGCAGATATGCCCTTGCAAGGATAAAACCGTTCTCCCGAAGATATTCATTCAAATTGGTGACAACAGCATTAATCTCATCAAATCCCAGCTCTTTGCCTATCGCTTCACTGAACAGATAGCGCACATCATCAACAGTTATTATCGAGTCAGCCACATCAAGCTCAATATCCTTAATCAGAACCTTAGGCCCTGCGCTCGCTTTCTTAGGAGAACTCTTTTTAGCTTCCTTTTCTTTTTCTGGTAATTGACGAGGAATACTGGAGCTGTTCTGGCGCTGCTGCTGTTGCTGCAACATAGTACCGGAATCGGGCGCGGCCTCTACTACAACTGAGTACCCCGCCAAAAGAAAAGAAAACAGCAAAGTGCTGATTATGCCAATCCTGTGCATGTATATTCTCCTGAGTATTTTCTGGTTATCGGTTTAAATTGCCGGAAAAATTACCGGCTACTCCTTATAAACCACCTCTGATAAATACTAGATGAATATTATTCTATTGCCATAAATATGCAGCTAAGCAGTTGGCAAATCAGTAAAAAAACACCGGCAAGACAACTCAAGACATTGATTTAGAAGTGTATTTTCAAAGAAAAAAGAGCCGTTTGATTGTGAAAAATGTATGATCAGATCAAAGGGGTCACACAAAAGAAAAGGGGCAGAGCCATTGATTTGATCCCCTCAAGAACCATCTTGATATATGCCATCTTCATAAATCTCTCCTAATGTCTTTTTTATTTCCCGAATTTTATCTTTTACGTAGCGGGAATAAATCCTATCAATATCGTCATTCCCTTATCTACACAGGGGAATGACGATATTTGAAATTCACTTAATTCTTTCACTGTCTCAAGAGAAAAGAACTATTAGTTTTTTATGTCGCTGCCTTGATCTCTTTTTATGTATTTTTCTGCAAGAGCATCCTGCACATCATCAATTGCAGCAGATAAAAAGTCGATCACTATTCCCACACCAACTTCTGCTCTTGCGTTTTTAGGAGAATCCGGATTAAGTCCAAAATAGGTGGCGACAAATGTCAGAACATCACTGATAAAAGGCAAGGTATCCAAAGGGTGATCCTTATCCACAACCAGAACGGTATTATCAATTTTTCTTGGACAATTTTTTGAAATTCTGCTCGTCATGATAATTCCTTCTTGATTCAAGCGCTTCAGTTAAAAGTTTTCTCGCAACCCATCCGACAGTTCTATCATCATCTTTTGCCAATGCATTGATAATTTCACTGATTTCAGAATCAATTCTTACTGAGATAACCACTTCTTTTTTCTTCATTAAAATGTATTTTGCTAATTGATAAATTGGGTAGTTTGAATACAAAAAGATTGACTTGCAACGTTTGCTTTGTAAGCTTTGTATACACGCCCTCAAGGATCAAAGGGAGCAAAGAACCGCCTGACTTTTACGATAAACAGTTCCGGTAAAGTCGGCGATTCTACTTCCTGCCTCATTCACAATTTCAATGTTGTAAGTTCCCAATTTAGGATTTATTGAAAGCTCTTTGGCGGTTGCAGTTAACACCCCTTCACTTTGCCCTTTAAAGAAGGAGATATTGGCGTTTATCGCCAACGATAGCTGCCCGTGCGAATTGGATGCAACAGCAAATATAAAATCGGCAAGGGTAAACAGCGCACCACCGTGAACTGTTCCGGCACCGTTAAGGTGGTGCGGTTTTATCTCCATTTCGCCTTTGGCGTAACCAGCTGCCGCTTCGGTTACTTTGATTCCGCAATGTTTCGCGAACTGGTCTTTCTCGTTAAAAAAATCAAGTATCTTTTCCATTATCTACCCTTCTTTGTATTAATTAACCAATAACTAAACGCCGGTTCTTCGTACGGGTGACTCTCTTTAAGTGCTGCGATTACATCTTCCAGCAACTCTTCTTTGCAGATCATCTCTACCCGCCACTCTGTTACCTGCTCTAGTTTTTCTGTCTCGCCGATAAATGGCTTGCTTCCGTCAAGCGGACGGAATTGCCCAGAACCACAGGTTTGCCAGCAACACATATCGTAATTTTGATACCTACCACCACCTGCGTTAAAGATGGCAGTTTTTACTGCCTCAAGATGGGTTTCCGGAATATAGACAACAAGCTGATATAGGTTCACTCTTCACCCCAGATACCGCAAAAATCGTTATTTAAACCCAGCTGTTTAAAGATGCGGGCTATAACAAAATCGACCATATCTTCTATGGTTTCGGGATCGTTATAGAACCCTGCGGTCGGCGGCAGAATTACGCCTCCGGCTCTACTGATCCGCAACATATTTTCCAGATGCACAGTAGATAGCGGAGTCTCACGCGGCACCAGAATAAGTTTGCCCCGTTCTTTAAGAACAACATCTGCCGCCCGTGCAATAAGATTATCGGCTATTCCGGCAGCAACCTTCGCCAGTGTCGCCATAGAACAGGGAGCGATAACCATTTTATCCGGCGCTCCGGAACCGGAGGCAACTACACTCTGCCAACTATTGTTGTTAAGTAGATAGAGGCAGCCACTCTCAAAACCCATAAAATCACAAAAGTAATCATTACGATTTTCGACGCCGATAAGATCCAGACCCAGCTCTTGTTTTAGCAGTTCTCGCCCCTGATCGGAGATAATGAG
>QZLD01000152.1 GCA_004796385.1 Gammaproteobacteria bacterium | reverse complement strand
GCAAGTGACTCTTCATTACATGCGCCCATACCGGCCGTAACAATAATCTTTTCAGCAGCCAGATCGATATCTTTCTCAATTCTTACAGATTCAAGTATCTCCGACATAAAGTCTTTATTGGTAGCTGTGCTCTTACGCACCTCAACCTCTGCCTTACGCCCTTCCTGAAGATCCGCCAACTTCATTACACCTTCACGCACTGTAGACATAATCGGTGAACTTTCCGGCGAAACAATAGTAGCCACAATGTTACCACCAAATGCGGGTCTGTTTTGAAGCAGGGTGTTTTCGTAGACTGTATCTTTTATCTTATGATCACCGATCTCAAGTTCCGTGCAGTCTGCCGTCAAACCACAGGAAAGCTCGGAAGCAATCCTTGGAGCAATATCTCTTCCGGTTGTAGTTGCTCCAAACAGAACGATCTGCGGCTCTACATCTGTAATTACATCCGCAATTACCCGTGAATACGGCACTGAGTTAAATTGCTCAAGTTTGATGTCGTCAACATAATAAACCTTGTCACAACCATACTGCCCCAGATCAACCAGTTCCTGATCCAAATCATGACCAACTGCAACACCTTCAACCGCTACACCCAGTTTGTCGGCAAGTCTGCGTGCTTCGCAAACCAACTCATAACTTACCGCAGAAATCTTCTTATCGTGCTGCTCAATAAATACCATTACACTCTTATCGTTACTCATTACAATCTCCTAGCCGATAATATATTCATCAGTAAGCTCATCAATAAGAGCCTTCAAGCCTTCAGACGAACACTCAATATCCTTGGCTTCACTTGCTGCAAGTACAACACTATGAATCGCCTTAACCTTGGTTGGTGATCCCGCAAGTCCGCACATATTTACATCGGCGTCGATAACCTCGGTATTCCACTCTTTTACAAAAGGAACAACCTTGCCATTTTCCGGCTCACTGTATGCTGAAAAATCACACTGTTTGCACTCGATATTTTTATAAGCGATAGATTTTTTAACCGTAGCGCATCTTGGCTCATTGATCTCATCCGTTACAGTAAGCAGAACCGGATACTTTGACCTGACGATTTCATAACCACCCTCAATAGATCTTTTGGCAGTAATTGTTTCATCTGTAACTTCTACAATTTCCGATACGCAGGTTATCTGATTAATGCCCATTTTCTCTGCAATCTGAGGTCCTACCTGAGCAGTATCTCCGTCAATCGCCTGACGTCCGCATATAATCAGATCTGTATTACCGATCTTTTCAATAGCGCATTTAAGAGCATATGACGTTGCCAGAGTATCAGCTCCGGCAAACTTTCTGTCAGAAATAAGGATGGCATCATCCGCACCTCTGTATAGACACTCTTTAAGAACTTCAACAGCCTTTTGAGGCCCCATGGAAATAGCTGTAACCGTACCACCGACCTTCTCTTTTGTTGAGATAGCTTCTTCCAGTGCGTTGAGATCTTCCGGGTTGAAAATAGCAGGAAGAATCCCTCTATTAACAGTTCCATCCGGCTTCATTGCATCACCGGATACATTATGCGTATCCGGAACCTGTTTAACTGTAACCACAATTTTCAGACCCATGAAAAATACCTCCGGTCATTTTTAGTCTGATTTAATTAATATCAATCACAAATTGTTATGCGATTTTGCACAACATCATTACGCAACTGACAACATAAACTAATTTGATTTATTTTCTTTTGCAAAGAAAAACCTGTGCTATTAAACACAGGTCTGTTTGTCTAATTTTGAGATAAACTACTTCTCCTTCTTCAAAAGTTCTTCATTTATCTCAACCTCTGCAGATTTATACAAAGAATCTGCAAAACCATACTTATATCTATCAACATTACTTTCTATGATCTGGCTTATTTTTGAGACTAATTGCCCTTTATTAGCTTTAATCTCTTCAGCGGTAAATTCCTTAACCCCATTTAGCACCACAACATAACAATCACCAGAATCAACTTTAACAATTCCCACAGAGTTCTTTCCTTTATCTGGAGCTGGTAAAGTAAAAACCTCATCTAAAACTACAGCTGAAGGTTCTGGAACCCTAACCCTACTAACAACAAAATCAACATTCTTAAAACCTGATTCCAAAATTTCTAATTTATTATCAGCAATATCTTTCTTAATATTTTCTGCTGCCAATTTGGTTAATTCTTTAGCTTTCTTATTTTTCAGTAACTCGGCAATGGAATCTTTAACTTCCGCAAATGGCTTTAACTCAGGTTTTTTATGCTCTTTGATTCTTACCAAGTAATACTTGCCACCATTATTAACCTCTATTAATTCACTGTTACGCCCTGATAAAAGAACATCCTCTGTAAAAGCTGCTTTCTTAACATCAGAAAACTTAAATAACCCGTGTCCTGAACTTTTTATCAGCACCCCGGTATCTTTTGCCTTGACTCCGGTTAATTCTGTCACTTTAGCAAAATTATCAGACTCGTCATCAGCAGCATCATTCATAATTTCATTTTTATTACTCAGAATATACTGCCTAAACGCCTTATTACTTAACTCTGCTTTAATTATCGGTTTAACCACTGGATATTCTTTTACAACCCCGGCTACCAAATCTGTCATTTTAAGAATATATACACCTTTACCAGCAACTTCTGTAATCGGTGAAACTTGCCCAATCTTCTCAATAGAAAAAACAGCTTTATGTAAAGTTTTATTTATACGCTTATCATCTTTGGCAACATAACCACGATCACCACCATTATCCGCTGTTTTTTTATCTGCAGAATAATCTTTTGCAAGTGTTACAAAACTCTCACCATCCTTTAACTTCTGCAATACCTCGGCAGCCTTCTCTTTAGCTTTTTCTATCGTCTGTGTTTTGTTGACCGGAATAAAGATCTGACTGACCTTTCTTTTCTCTTCCGTTGTAAATCTTGCAATATTGCTTTTATAGTGAGCCAGCAACTTATCATCTGTGACATCAAGTTTTGAAGCCACTGTTTCCGGAGATATCTCAATATATGTCAATTTAACTTTATCCTCACCCAAATAATCACTGCTATTATTTTCATAATATTTTTTTATTTCCTCTTCAGTGACTATGGCTTTATCTTTAAAATCACTAACTCTGATTTTTTTATACGAATATTTTCTCTTTTGATTTACCAGCTTTAACAAATATTCAGCCTCTTTTTCAGTTGCAAAAGCTGATCCATTCAGACCATTTTGAATAGGGAAAGTCAATTTTATTCTATTAGCCTCACCCGCCAAAAACTGAGCATAAGTGCTATCCGCCAGCTTAATTCTGCTATCCAAAAGATCCGGGTCAAAATCACCATTTTTATCAGTGTAATAAGGGCTCTTTTTTAAAGAGTACATAGCCAAGTTTGATGACACTACAAAGTTATTGTTTTCAATCCAGCCTCTCACTGCCTGCCCTTTAATAACTACTTCGGTAAGAATTCTCTTTTTGTCGGCCAATTTTTCTTCATCAGACTCAAAATTCACCTTCTGCTTATTAACACCATATACATTTTTAAAATAGGTGTTTTTAATCTCTTTTCCATTTACTGTAGCAATAACCGATTCCGACTTATTGCCGGCATACTTGCCCAAACCGAATATTGCAAATGGAACACAGATCATAATTACAATTGCATACAGCACCCAGCCACTGGTTTTTTCTCTTATAGCTTGTAATGACATTTTAAAATATTCTTCCTGTATATTTCATGATTAGTATCGTTATATAGTTACAAAGTAGATTCAATAATAATTGATCTTTCAGCAAAAGAACAATTAAGTCGCTTCTTACTTTTCACCAATCTTTCTTTACTCAATATAGGCCAACTCAATTTTTTAACTCAGAGCAAAGCACTATATAATCTGCAACATAATACTAAATTTATCTCTATTCGCAATTCCATTTTTATCTTTTTAGGAAAAGCTCTACTGCAAGTAAAAAAAAAGGCACCTATTCGGTGCCTTCTTTCGAATGGTTGGCGGAGCGGACGGGACTCGAACCCGCGACCCCCGG
>QZLD01000319.1 GCA_004796385.1 Gammaproteobacteria bacterium | reverse complement strand
GATCTTGTTGAACAGTCCATATCTGCCGAAGGAGTAGCCACAGTAAACGGTCAAAGTTACAAATTAAGAAAAACAACCGCAAACCCAGTAGAATATATTGACAGCTCTTCAGGCTCCCTTACCAACAAAAGAGGATGATATATAAAACTAAAATCGCCAGGCTCCGATTCCAACTATGCGGTTGCAGAAAGAGTAATTACAAACCCTGTATATAAAGAGAGTGATCTTTACTACTCTAACGGACGAATAATTTTCACAACCATAATCCCTAAAAACAACAATACTGGTGCTTGCCAGGTTAAATCTGAAAGCTGGCTAATGGAACTTGACCCTGCAACCGGAGCAAGATTAGGCACAACCGGTAGCGATGCCGGTACTTTCGATATTTCCGGAGATGGAAAAGTAACTACGGCGGATCTGATCTCACTATCAAATAGCGGTATATCTCTTGATCCCAGCGATGACGGAATATCCATATCCGGAATCATGCCTGTAGAATCAGATGGAAGTGCCAGTAGCAGCTTTATGAGTGAACCCACAATACTTAAAATTGAGGGATCTACAAATGAACTAAAAATAATGGGAGGCTCAAAAGGAGATCTTGAAGCTGTTGTTGAGAAAAACGTTGGCACGTTTACCCCTTATAGAAGCTCGTGGAGACAACTATAAGAGTTATGAAAATTCCGATTACTTTATCTTATTAATTGGCATTTTCTTACTGATAAAAACCCTTATCGCGGTTATTCTTTATGGTAGATCATAAAAATAACCGCCACTTCTTATAATATCCAAAAGCATCAGGACTACAATGAAATACACAAACAAAAAGGCAGCCGGCTTTTCTTTAATAGAACTTATGGTTACTGTGGCAATAGTTGCTATTCTGGCCGCAATTGCATATCCGGGTTATACAAAATATGTTATAAGCACTCACCGCAAAGATGCCTACGCTACAGTTCAGGCTGTATCGTTAAGCATGCAACGCTACTATGATTCAAATAACTCGTACATAAAAGCATGTGAAAGCGATTGCAAAGATGATGAAAAGCGTGTTCCCGTTAATGATATATACCCATCACAAACTCACCTTAAAAAATACGATATATTGCTTACAGCAACTATAGATAGCTATCAGATATACGCTATACCGAAAGAGTCTCAAGCTGGAGACGGCTGCATATATCTTTCTTCAAAATCTGTATCTAAACACTATATAAATGATAATTGCGAAGGAACATCGGAGAACTGGAAAAACAGCTGATTAGAACAGACAGAAAAGACTGGAGCGCTCTCAATCATTTTTATGACCGGTTATTATTCGCTCTTTTGAATTACCCTTTTAGGTTTTATATCACCATTGCGATCTTTTTCGCCTATGCCGATAAATTCTCTGTTTTCATCATAAACCCGAACAAGGCCTTCCAGAATAAACGGAGGCATTGGGACAGACAAACCATTCACAAAGCCTTTACTCATCTCTGCATTCAGATTAAGGTACGGCCAATCCTGAATTACATGGTCAGCCGGCAAAAGATATTTATCAATTGCGTCAAAGCCTCCTTGCTCATGCTGTTCCCGCAATTGTTCCAGTGTGTAAAGATCGGTAATCGAGAAGCCTCCTGCTCCTATCCTCCGCAATACAGTTACATGAGCCACAGTGCCAATAAATTCCGCGATATCTTCTACCAGCGACCGAACATAGGTACCCTTAGAACAACTTACGGTGAAGCTAAGGTTATCTCCCTCTCGACTCATTCCATCTATTTTTTTTATTGTAACCGGACGCGCTGCTCGCTCTACCTCTATACCCTTGCGAGCCAAATCACAGAGCTTTTTTCCATCCTTTTTCAATGCCGAATACATTGGAGGGATCTGTTTAATATCGCCCGTAAATCTAACGATAACGTCACTAAGTATTTTTTCATCTGTTTCCGGTACAGGCTTCTCTTTAATTATTTCTCCGTCAATATCTGCAGTATCTGTTTTTATACCCAGACGACAAGTTACGAAATATTCTTTATCCGAATCTAAAAGGTATGATGAGACCTTGGTTGCTTCACCAAGACAGATTGGCAACACACCAGTTGCCAGCGGATCAAGGCTACCGGTATGCCCGGCTTTTTTTGCCTGAAAAAGATATTTGACTACTTGCAGTGCTTTATTGGAAGTGATTCCGGATGGTTTATCAAGCAGAAAAATTCCGGTAATATCCCTACCCTTTCTATTGCGTCTTCCCATGAAACGTTATTCTTCTGTATCTTCCACACAGTCGGAAGCCAAAGCCTGACTAATCAAACCATCAAGAGCAGATGCCTTTTCAAAAGAGTCATCATGGACAAAGGTCAATGCCGGAGTAAGACGCAATCTCAACCTGAACCCCAGCTCTCTACGTAAAAAACCGGCTGCACCATTTAAAATATCAACAGACTCTCTGTTTTTTTCAATGTCTGCACCAAGCTCAGATATGTAGACTTTGGCATACGCCAAATCTTTGGAGACAATAACTTCAGATACAGTTATCATCCCTAAACGCGGATCTTTTACCTCATTACGGATAAGATCGGACAGATCCCGTTGCAGCTGATCGGCAACTCTGCGACTACGCGGATAATCTCTTGCCATTAAAGACTATACCTCTCTGGCAACTTCGTAATTCTCGAAGCACTCTATTTGGTCTCCGATCTTGACGTCATTGTAGTTTTTAACACCGATACCGCACTCTGTTCCGGACCTGACATCATTAACATCGTCTTTAAACCTTCTTAATGATTCAAGCTCGCCTTCATATATAACCACATTGTCACGCAACACCCTAATAGGATTGTTACGCTTAACTGTACCTTCGATCACAAGACATCCGGCAATCGCTCCGATTGCAGAAGATCTGAATACATCACGAACCTCTGCTAACCCGATAATCTGCTCTTTCATCTCTGGAGAAAGCATTCCCGAAAGCGCCTTCTTCACATCATCAATCACATCGTAGATTACGCTGTAATATCTGACATCGACATCTTCACTTTCAATCAGTCTTCTACCGGTAGCATCGGCACGAACATTGAAACCAACCAAAATTGCCTCGGATGCTATCGCCAGATGAACATCAGACTCACTAATTCCTCCGACATTTGCAGCAACAACTCTAACTGTAAACTCATCGTTTGATAACTTTGTAAGTGACTCTTGCAATGCTTCGGCACTACCCTGAACATCGGCCTTAATAAAGACATTAAGGACAACCTTTTCGCCATCACCCATTTTTGAAAACAGTTCTTCCAGTTTGGCCGCTTTCTGCTTGGCGATCTTGTTATCACGATATTTAACCTGACGCATATCTGATATTTCACGAGCTTTCTTCTCATCAGGCAATACCATTACATCATCACCAGCAACAGGCACTCCTGACAGCCCTAAAACCTCGGCAGGCATTGATGGCCCGATAAAACCAGTATCTTTGCCGTTTTCATCAAGCAATGCCCTTACTCTGCCGAATTCTCTGCCACAAAGAATAATATCACCCTTAGCCAGTTCACCGTTTTTAACAAGTATGGTTGCTACCGGGCCACGTCCTTTGTCCAGACTTGCCTCAAGCACAATACCACTGGCCGAAACACCCTTCATAGCTGTAAGTTCCATAATTTCCGATTGCAGAAGAATTGCATCCAATAGCGAATCTATTCCCTCTCCGGTTTTTGCGGAAACCTGCACAAACATGTTCTCACCACCCCAATCTTCCGGGATGATCTCGTAATTGGAAAGCTCCTGCTTAACCCTGTCAGGATCAGCCTCAGGCTTATCAATTTTGTTTACTGCTACTATGACAGGAACTCCAGCCGCCTTAGCGTGCTGTATCGCCTCAATAGTTTGTGGCATAACACCATCATCAGCGGCGACAACAAGAATCACAATATCGGTAACACTCGCCCCCCTGGAACGCATAGCTGTAAACGCTGCGTGTCCCGGAGTATCAATAAATGAGACGATGCCTTTTTCTGTCTCAACATGATATGCGCCAATATGCTGAGTAATACCACCGGCCTCACCGGAAGTTACCCGCGAACTTCTAATATAATCGAGCAGTGATGTCTTACCGTGATCAACATGCCCCATTACCGTTACCACAGGAGGTCTTGACACCTCTTCACCACCAACAAGAGACTCCCTTATAACATCATCTTCTACTGCTGTCTCGCTCTCCAATACAACCTTATGTCCCATCTCTTCCACAAGAAGCACTGCTGTATCCTGGTCAAGAACCTGATTAATAGTAGCCATAGTGCCAAGCTTCATCAGCTCTTTTATAAGCTCGCCAGCCTTTACACTCATTTTTTTGGCAAGCTCAGAAACGGTCACAGTCTCACCAATAGATACATCATGAATAACCGGTGCTGTCGGCTTTTCAAAACTCTGGGTCAGAGATGACTTTATTTGGGCAGGTTTATCTTTACCACCTTTCTTTCTTCTTCTACCGTCACGGCTGGAATCATCAAAACCTGCAGCCTTGGCCTTTTTCGGTTTTTTATGCCCCTCTTCTTCATACATGTCATCAAAGAATGTAGCCTTTCCACCTTTTTTACCTTTCTTTTCGGCCTTCTTTTTCTTTTTATTCGCGGACTTTTCGTCTCTTTCATCTACTACTGCATCAACTGTTGCAACCTGATCAGACTGCTCTGCTTTAACCTCCACCTGCTCAACAGATTTACTCTCTTCAATCTTTGAGGCCTGTTCTACAATTTCGCTTTCGGCTACAACTGCCTGCTCTTCTTTACTATCTTTTACCTCTTCCTG
>QZLD01000049.1 GCA_004796385.1 Gammaproteobacteria bacterium | reverse complement strand
AATTGCATTACAATGGTGCGTTATTTGATAGCGTAGCACTGCTTTTTTTTATAAGGGGTTATTTTTCAATATAAATTTACCTGTGGCATGTATTCTGCTATAAAGAAGCGCATAATTCCGGAGATGCTTTAATTGCTCCTGTCACACTACTTCTTGCAGCATAGTGGGACATGGTCAGCAAATTTCCTGAAATTGATTTTTTCAACGAGACAAAAAGAGGAATAATTATGTCTGCTGAACAAGTTTTTAAAATGATACAAGATAATGACGTTGCCTTTATTGATCTTAGATTTACCGATACCAAAGGCAAGGAGCAACATGTAACTCTTCCTGTAAGCGAATGTGACGAAGAGATGTTTGAGTCAGGAAAAATGTTTGATGGCTCTTCCATTGAAGGCTGGAAAGGCATCAACGAGTCAGACATGATCCTTATGCCTGATCCTTCAACAGCTACACTTGACCCATTCTTTGACGATGCAACTATCAATATTACCTGTGACATCGTTGAGCCTTCTACTGGCCAAGGCTACGAAAGAGACCCTCGTTCTATTGCTAAAAGAGCAGAGGCCTATCTGAAATCCACAGGCATTGCCGATACTGCTTTCATGGGCCCTGAAAATGAATTCTTTATCCTTGACGACGTTCGCTGGGGAGCTGACATGAGCGGCGTATTCTACAAAGTCGACTCATCTGAAGCAGAGTGGAACTCAGAGAAAGCCTATGAAGATGGCAACTTTGGTCACAGACCAGGAGTTAAAGGTGGCTACTTCCCGGTTCCTCCGGTAGACTCACTGCATGATATTCGTGCTTCAATGTGTCTTGCACTGGAAGAAATGGGGGTTCCTGTAGAGGTTCATCACCATGAGGTTGCAACAGCAGGTCAATGTGAAATCGGTGTAAAATTCAACACCATGGTTAAAAAGGCAGACGAAGTACAGAAGCTCAAATATGTTGTACAGAATGTTGCACAGGCATATGGCAAAACTGCTACATTCATGCCTAAGCCTCTTGTTGGCGACAACGGTAGCGGAATGCACGTTCATCAATCTCTATCAAAAGATGGCGAAAACATTTTTGCCGGTGATGAGGTTGCAGGGCTATCTGAAACTGCTCTTTACTACATTGGTGGTATCATTAAGCACGCCAAAGCACTGAATGCATTCACAAACTCTTCAACAAACAGCTACAAGCGTCTTGTTCCTGGTTTTGAAGCCCCTGTTATGCTGGCATATTCTGCCAGAAACAGATCTGCATCTATTCGTATTCCATACATCGCCAACCCTAAAGGCAAGAGAATCGAAGTAAGATTCCCGGATTCAACTGCAAACCCATATCTTGCATTTGCAGCCATGATGATGGCTGGCCTTGACGGTATTCAAAACAAGATCCACCCGGGCGAGCCAATGGATAAAGACCTGTATGACCTTCCTCCGGAAGAAGAGAAAGAGATACCTCAGGTTTGCTACTCATTCGATGAGGCGTTGGAAGCGCTTGATCAAGACCGTGAATTCCTGAAAGTCGGTGGAGTATTCACTGATGATCTTATCGACGCTTATATAGAGCTTAAAAACGAAGAAGTTACCAGATTGAGAATGACAACCCATCCGGTTGAATTCGATATGTACTACAGCTGCTAAAACCTGATATTTCAGGGGTAATCAAAAAGGCCGGGCATTGCCCGGTCTTTTTATTGGCGCTTCTTTTTTTATTAATTGCTATAGCAAAAATCAGTTTCTAACCACAGGTCGAATAAGGTGGAAAGTGGATGATTTGGATGAAATTAATTTTTTACCTGATTCATCGACAATTTCAGCTTTAACAGTATGAGTTCCTCGATCAACATTTTGTATTGTTGCTGATGCAGAGCCTCCTTCAGAGAGCTTTTTGCCATCAATATATATAACAACTTTATGGCTACTTTGAAGTGCAGGTGTTACAGAAACATTTATAGTAACACTGCCGGGAGCGCTGTGAACTGCCTGGTCATTTTCCGGAGAAGAAATTTTTATCTCCTGATATTTAACTTCTTTTTTTTGTTCTTCCTTAGTTTTTTCTTCATTTATACCGGTATTGTAGCTGGGTGGCGGTGTATATGAGCTTGCTTCAGGCAATTCAATTTCCTTAGACTGGGTATCGCGGGGAGTATCCGAATAGTGAATCTTTCCATTTTTATCTGTCCATTTATATACAGCTGAAAAAGAGCAGAGCGGTAAAAAAAGAAAGATTACAGAGGCTATTGTTTTCATTTTTATTCCTTCCTTGTTTTTGATATAAGCATAATTATGCTGCAAATCAAAAGCATAATCCAGATTTTACTTTTTTAGAACATTTCCAAAGCTCGCAAAGCTTAATGCACCACAATGGTGCAAGCTGTGCTATATTTTGGACTACAGTCGATTGCCATCAAGATCAAAAAGAGAAAATAACTATTAAATGACAATAATATTTAAGAGTTTTTTCTATCAGGAGCAATATCTGGCAAGTGGTATCAATATTGCAAAAAGAAACATATTAAGGGCCGGATACAAATATAACAGAGCGGATAATGATTACAGAATCACTGGAAAAAGAGCATTTTAACTATCTTAATACGGCGGTTATCGTCATAGATGATAATCTGAAAGTTGCCTGTATGAATAATGCTGCAGAATTTCTAATAGGTCTTAGTGAAAAGCAGCTATGTGGTATTCCTTTATCGACCATAATCAAAAATGGTCAGGAGATGATAACTGCAATAGAAAGTGCTGCCACAGACAAGAGCAGTTTTACTGCAAGGAGTAAAGAGCTTGAGTTTGTTACCGGCAGGAATGTTACCAGCGACTATACGGTTGGATTTTTACCTGGCGAAGGTATTTTATTGGAGCTGAATCAGGTGGATCACCATTTACGAATTACCCGTGATGAGATAAATCATGCACAGAGCAGCGCAATGCACAAGATGGTGAAAAACCTGGCTCATGAGGTGAGAAATCCGCTTGGGGGTTTGCGTGGTGCAGCACAACTTTTGGAAAAGGAGTTGGACGATCCTGATCTTAGAGAATATACACGCATTATAATAAGTGAAGCCGATCGGCTAAAAGAGCTGGTATCAAGGATTCTGGGAGATTCAAAGATTGCCCACGAAAAGATTGAGATCAATATCCATCAGTTATTGGAAAGGGTGAGGCAACTCTGTATTGCCGAAGGACTTAACGGAATAGAAATAAAAGATGATTACGACCCAAGCATTCCTCCGGTTAACGCCTATGCCGATCAGCTTATTCAAGCAATACTCAATATTGTACGAAATGCGCTGGAAGCGCTGAACAGTAACGGTAGAATCATATTCCGCACCAGAGTGGTGCGCCAGGTAATTATCGGTAATGTAAAGCATAAATTGGCAATGAAAATAGATATTCAGGATAACGGCCCCGGAATTGCGGAAGATATCAAGGAAAATCTCTTTCTGCCAACAATAACCACAAAAGAGAATGGTACCGGATTAGGGTTATCGATTGCCCAATCCATAATTTACCAGCACAAAGGCATTATAGAATGCAATGAAGTTGACGGCGAAACTGTATTTTCAATATTTCTGCCGTTGGAGGACTACTAATGAAGGCCGAATATTTATCATCAGAAAGCAGCGCAGAAAAAAGAGGCCATGAATCAGCATACTCTATTTGGGTAATTGATGATGATCGCTCAATTCGCTGGGTTCTGGAAAAATCTTTTACCAATGCGGGAATGCAGGTAAAGTCATTTGAGAACGGCAACAATATTGTAAATGAACTTACCAAATCACAACCGGATGCGATAGTTACAGATGTAAGAATGCCCGGAGTAGATGGCATGACTCTGATTGGTAAGATTCATCAATACCACCCGGAAATTCCTATAATTGTTATAACAGCGCACTCCGATCTTGAGGCAGCAGTTTCCGCCTATGAGAGCGGTGCCTTTGAATATCTGCCAAAACCTTTTGATATAGATGAAGCAGTAGAGCTGGCAAACCGTGCCTGCGAGCACTCCAGGCAATCTAAGAGAAGAAAAAATCCTGATGCCAAACCGGTAATTGATGCCTCAATAATTGGTGAAGCCCCGTCCATGCAGGAGGTTTTCAAGATAATCGGCAGGCTATCCAGATCGAACATAAATGTTCTGATTAACGGACAATCCGGAACCGGAAAAGAGTTAGTTGCCAAGGCATTGCATAAGCACAGTCCCAGAGCTGAAATGCCATTTATAGCAATAAATATGGCAGCGATTCCACGCGACCTCTTAGAATCCGAACTTTTCGGTCACGAAAAAGGCTCATTCACTGGTGCCCAGTCACAACGCAAAGGCCGCTTTGAACAAGCCGATGGCGGCACCCTGTTTCTGGATGAGATTGGCGATATGCCTCATGATCTGCAAACACGTCTTTTAAGAGTGCTGCAGGATGGCGAATTTTACCGCATCGGAGGCCATACCCCGATTAAGGTAGATGTTAGAATCGTAGCAGCAACCCACCAGGACATTGCCGAACTCGTTAAGAAAAATCAGTTTCGGGAAGACCTGTTTCATAGATTAAATGTAATAAGAATTCATCTGCCACCGCTTAATCAGCGTAAAGAGGATATTCCCACCCTTGCCGGGCATTTTCTGAAAGCGGTTGCAGAAGAGCTTGGCACAGAGATAAAGAGCCTCTCCAAAGATGTATCCGATTTTCTTTGTAATTACAGTTGGCCAGGAAATGTTCGGCAGCTGGAAAATGTCTGTCGCTGGTTATCAGTAATGTCGTCCGGCAAAGAAGTAATAATGTCGGATCTGCCGCCGGAGCTAAAAGAAAATGAAACTGTATTTAAAAGTGGTGATAACGGTTGGGAGAGCGAATTGGCAAAATGGCTAACGGCAAAATTGCAGGCAAATGAGTCGGACATCCTCTCGGAATTACAGCCTAAATTCGAGAAAATATTAATAGAAACCACCTTGCGTTTTAACGGCGGTAAAAAGAAAGAAGCATCGGAACTTCTTGGTTGGGGGCGCAATACCCTTACCAGAAAGATAAAAGAGCTTAATCTTAACTATTAGCGAAATTATTATTCGCGGTGTTAATTGTTCATAGCAAGGCGAGTCGCACAGGGAATGATAAGCTTCCTTGCCAAACGACTCAACACCGCTGCTGACAATTAGGATAGCTCATTCCCTCGTTTCCATGCTCTTTAACCAATCCAACCGTTTCTTTTTTAAACTTATGCGGATACACTTTTACTGCTCTTTTTTCATATTCGCCTCTATAAGATTTTTTTATAATTTCTCTCATATTGTTCTATTAGACCAGAACAATATGAGTAGGCATAAAGAATGCGAACCATCGGTTATGACTGTGGAGATAAATATTATGCGTAAATTTTCAGAAGGGTTATTGAACGATAATCTTATTTTGCAAACATTGAACATTTCTTCTGGACAGGCAATTCTGGATGCTGGTTGTGGCAGTGGTTATATGTCAAAAAAGTTTGCGAATCTTGTTGGGGAATTAGGAAGAGCTTATGCGTGCGATGTTGATAGGGGACAAATAGAGATACTTCAGAAAGAGTTTAAAGATACTAATATTGAGGTTTTTGTCGGGGACATCACAAAAAAGACGGATTTTGATGACAGCTCTCTGGATTTGATTTACCTATCAACAGTATTTCATATTTTTTCAAAAGATCAGGTGGAAAGTTTT
>QZLD01000114.1 GCA_004796385.1 Gammaproteobacteria bacterium | reverse complement strand
CTTTACAATTATCAAAAACACCTTCTCTATCATTGCCCTGCTCCTTTAAAGTTCATTAACAGTGAAAAAGCTACAGCAATGCCACCGAATATCATCAATACAGTTAACGCCGATACTCTTTCGCTAATCAGAAAATAAATGCCGCCACCGATGATTACGCCGATAAAATCCAGAAAATTCTGTGTTGCCAACGCACGCCCTTTTTCATCTGCGGCCGGCCGTATCTGAATAAA
Organism: Gammaproteobacteria bacterium; assembly: GCA_004796385.1. Taxonomy (GTDB): domain Bacteria; phylum Pseudomonadota; class Gammaproteobacteria; order QZLD01; family QZLD01; genus QZLD01. The sequence goes on along the minus strand of QZLD01000114.1, from coordinate 33,737 downwards.
ACTGGTCACAGGAATAAGAAACACTCCACCCGCCACACCGGTAAACAAAAACAGCGGAATAAGAAGATAGAGTTGCTCCGCCCCTTTTTGACCGGCATCTATAAGCAAACCGGAAAGCAACAGCAACACCCCCATTACAAATGCCGCCTTGAGGATATATCTCTGCCAACTGACTCTTTCCGAAAGTTTATTGGCAATAAATGCGCCCAAGGGAATCCCCAACATAATTGCCGCTGTCAATAGACCGGTTAGGGTTTTACTTAAACCAAGCGTTTTACCAAGGGCATTAATAGAGGTTATTACAGTTACAGAAACTCCGTAGATAAACATACTGCATAAAAACGCCCTAAAGAGAAGTTTGTCTTTTTTGAAATAGATTATATCGAGCACAGAACCCCATGGCCCTTCCCAAGGAAATCGGTTTTTGGTTTTGGGGGAATCCGCCTTTGCAGATCCAAGACTGGCAACAACCCCAATCAATGCTGCCACAACAGCAGTTATAGCAACGAGGTAATAGCCTGATTCAGCAGAATCGCCAAACCATCTGCAATCAAGAACCGTTCCTGCAATCGACATAGCCAGCAACACTGAAACCGTTGTCGCCAACTTCAAATATGAATTTGCCTGCATAACATATTTTTCCGGATACAACTCCGGTATCGAGCCATTCAGTGCCGGACTGAAGATTGTTGACTGCAACCCCATAATAAACACCATAGCCATTATGCAGTACCAGTTAACAGTAATAATTCCATAGGCCCCGACCAGCATCGCCAGCAACTCTAATGCCTTGGAAAAGATAACAATATTGCGCTTAGGAAAGCGATCCGCAAACCAACCGGCATAGGCAGAAAAGAGCACAAACGGCAGTGCCAGCAAAATTATTGCCACACCTTGCAGCTGCTCTTCACCCAAATCAACAGCGATCAATCCCGCTGCCTGTTTATAAAAGTTGTCGTTAAATGTCCCCAAACAATAAGCAACAGCCATTGCCATAAAATATGACCTGCCGCTCTTTATCTGCATTAACTCTTCTTTAGAAAATTGCATGGTATTTCCTCATGTGGTTATCATTTTCCTGCAAATCGATGCCACATCCTCAATATATGCAGTAACAGACTTTTCAATCCTGCCATAGCGGTGCATTATTATCGGCTGCAGTATCGCGCCCATAAGCATTGCCGCCAAAACCTTATGGTCGGAAATGCTGACATTTATAAATAGTGAACTTACCTCTCTTATCACAATATCATTAGGATTATTTTCTTCATCAAGCAACTGCTCTTCAGGAAAACCATGTTGCGTCAGAAGAATAAACGAAAAGCGTATCGGATTTTCATCATAATATTTATAGAGATATTCAATGCATCGACTAAGTTTTTCAGCCGGCTCGACATCCTGTTTAATCAGCTCCTTCAAACCCTGCGAAAAGCTGTGCACCTCTTTACAGTAAAGCTCCCACGCCATCTGATTTTTGCTTTTGTAATGCCGGTAAAGAGCCCCCTCGGTTACGCCCGCCTTCGCGGAAACATCCCTTATTGATGTTTTAGCCAAACCTTTGGTTGCAAAAAGCTCTATCGCTGCATTATCGATATCCTGTTTTTTTCGTGGTAGTCTACCCAAACCGAACCTCCAAATAAATAAACAAATGATTACTTATTTGAAGTTTAGCTCTATTTTCAAAAGAGAACAAGTTATTTTTAAAATCGCAAGCAAGGATAGTTTCATGAAAAAATTTAGTGTTTTAATATTGCTGTTTATTATCAGCAATTTTGCATCCGCTGATCAAAAAAACTTTAAACACAACACGTCTTCAAAACAAAACTCAAATATAGAGGCTTTTTCTTTTTCAGGAGCAATGAAATCTTTAAAATTTATTAATGAATCTTTAGAAAGCTATAGAAAAATCACAGAGGATGCCGCATCCCAAAAACCAATAATTGTCAGCAATTACAAACACACAGACAAAGAATCTCAAAACAGAAGACTAGATAGCGCCATTACTGCGATTGAGCTGATTGTAAAACAACAAAAACAGCTAAATATCAGAGTTGTTCCTAAATTTAAAGAGAAACTTAATGCTGAAGATTTATCTTTTCAGGACATTAATCATGAAGAATCAACCTATGCCCTGCAACTAATTAAAGAATCCATCACAAGCTTCAAAAAAATCACAAAAGATGCAATAGCAGCAAAACCGATAACCCTTAAAAAATACAAACATACAAACTGGGAAATTCAGAATATTGGTTTCATTAATGCCCTACTTAAGATAGAAGGAGCAATAAGACAGCAAGAGTATTTTCTTAAGAAACTAAAATATGAATCTGCTAAATCCAACAAACAGTCATTAAAAAAAGATTTTGCGAAAGCAAAAAAACAATATTCCGATTTTATAAATAGAACAAGACGAGCAGACTAAAACCAAATAGACTCAGACATATATGACCTGGAATTAGTGGCGTTTATGGATGAGAACAAAATATAAAAATTTTTCTGGTCACCAACAAACCATTTAAAAACAGGAGCATTAATATACCAACAGTTCCTCCACCACCTCCACTTCCTCCTTCATCCTGGCCTTCTCCAGCAACCGAATATGAAACCTCAAGCTCGTATTCAATATTGTAAGCAGATGACGCATTGGCAACAGCTATATGATATATAGCCTCATCAGGATTACGCACCAATATCGACTCATCACCGCTATTACCTATAGAGAAAAGGGTATCCTCACCCGGAGAGTAATCTCCATAAAATATAAATACCGGAAACCCCTCTTTCTTAACAAATAGATCAATATCACTTTGACTATCGGTTGTTATTCTAAGATCTGTAGCCTCATCAGGAACAGCTATGTAGTAGTGATGAACATCATCCATATCATTGCGCTGAATAATACCGTTATACACGTTTCCTGATTCGGTTTTCCCTCCTGTTTCCAGAATAAAATATCTGGTAATTGAGTAATCCTGTGCTGCAATATCTACTGCAAAAAGAATCTTTCGGTTCGATGTTATTTGATCAGACAAACTTATAACGAAGGGCTGTATCGATTCAGAACTGGAGACTTCAGCAATATTTGGATAAGAAACAACTGCTCTATCTATGGAGACATATTGATCATCAGTAGAAATCTCAGCGGTTACAGACTCTGCTTCTGCCCATATATTTTCCAGCTCCAAAGTAATATTTACAGTTTCTCCTGCATCGGGAATTCCATTATCTTCACCACTATATGATATGGATTTTATAACTATTACCGGAGCCTCCAATACTGTAAGAGCATTATAGGCATTAACTCTTCCAGCAATTGCAGCATAACCTTTTACTGTTGAATTCAACTCTGCACCAGCCAGAATACGACCTTTAATTTCAGAATAATCAGCATCTGGATAGCTTGACTTAACAAGTGCAGCCACCCCTGCAACAGCCGGAGCAGAAAAAGATGTGCCATCCACAAGGATATATCCTGAATCTAAATCCGTCGTATAGATATATTCACCAGGCGCAACCAAATCAACAGATATCTGGCCAAATTGCGTCCAGCTGATAATCTCATCATCAATACTGCTTGCCGCCACAGTTATTATATTGGAATTGCTATATCCTGATGGATAATCGTGAATAAGATCATTATTTATATCATAATTACCTGCCGCACAAACCAATAATATCCCTGCATCTTCAAGACGTTGCACCGCATCTCTCTCAGCATTAGATGTCGACACCCCTCCATAACTAAAATTTACAATATCAACACCATTGGCTATTGCCCAATCAAAAGCATTAACTTCGTCACTAATACTTCCGTCGAATCTTAAAGGAACAATAGAGACATCATTAGCAACTCCGCTAACCCCAATGCCGTTATCACCCACTGCACCAAGAACTCCAGCAACCATTGTCCCATGGCTATCATATGATGATCCGGGATACGGACTACTGTCATTACCATCAAAATCCCAACCCGCAACAATATTTTCAGAAAGATCAGGATGGTTAAGCTGCACACCGTCATCAACTACAGCAACTCTTACCGCTGAATTTCCTAACTCAATATCCCACGCCCTAACCAGATCCATATCTGCTCCGGCAAGACCTTCAACCCCATAATCTTCATTAAGGTTACCCCCGTTATTATTCAAGTACCACTGCATAGAAAAATAATTATCTGAAGGAGTATAACGAGGATATCGCAAATAATTCGGCTCCGCATATTCAATATCAGAATTTCCGGATAGTTCTTTTACTGCAGCCTCAACATCATCTACCTGCCATTTCTCAACAGGAATGTTCTTATACCGATACAATACCTTTGCCCCCCTGACAAGCGATATCGCCATCTTGCTTCTCTGGTTTTCCTTCTTTCTATATTTAACCAAAATTTCCCCGGGCACATATTCATCTGCAGCAAAAGCTACCCCTGCAAAAAAAAACAATACCGCAACTATAGTTAATATGCTCTTTTTAAAATCAGACAGAAAATCCATGAGATCACCACTTATTATTTTGATGAATATCAAAAATCATCTGATATTTCACCAATGTTATATTTGCGAACTACCAACTTAAACATTATAGATTATATTTTGATTGGCGTTAAAAATATGCGATAAGCTCCTCCCGTAACAAGCGGATTCATATAAAAAATACTTAAACACAAATACTATTCACACAATTTAGCTATAGATACACTAAAAAACAGTTCTAAGTTGTTCCTCCTAAAAAAACAGCGTAAACTTCCATTGTTGATTTTTTTTAATATACTTTCGATAAAGTTCACCTAAAAAACAATAACAGACAAGCCTTTTTTCGCCTGTATCTGATAAAGGATTACTGACAGTAAAATACGGAGATGTTTCATGTCTATTTCTAGTGCATTGGTCGTTGATGATTCCAGATTAGCAAGAATTGCCTTAAGTAAACTGCTTAAGACAAGGAATATTATTGTTGATATGGCTGGCTCTGGAGCTGAAGCAATTGAAGTAGCAGAAAAAACTGAGCCTGATGTAATCTTTATGGACTATATGATGCCCGATATGGATGGCTATGAAACAACAAGAAAAATTTGCACAACTCCAACTATTGCAGAAATACCGGTAGTTATGTGTACATCGCAGGATACTGAAGAAGATCGAAAAAAGGCCAGAGATAGTGGCGCAAAAGGATTTTTAACAAAACCGACTACTCAGGAAGTTTTAAACAAAGTAATTGATGCGCTTAATCGTCGCAACAAAGATAATACCCCAAAAGAAGAAACCGAAACAGTTCAAAAGCAATCTCCCAAAAGCGAAGCTCCTCATATCTCTTTGGAACAAATAAAGTCTGTAGCCAAACAAGCTGCAGCTCAGGTAGCAGAAGAATCAGCAGAAAAAATATCACAAAAAATCGCATCTATTGCTGCTGAAGATGCTCTTAGCGTCGCAATGAAAGAGATAGATGCCAGAATTGAACGCATTGCCGAAAACAAGGCCCATGCTTCTGCACTGGAAGTATCGGAAAAGATTGCTGACAATACCAGCAGAAAAGTTGCTAATGAAGTAATTCCGTCAATCGTTGAAAAAACAGTAGTAAATCTGGGAGATAAACTGGAATCATCCATGACCGACTCTCTACAAAAAGAGTTAAGTAGTTGTCTGGAAGATTTTATCAATGGAGATGACCTGCGTAATAAGGTAAAAATCATAGCGAAAACCGAAGCAGACACTCTGATTAAAGAGATGACCATTAAAATCGCCAAATCTACCGCCGAAGAGACTACAGCTGCTATTGCAAAAAAAATTAGCGAAGAGGTTGCTACAGAGACAGCAAAGGCCTTTGCCAGAACCACTGCTGAAGAAATTGCAACTGACAAACTGATAGAAATTGCTCCTACGATAACAGGAAAAGCAGTTAAAACCGGAGTTATAATGGGAATTATTGCAATTGCTGCCTCTGCGGGTGTTTCTTATTTGATACAGCAATTACTATGAAAGTAGTTATGTATAGTATTTTTCTTAGAAAAACTCTGATTAATATTCTGCAGTTTTCCTTATAAACTACGCTGCCGCAAAGCCTCGAAAAGCATAACCCCTGTCGCCACCGAAACATTGAGACTTTCAACATGACCTACCATAGGAATTTTCACCAGAAAATCGCAATGTTCTCTGGTAAGACGTCTCAAACCATCCCCTTCACTTCCCATAACAATTGCTACTGAACCTTTATAATCAACCTGAAGATAGTTCTGCTCAGACTCTCCTGCAGCACCTATAAACCATACCCCCTCCTCCTTCAAACTTTTAATTGCTCTGGCAAAATTAGTCACCTGATAAAAAGGAGTCACTCTTGATGCTCCGGTAGAAACCTTATGCACTACCGGAGTAAGCCCGGTTGCGTTATCTTTGGGAACAACCACCCCATCAACACCAGCAGCATTGGCACTACGCAAACAAGCTCCAAGATTATGCGGATCCTGAACCCCATCCAAAAAAAGCAGAAAAGGAGGTCTCTTGGCACTTCTGACAAATGTTAACAGATCGGCCTCACTACCAACGGCTACACTACTAACAACAGCGACCACCCCCTGATGATTTGATTCTGGACAGATTTTATCCAGCTGCTCACAATCTACATACTCACATGAAACCCCTGACTTTTTAGCAACAGAAACAATTGAGTCGACCATCCTCCCAATCTTTTTTTTATTAAGAAGAATTTTTTTTACTGAAGCACCGTCCATTTGCAACACTGTCTTTACCGAGTGCATACCATTAATATACTCACTGCTCACTAGCAACTCCCAATAACTCTTTCGGCTTTAAACCGACAACTATCAATACAAAAAAATATATAAGAGCACTTCCAAGTACTACCGCACACATCATCTTCACCCTAAACCATAGTGTCCAGCTCATCCATTCCTCAATCTGAGGAACAAACAGCAACACAATAGCAAGAATAAAGTTGGCAATAAACAGCTGTATAAAAAACAGACGCCACTTACAGGCACTTTGATAAATCCCACGTTTTATCAACGCCGAATACAAAAGCGCAGCATTGGATATTGCAGCCAAAGATGTTGCCAGAGCCAAACCTACATGAGCTAAAAAGAAGATAAGCACGATGCTGGCAAAGATATTTATTGCTACTGATATCAGCCCGAAACGCATAGGAGTCTTGGTATCCTTTCTGGCGTAAAAAGCCGGTGAAAAAATCTTAACCATAATAAACCCCATAACACCAAAGGCATAAGCAATCAGGCTGGCTGCCGAATTCTGCACCCCTCTCAAATCCACTTTCCCATGACCGAATATTGTTGCAATCATTGGTGCAGCTAAAATAATAAGAGCAACTACAGAGGGAATAGATATTGTAAGCGTTAATTTAATTGCCCAATCAAGAGTCTCTGAAAAACCTTTTTCCGATGAACTGGCAAACTGTTTTGATAATTTAGGCAGAATCACGGTTCCTAACGCAATACCAAACAAACCTACAGGAAACTCCATAAGCCTGTCTGAATAGTAAAGCCAACTCACACTACCACTAACAAGCGTAGATGCCAAAATACTACCGATCAACAAATTAATCTGCGTAGCTGAAGATCCGATAATTGAAGGAATCATAAGTTTAATTACCTTCTGCACACCGCTATAACCCCATCCCCAAACCGGTTTTACCAACGCCCCCACTCTTATCAGAAAAGGCAATTGAAACAACAGCTGCACTATTCCGGCAATTAAAACCCCAAAGGCCACACCATGCTGAGGCTTGTCAAAATATGGAGCAATAAACAACGTAGCACTTATCAAGCAAATATTCAGAAGTACTGGTGTAAATGCTGGCACTGCAAATCTATTATGTGTATTAAGCACAGCTCCAGCACAAGCAACCATAGAGATAAAAAACATATATGGAACAGTGAATCGTAGCAGTTCTGATGTAGTTTCATAACTCTCCGGATTATCAAAAAACCAACCTGGAGCAAAAATAAAAGCAATAACAGGTGCAGTAATAACACCTACAGAAGAGATCAAAATAAGAATACCACCAAGGGTACCGTAAATATTCTGCAAAAATAACTGCGTTTCTTCTTTTGTTTTATTTTCCTGATACTCAGATAAAACAGGCACAAATGCCTGTGCAAATGCCCCTTCTGCAAATATCCTTCTGCTCAGATTTGGAATCTTGAACGCTATATAAAAAGCATCGGTTGCAGCACTATCCCCCAAATAGTGAGCAAAAATCGCATCACGAACTACACCAAAAATCCTTGAAAGAAAGGTAAACAGCGACACTATTAATGATGATCTTAATAACCCTCTGCTCATCTGTTTTTTGTCCTGAAGATATTAGCTTTCTTTATTATTCTCTTCATCGAGACGAGTCTTCAACCTGCTGACAAACTCAATAATAAAAGCCATAAACAGAGACACAAATAAAGATAAAAAGCCTCCGATAAGCAGAATCTGTTTTTTGCCTATACCTGTCGGAGTAGTTATACGAAATGGTTTTACCGCAATAGTTGTAGGTTTAACATTGAGAGGCACCTTTCTATCTTCAGCCTGCTTAAACTCAATATTTTTCAGTTTCAAAAGCTCTTGATTACTCTGATCTTTTTCTGCCAGAACATATCGAGTATATATACCTATCAGACTTCTAGCCTCCTGCTCAAGATTTAATATTGAGCGCTCATTTTGCTCAAGCTCAGCATTTTTTTCTATAATGGACTGCTTTAAATTGATCTTTATCTGATTTTCAAGTGAATCACGACTATTACGACTCTGCTTTATTTCATTATCAATCAATAAAATAGCCATAGCGTCACGACTGGAACCGCGACCTCTCTCAAGATATTTTCTTTTCTGCTGTACCAGATCTTCAATCTCCCGACTAACCCTCTCAAGCTGTTTTTTGAGCAATTTCTCCTTTTCACTCAGCAGCTTAAGCTTTTCCATATTATCCTTCTTCTTCTCTTTAATACTTGTAATATCCAAATCCATTTTCTGAATCTGCCTGAAATACCCCTCTTTTTTCTGTCGTGCTTTTTCAACAGTATCAGCCATTATCAGCTTGTGATCTTCTACAACGCTTTCGGCCAATATTGACAACGCCTTTAAGTGCTGCTCCTCCTCTTCTTGCGAATCTCCCCCTTGTGATTTAAGGACGATAATGTTCGATTGCTTTGGAGCCTCAACTTTTATACCAACAGGCTCTTTTTCAAGCCTTGCAAAATATCTCATAACACTTACAGAAAAACGCTCTTCTATCTTTACCTTCACCTGATCAAGAAGCTCTATAGGAACCCTGCCTGTCGACCCTCCACCAGGGAAATAATAACTTCCAACTTCTATTACTGTTTTGTACTCATAAGCCCTTTTTTTTACAAGAGCAAATGTAACCAACAACAACAAACAAAACAAAAATATCGCAACAATCTCTTTTCTGCGTTTTAACAATAACAGAAAAAGATCCTCCAGATTTATTGCATCATTATGCTCATGATTATGATTTATTATATGCATTATACAGAAACTCGTTTTTTCAGATGTTTATAGCTTATTGCTTGTAATAGTCACGATACCAGCTTATAAAATTTCCCACGCCTTCCTCAATTGAGGTAGAAGGCTTAAAGCCGACATCATTAACCAGATCATCAACATCGGCATAGGTTGCAGGAACATCTCCGGGCTGGATTGGCAACATATTCTTTTTTGCCTCTTTTCCGATAGTATTCTCTATAGTTTCAATCAGGTGCATAAGCTCTACCGGACTATTATTACCAATGTTATATATCTTATATGGGGCTTTACTGGTAGCTGAATCAGGAATATCGCCGCTCCACTGCGGATTCGGAGTGGCAGTATTATCAAGAGTTCTGATAACACCCTCAACAATATCGTCCACATATGTAAAGTCGCGCCTCATCTTGCCATGGTTAAATACATCTATTGGACGCCCCTCCAGAATGGCGCTGGTAAACAGAAACATTGCCATATCGGGCCTGCCCCAAGGACCATACACAGTAAAAAAGCGCAATCCGGTTGTCGGTAATCCATAAAGGTGAGAATAGGTATGCGCCATCAGCTCATTGGCCTTTTTCGAAGCTGCATACAGAGATACCGGATGATCAACATTATGATGCACCGAAAACGGCATAGTAGTGTTGGCTCCATAAACAGATGACGAAGAAGCATACACCAGATGTTCAACATCATTATGGCGACACCCCTCAAGGATGTTCATAAAGCCGACAATATTGCTATCCATATAGGCATGCGGATTTATAAGTGAATATCGCACCCCGGCCTGAGCCGCCAGATTCACCACTCTGTCAAACTTCTCTTTTCTGAATATATCTGCAATTACATCTCTATCTTCAAGTGAAACCTGATAATTCCTGAAGTTCTCTCTTTGTTCCAGCCTTGCAAGTCGATCTTTTTTCAGCTGAACATCATAGTAATCATTAAGATTATCAATACCAACAACCTCATCGCCCCTATCAAGCAATCTTCCAGCCAGATGAGAACCAATAAAACCGGCGGCTCCAGTTACCAATATTTTTGTCATAGTCTCCACACCTTAAATCCGGCAAATTCAAGATCACTCTTTGAGAATGCCGACTTAACATCCATAAACGGCACCGATCCATTACACTTTGCTTTTAGCTCGTTAAGATCCTGTCCGATTATCTCTTCATGCGACACTGCTGCAATCACCGCGTCAACAGAGTCAATAGCTGCATAATCTGTAAGAGAGATGCCATACTCCTCCTCTGCCTCATGCGACTCCGCTACCGGATCCCAAATAACAACGGAAACACCATAGGTTTCCAACTCTGCAACCACATCTACTACTCTTGTATTCCTCAGATCTGCACAATTTTCTTTAAAGGTAAGCCCCATAATAAGAACCGTTGCCCCCTTAACCTGCAAATCCTGAGAAATCATCTGTTTTACGGTCTGCTCTGCAATAAATTTGCCCATATTGTCATTTATTCTTCTACCTGCAAGGATTACTTCCGGATGATATCCGCAAACCGCGGCTTTATATGTAAGATAGTATGGGTCTACTCCAATACAATGGCCGCCAACTAACCCCGGTCGAAACGACAAAAAATTCCATTTGGTACCGGCAGCCTCCAATACCTCAAGAGTATCAATATCCATCAGGTCAAAAATAACCGCCAGTTCATTCATAAGGGCTATATTAAGATCCCGCTGAGTATTCTCGATTACCTTGGCAGCCTCCGCCACTTTTATAGATGATGCCCTGTGAACTCCGGCCTCAATAACCAGCTCGTAAAGATCGCCAACTATCTGCAATGTCTCGGCAGTATCTCCGGAAACAACCTTTACAATCTTTTCAAGGGTATTAACCTTATCTCCCGGATTAATTCTTTCAGGAGAATAACCTATATAAAAATCCTCCCCCCATTTACCATCAGACTCTTTTTCCAGAATCGGCACGCAAACCTCCTCCGTTGCTCCCGGGTAAACTGTTGACTCGTAAATAACAACAGCTCCCTTTTTGAGGTTCCCCCCCACCGTAACAGATGCCTTTTCAACAGGAGTCAAATCCGGCTGTTTGGCATGATTTATTGGTGTAGGTACCGCAACCACAACAATATCGGCTCTCTTAAGATCAGATGGATTTGAGGTATAACTGATTTTTTCTGCAGACTTAAATGCCTCCGCCGACATCTCCCCTGTAGGGTCAACCCCCTCTATATAAGCCCTTATCTTTTCCGCATTTATCTCAAAGCCAATGGTTTCAATATTCCGTCCAAAGGCAAGCGCCAAAGGCAACCCAACATACCCCAAACCAACAACCGCTACTGTTTTTCCATTAAGTCCGTTATTCATCGTCATCCTCATTCCAAGAAAAGAAAATTATTCGGCATTCTATGTTTTTTTCAACATATCTTCCAGTCAAAAATGCCAAGCCTAAAATCAACAAAGACAAACCAAGCAAAATAGCCTAAATAATACAAACTTACAAAGTGCTGCTATGAAGCATCCCTATCAATCCCTGTCGTTCAACGCAGGAACCAACTCTGTTGGTATAATACTTCCCATCAATAAATACTCCTTGCCCGGAACATTTGTTGTAATAACCATGCGTGCCAAACTCATCCTTTGCCGCATAAACATAACCAATATAAACATCTGAATCCCCTCTATACGGGCATTTGGCTGTTACAGTAAAAACACCACGATCAACTGCAACGGCATATTCACATGAACGGCAATTCCAAGTACATTTGGCCACCCCCTCAATTTCAGTTAATTGTGAATATTCAGAAGAAAAAATAGAAAAGAATTTGCCATTAACTGCAAAGTACTTTTTCTGCGCCTGAACTATAGAATGAATATTTCGCTCTGCGACTCTAACCGTATTACCATCCTCATCAACCATATAGGTCGGGTAATACGCAGCTATAACAATGGCAATTGCACCAAGCAACGATAACATCTCTATTATTCTTATAATATAAGAACGTAACAACAAAACTACTTTTCCCTTCTCTCAAAAACACCATCCCAATCGTCAGGAAGATCTCTTTTTTCCAGATTGGCGATCCGCTCCAGATATAGTTGATAAACATGTGTATCGGGATGCGCCTTGCTCAGTTCACTAAATATTGTACCAGCCACCGGCCAATTCATGGAAAGATATTCATCTATACCCTTATGGTGTTTTTCAAGCTCTTCCAATAATTCCGGCGTTGCTTCATCTTCTCTGCATAATGGATTATAAACGGTAACTCCGGATGTTTTTCCCTTTACCTTTACCAAGTCAAGCTTGCGACAAATTATCCCACTTATCTTTGCATATGTGTATTCGCTGATAACCAGATTTACACCATAATATTTTGTCAGCCCTTCAAGGCGAGACCCCAGATTCACAGCATCACCAATTACTGTGTATGAACGGCGCACCGCAGAGCCCATATCTCCAACACTCATTGTGCCAGTATTTATACCAATACCAATATCTATCTTCGGAAAGCCTTCATCCAGAAATTCTCTTTGTAGTGGCTTGAGTTTTTTAAGCATTTTAAGAGCTGCTACTACACTATTCTGGGCATGATCTTCGTCAAGTAGAGGCGCATTCCAGAATGCCATAATCATATCACCCACATATTTATCTATAGTACCTTTCTGCTCAAAGATTATATATGTCATAGGTGTAAAAAATCTGTTAAGAAGATTTTTAAGTTCTGCTGCATTCAAGCTTTCAGATATTGTGGTAAAACTTCGGATATCTGCAAAAAGAACTGACATATTGCGACTCTCGTTTTCGTTACCCATCATCTCCGGATGCTCAACCATTACCTTAACCAGATCGGGAGGAATATATTCACTAAAACGATCACGCAATTTATTACGACTTCTATGAGTATACATAAAACCATAGCTTGCATTTAGCGAACCCAATAACAATATCGAAATTATAGGTGTTGATGGTGTTAACATCGCATTTTGCCCAACCCAGAAAAAATATGTCAATCCAATAATAAACAGTATGCTTATAACAACCGATATTGTTAGTTTTATCGGTGTTAGCTCAGGAAATATTATCGAAAAAATCAACCCGAAAATAACAATAAGAGAAAAGTTTATTGTGCTATTTATTGCGGGAGTATGCGGAAATTTCACCAATCCTTTGGAATTACTGCTAGCTGCGCTCAATAGAGATTCCACCATATTTGCATGCACCTCTACCCCCGGAAATGCCCCATCTATTGGAGTTGGCCTCAAATCGTAAAGGCCATGTACCGTTGTACCTATAATTACAATTTTGTTTTCAAGTTGTTTTCTATCTACTCGCCCATTAATAACATCTGTTGCAGATATATATTTAAACGTTCCTGCACCTCCTGCAAATGGAATATATGTTTTACCTTTGTTATCCACCGGGATTTTGTGGTTATTTATTATGATATTATCAACAATTCCATTTGCTCCGGCCTCCAGGCTATAAGATTCATCCGGCTCTATAAGTAAATATGCCTGAACTAACGCTAACGCCAAAGATGGATAGAGTTTATTATTATGCTTGCTGATTATTTGGTAACGACGATATATACCGTCACTATCAGGTTCAATTGAGAAAAAACCAGCGTTTGATGCGTTATCCTGAAAAACATTCAAATTAGCAGTAAAACCACCATAGTCTTGAAAAAACCGCGGGTCAATATTTTCAGGTATAGCTATTCCGTTATCAAATATCCGCCCCCTCTTTTCATCTTTTATCCTGAGCACATATCCCAGCACAACATCGCCGTGTCCATCAATATCTATACTCATAGACTCTGCCAATCTAGCATCGCCGTTATATAGATCTTTAATGGAATTAAGGTATTTAATAATATCTTTATCACCCCTGTTTCTTAAGGTGCCATCTTTATTGAGATCATTGCCATGCAGCAAGCGCTGAATAATATTCTCTTCCGGTTCGGCAAAAAGTATATCCAAACCAACTGTCACAACGCCATTATCCCAAAGAGAGTTAATCAGTCCGGCAACTGTCTCCCGCGGCCATGGCCATTGCCCATTTGCTGCCAGACTCTTTTCATCAATATCGATTATTACTACATTTTCCGGCTGCTTTTGCTCTTCATCTATACTGGATATAAGCTGTATATCAACTATCAGATTATTTATGCGATCTACAATATCATACAGCCCCTCAATACCCGGAACAGACCTTGATTCTAAAAACAGAATCAGAAATACCAATACTAACCCTGAAAGAATCTGACGAACTTTTAAACGACGTTTATATTTTTTTTTGCTATTCATCTTCTACGGTTATCTGCTGATAACTACGAAATTTTTCAAAATCTTCCGGACGATCAGCATATTGCAGACCTATTTTAAGTATCGCATCTATCTCCTCAATAAGAACATCTACCAACTCCGGATCAAAATGTTTGCCGCTCTCCTCATTTATTATTGCCATAACCTTTGGGTGTGGAAATGCCTCTTTGTAGCAGCGTCTTGAAGAAAGCGCATCATACACATCAGCTATAGCAACTATGCGTGCCTCCAGCGGAATATCTGTACCGGACAATCCCATAGGGTAGCCGGTGCCATCCCACTTTTCATGATGATACAGCGCTATAGTTCTGGCCGCCTGCATATAATCACTGGGCGATTTTTTAAGAATATTTGCCCCAATAATAGTGTGTGTTTCCATTATTTGGCGTTCTTTAGCTGTAAGAGGGCCATTTTTATGCAATATCTCATCAGGAATACCCAACTTACCAACATCGTGCATGGGGCTGGCATTGAAAATCAGATCCACATGTTCTTGATCCCAACCTATCTTTTTGGCAATTATTGCCGCATAGTAAGCAACTCTGGTTATATGGTTGGCAGTCTCCTTATCGCGCCACTCTGCAGCCAATCCCAAACGCTGAATAGTATCAAGATGGGCTTTTTGCAAATTCTGAGTAAGCATTGTATTCTGAATTGCAACAGCAGCTTGGCTTGCCAGCGCCATTGCTATCTTTTCCTGATTCTCACTAAAAAATTCCGTGCCACCTTCTCCTTCAGTGTTTATCAGCTGCAAAACACCTATTATCTGCTCATCCGGATTTAACATCGGCACGGCAAGAATAGATTTTGTTGAATAATTGGTGGCGTTATCAAAATCTTTATTATGCTGCTCTTCTTCCGGCAGCTTGGTGACATCTTTTATATTGATAACTCTCTTCTGTACAGCCACTCGACCGGAAATTGAGCTATTATCAATTGGAACGGAAAACGATCTAAACAAACTATGTGCAGTCTGCACACCCCAACGTTCTACAAATGTCTGACATTGAGCGGTAATAGCCTTAAGCCTTTTATCCTGAACCAGATAAAGCGTTCCTGCATCAGCCATGGTCAAACGGCGCGACTCTGACAAAATCAACTCAAGCAGAGATTCCAGATCGTGGGTATTCGACAAGGCAATACCGACATTAAGAAGCTCTTCCACATAATCCAAGGGGATCTCTTTAACTGTATTCATCTTTACTGATCTTGTAAGAGTTAAAAATAAAACCTGCTAAGATCAGTATAGATTAATGCTCTGTTTTTTCCTGTAGAACAGAAAAGATATTTTATTGAGCTGTTTCTATTTCGTCTAAAACTTCATGCTCAGGGTAATTAAGCTTAATAATAGCAACAGTGTTATCAACCATATCCTGCATACCCATTTTATGGTAGCTTCTGGCAAGAACAGCCAAAGCGTCATACAAGTAAGGAGTATTAGGATAATTTTCAATAGCAAATTTGGCGCGATTCACTGCAGCTGCATAAGCATCACGCTCAAAATAAAACCGGGCGATATCCGCCTCTTTCTTCGCTAAACCGTCCCTAAGCTGAATCATTCTTTTTTTAGACTCTTCAGCATACTCACTGTCAGGAAATTTCTGCACCAAGTCTCTGAACGTATAAAATGCCTGCCTCATAGACTTTTGGCAACGCTCAGTTCTATCTACACCAATTACCTTGGTAATAAATGATTCTCCTGTTTTGCTGTCCGCCAACCCCTTAATGTAATAAACATAATCAAGAGACGGATGCGACGGATTCATCTTGATAAATCTGTCTGCAGCTGCAACCGCCAGAACCATATCATCGTTTTTATAGTAGAGATAAATCACCTCTATCTGCGCCTGCTGAGCATAGGCGCTAAACGGAAATCTAATTTCAAGACGATTAAGATAATCTATTGCGGCATCATAATTAGCATTTTCTCTTGCCTCCTGAGCCTCCTGATAAAACTTCTGAGCCGTCCAGTCTTTGGTTTCATCATATTCGCGAGAAGGGTTGTCTGAACAACCTGTAAACGCTGAAAAAGCAAATAATAATACCAGTGTCGATATAAAAAACTTTCGCATAAATACCAATTCCCAATAAAAAATAGCTATCAAGGCAGAAAATAATACTTTAAAAAAAGGAGATAGACTACTATTTGCTATTTTAGTTCGGTGCTAATCTACATTTGAGTAAAGTGTGACCTAAACCAATATCATCAATCTGCTCTGAAACTTCCATTCCTGCAGCCTCAATACACCTAATCATATCCGCTGAGTGATACATACGACTATTACCATTGGCGATACAGGTAAAATAAAGTGATGTGCATAATAAACTCAGTGACGCTGCTTCAAAACGCTGCCTATCCCAAAAAAGCTCATTTATATATACGACAGTATCTTCTCGCATATTCTTTCTCACTTTTTTCAGAATAGAGACTATTTCATCTTCGGAGAAACAATCTAAAAACTGGCTCATCCAAACAGCATCTACAGCTGATGGCAGTTCCGTTTTCTCATCCAATAAGTCTGCTGGAAAAATTTCAAACCGATCACCAAAGCCACTATCATCAATATTTTTCTTAGCCCTCTCCAACTGCCCCGGAAGATCAACCGCAACAACTTTTACTGAACCGGAGTACTCAAGGCATAACTTTGACCATCTCCCGGTGTTAGCACCTATATCCATTATCGAATCAACTTTACCTTCAAATATTTTTTTCAGTAGAATCGGAAACGCCTGATCCGAATAGTAGTGATCGAACTCAAACCAGCTTGGATTATTCTCCTGATCTGTATTTTGCAGCATCTCATAAACTGATTTCCACTCCCCAAATGTTTTAAGTCCTTCCGGTTTTTCTGTCTGTACCGACTCCTTAAGATACTCAGCGCCTTTATAGCAAAAATCATTGGTAAAATTCATATTTACTCGCGTCATCTCATCCGAGAACATAAAAATTCCCAGTTTTGTCAGTCTGTATTTTTCATTTCTCAACGTAACAAGAGGTATATATAACGCAATATCAAGCAACAGTTTCAAACCATATTCGGGAACATTGGTTTGTGCCTGAATTTCCTGCAGTGTTATCCCCTCTTTTCCATTTTTCTGAATACATTCAAGAACACCTAGATCCCTCAAACTCCTTGAGGCTTGAAATATAAATGGTGAAAAAGCAAGTTTTTGTGCTTCATATTTTGCCTCAAGAGCAGTCATATTATCTTCAGCGAATTTTTTTTGCATAGTGTCCTCAAAATAATTAAAAAAGATTTTACATAATAACTTCCAGAATGTAGTCTGCGGATTGTACATGATATATATACAATTTGTTAGCCAATTATTTTAAGGAGAAGAATATGAAATTTCGTAATTTTATTATTATGCTTTTTGCTGCATTTGCTCTTATAAGCTGCGGAGTACAACCAATCAAAAGCATGAGCAACAGACAAGTTACGTCTTTAGGAGATAAGAATGTCACCAAAGAAATGGTGAAAAAAGCCATCATGCGTGCTGCTATCCATAAAGGCTGGACTATTAAAGAAACATCTGACAACACATTAAGAGGAACATTAAATCTGAGAAAACACACCGCGATTATTGACATAACATATTCGGAAAAAGCATACAGCATAAAATATGTGGACAGCGCGAACCTCAATTATGATTCCAAAACACATACTATTCATCGCCAATATAATAACTGGGTTATTTATCTGGACAGATCCATTCAGGTTTATATTGGAGAAATGCAGTAATAAATATTGTGCTTTCACTTCATAAGGCAGCATATATGCTGCCTTATTCATTTTTTATGGCTCTTAAAAATATATGCGGCAGCTACGCCATATACAAAACTATGACTTTCTTTTACCAACGGGCTATCTGCAAAAGAGGCATTGCTAATATCATAATATTTGCAAAATACGCCATACCAGATATCATTTTTGCGTGCAGATATTCCTGCGGCCAAACGAATCCCGTCAAATCCTGATTTTGCTTCGTATGCAGGTCGTTCAGCTGTGGCATATCTGGGTTCTACACCATAAACGTAGTCGTGAAATCCTGCACTTGTGTATGGCAAACCTAGTTTGGCTACAAAATCCAGTCTGCCGAATAGTTCGCTATCCAATCCTTTTTCATATACCAGCTTAGGGGCTATGGTATAGCCAATATAGTTAATCGACCTTAAATCGGATGCGACAGCACCTCTTATCCCGATATCAATATATATTTTGTCTCTGTCATCATCTCTTCCTGATAAAAACCACATAAAAGCAGGGCCTATTTCACCAACCCAATCAAGGTCTTCCATTCCTTCACGCGCTTTATTATCTTCACTTTTTACGGGAATAGAACCACCTGCACTTATCTCCAGTTTGAATTTTTCTGTTTCCCACATCTCGCCTTGAAGTGCGTTTCTGTCTATTGTGACCTTTTCGCTTTCATACCAAAAATATGGGAATGGTGCTGCAAATACAGTACTTTCATCAGAACCTATATAATCAGGAATAGAAGTGGCAATTGCACCAACACCTATCTCATATTTTGATTCTGCATTTGCCAAAAATGATAATGCAAAAATCAGTAGTGGCAGTAATTTTAAAGTAACAGGTTTTCTCGTTTGCATTCGCCATTAAACCTTTTTAAATATCAGAGAAGTATTTATTCCGCCAAAGGCAAAGTTATTGCTCATAACGTAAGAAAAATCCAACCCTTCGCGAATTCCACCGCTAATATAATCGATATCACCACAACGCTCATCAATATTTTCCAGATTAATTGTTGGTGCATACCAATTTTCGTTTTGCATATTTATGGTCATCCACGCCTCAAGCACCCCACATGCTCCCAGAGTATGTCCGGTATAACTTTTGATGGAACTTAGAAGAATATCCTTCCCGAACAGTTCCTCTGTTGCGTTTGATTCGGCAATATCGCCATGCTCTGTAGATGTGCCGTGTGCATTTATGTAACCGATATCTGCCGGTGTTAAACCTGCGTCTTCCAAAGCCATTTGCATAACTATACGCATTGTATCTTTATTGGGTTGGGTAACATGACTCCCGTCTGAATTACAGGCAAAGCCAACCACTTCAGCATATATATGTGCACCACGCTGCCTGGCATGTTCATACTCTTCCAGAATTAAAGAACCCGCACCTTCCCCAATAACCAATCCATCACGATCTTTATCGTATGGTCGTGGAGTAGTTTTTGGAGAATCGTTTTTTATACTGGTGGCAAATAATGTATCAAAAACCGCTGCCTCTGAAGCACAAATCTCTTCTGCACCTCCGGCTACCATTAACTTTTGCCTGCCGAACTTTATCGCTTCGTAGGCATAACCTATACCCTGACTACCGGATGTACATGCGCTTGCCGTGGGAATTATTCTACCTGTTAGTCCAAAAAACACGCCTATATTTACAGCAGCAGTATGGCTCATCATTTTGATATAGCTGTTTGCATTAAGTCCATCGAGATTATTATTAATCAACATATTACCGAAGTCTTTCATTGCATCAGGAGTTCCACCACATGAACCATAGGCAACTCCCATTCTGCCATCTTTGATTGATTCATCTTCCAGTAACCCGGCATCTATCAATGCCAATTCGGTAGTTCTTGTAGCCATTAATGCGACCCTGCCCATACTGCGGGTCTCTTTTCTGGAGTAGTGTTTTGGTCTGGAAAAATCTTTTACCGGAGCCGCGAGTTTAGTGTTAAGTCCTTCATATTTTTCCCAATCTGCCATATATTCAATTGCAGAGTTCATCTCTTTCAGGTTCTTTGCAACCGCTTCCCAATCGGAACCTATTGGAGAGATTCCAGCCATTCCTGTAACAACTACTCTTTTCATTACAACATTCCACCATTAACCGATATAACCTGACGAGTAATATATGCTGCCTCTTCCGAAAGTAAAAAGTTTATCAAGGCCGCAACCTCTTCCGGTTTACCCAAACGCTTTGCCGGAATCAGCTTCATCGCTTCCTGAAGAGGAGCCCCCTCCATCATATCGGTCTCGATAAGCCCCGGAGCAACACAGTTTACTGTTATTTTGCGCTTGGCAAGTTCAATGGCAAGAGCTTTTGTCGCACCTATAATTCCGGCCTTGGCGGCACTGTAATTTACCTGCCCACGATTTCCCATTAACCCTGATACGGATGATAGTGTAACTATGCGCCCCGGCTTACGTGAGGATATCATGGGCATAATAATCGGATTTATTACATTATAAAAACTATCAAGATTAGTATGTATTACCGAGTCCCACTCCTCTCCGGTTAATGCAGGAAAAGCATTATCGCGGGCAATTCCGGCATTACAAACCACGCCATAATAGATACCGTTTTCTTCAACATCTTTTTCCAGAATAGAGGAGCACGCCTCTCTGTCGCCAATATCAAATTGCAGAATTCTGGCTTGCTGACCAGCAGCTTCTACCTGAGACTTTGTCTCTTCTGCCTCTGCAATATTGGAGCGACAATGAACAACAATATTATATCCACATTGCGCTAATTTTATTGCTATAGACTTTCCTATTCCACGACTTGAACCTGTAACTAAAACCGTCTTACTCATATTTCTCTCTTCTTAAATTCTATTATTGATTACCTTGTAAAAATTCATTGGCATTTTCCGGTTGAAAAACATTCAGCATCGCATTTGAAATCTCTTCTCCACTGGCGGCATCTTCAATTTTGCATTGAAAAACACTCAACCCATTATCACCCTGCATTACTCGTTCGGCAGTAATCAGTAATTTAGTGCCAATGGAAAATTCAGATACCGTCGACATATACTTTCTTGTTCCTACTAAAAAACCGATTTTAACCGGTTCTCCATTTTCCCTCGATTCCTTTCCTGCAAATGCTGCTACGGTTTGAGCCATATATTCAATACCTACCAGAGACGGAACCGCGTTATTTTCATTAATAAACTCCGATTCAGGAGTTATCTCAAGCTCAGCACTCAACCAGTCATCACCATAAGCGACCATATCGTCAAGCAATAACATGGGCTTTTCATGAGGAACAAGTTGTGCAATTTTGTACTTTTTAATGCTCATTTATTGTCCTGAACTTTCTTTATTACTACTGCAATATTGCTGCCACCAAATGCAAAAGAGTTACTTAGCGCATATACCGGATCACTCTCTGGATAATTATCCTTATCAACCAGGTTTATTCCTGGAATGGCATCGTCATAATCACCGTCGTAAAGATGGGTTGGCAATTTATTCCGTTCATTATAATTTAAAAGCAGAGAGCATATACCTAATTCAATTGCACCGGCAGCACCAAGTGCATGACCTGTAAACGGTTTGGTTGAACTGCCGGGGACACTATCTCCGAAAACCTCAAAAACAGCCTTGCCTTCCATATCGTCATTATGTTTGGTTGCAGTTCCATGAAGATTTATATAAGAAATCTGCTCCGGTTGAATATTTGCCTGATCCAGCGCATCCTGCATCGCCTTTTTTGCCCCCTTGCCAGTAGGGTCCGGTGCCGAAAAATGATAAGCATCAGATGACTCTCCGATACCTGCAATTTCAATTTCACCAATATCTGTGCTTATTAAAAATAGTCCTGCTCCCTCACCGATATTTATCCCTTTTCGGTTTTTGCTAAAAGGGTTGCATAGTTCATCGCCTATCGCTTCAAGAGCATTAAATCCATTAAGTGTCAGTTTACATAATGTATCAACCCCTCCGGCAATTACCGCATCACAAACGTCTGCTTCTATTAAGCGTTTTGCTGAGGCTATAGCCTTAGATCCGGATGAACAGGCCGTAGAGATGGTATAACAAGGCCCTGTTGTTTTAGTAATGCTTTGAAGATATTCCGATGGAGATGACATCTCTTGCTGAACATAGTGATATTCTTCAGGAAAGTCCCCGTTTTGCTGAAAATATTCCAACGCTTTTTCGCCACTATCAATACCGCTGGTACTTGATCCAAGTACAATACCTATACGCCCTGCACCATAGCGTTCTACCGCTGTTTCGACAGCTGATCTGATTTGATTATACGCCGCCAGCAATACCCGGTTATTTCTGCTTTTATAGATCCTTGGCGTATCTTCATCAAGCTCGGGAAGATCGTCCATTATTTTGCCGACACATACATCCTTTCCTGAAATAAATGCAGGTAACTTTACCAAAGGTGATTCAGCAATATCCAAAAGATTATCTCTTACTGCATCAAGACCATTACCTAATGCACACAGAATCCCAATATCATTAATATAAACTTTGCTCATTTATCCTCTTCACATAGTCACTTCTGAACAAATCACTTCTGAACAAATCACTTGTCAATGAATCACTCAATGGAAAGTTTCTCAAACTTTAAACAGTATCCAGCCGTTCTGTTACATACATCTGCCTCGTAGATCAAACCATCCTTCCTGCGAATACTTGCCGTATATTTTAATTTGCCCCTGAAAGCAAACTTCCGAAGCCCTGAAAAGCTTTTTAGTATCCAACTACTTGCTGCAATCGCTTTCTGTAGAGATTCATCAGATGCAAACACCATCTGGTAGTGCAACAGGATATCACGTCCTGAGAAATATTCAGCCAGCATCGGTTCTATCTCTTGCTTGAGATGCTCTCCGTCATACTCTATTAACAGTAGTCTTTTTCCGAAATCGGTAAGACCAACAATCTTTATTATTTCAGATTTCTGTTCGATAACTCCAATCAATACTATTTTTTTCTTGCCAAAGGTTATGGTAATTCTCTGCTGTGATATTCTCGGCTCAGAAGCAAAACCGCTTTCGACTATTGGAAAATCATCTAAACCGGCATTAGGAATAAACATAGAACAACCGGAAAAAACAGCTCCCATAATTAAGCTTATAACAAGAGTTAACACATATATGTATTTATTACTCACCGCGCCACCTTATCTTTTGGAATTTGATAACGATACAAAATAAAGGTCAGCAGCCATACTAAAAGAATACCTATTAGCAAGGTTAATCCAAAAAACCTCAACACCGGAGTACTGCTCATAGACAGAAAACCAAAAGAGCAAATTGTTGTATAGCAGGATAACGCCACAGCAAAAACAGACTCCTTAGAGCATCGTGACTCTTTTAAAAATATCCCGTAATCCAAACCTATTCCAAGAACCAAAAGCAATGCCAGAATGCAGAAGATATTCAATTCCACTCCGATTATTGAAAGAATAGAAACAGTGATTATCGTAGATAACAACGGAGCTAAAATTATGTAAAAAGCCTTGCCTTTATATCTGATAGCCAATAGTAAAAATACTGCCATATATGCTGCTATCAGCATTATTGTAATAATCTGACGATACTTGCTGAGCACACCTGAAATATCCGCCACCTTGTCAATAAATCTGACTCCTTCATATTTATCTGCAAAAGCTTTTCGCAGTAGAACACTGCTTGCTCCATTTATAGTAATAACAGACAGATAGCCGAATTCGGTTTTCCCTATCCACTGATAACCAAAAGCATCGGCAGTAGAACTATTCAACCATTCCGATATATTTAAAAAATTGTTTTTATCCGATTGATACATCTGCAAAACCGTATCAATCTGCTGCTCCGGAATTCCAAGTTTTACAAAAAGAGTTTTTAAAGCTCCGTCCAGGGAATATATCCGATCACCATATAGTTGATAGTTTTTCTTCTGGGCAGCAAGTGAAGGCACTATATTAGATACGGCATTAAAACCGGATATCTTACCAGCTATAACCATCTGCTTTAATTGTGCTGCCACCTGCTCCTCTTTTTGCAATAGCGCCTGTTCATCTTCTGCCGATACAATAATAAACTGAGTTGAGCTGGGAGGATCTATCAAACTGCGAATCAACTGTTCAGACTGTTTTAATTCATTTGATGGGTTATTTAATACAGCAATACTATCGTTCGCTTTAAGAAAACCTGAACCGACAATAGCCATAACTACAGTTATAAATATAGCAATTAAAAAAACTCTTGCATTACTGTTATTAGCCTTTAATGAGATACTATAAATTACGTTAGATACAGCCCTGTTTTCAAAATTAACACCTTTTTTCCCAACCGGTTTTAACATGGAAAACCAACAGACAACTGTAAGCCATGATCCAACTAAACCGGCCACTGCAAATAGTGACATTTGCCTTATCCCTGGAAAAGGAGCCAATGCCAAAGCTCCATAGGCGATACAACTGGAAATTAATCCGAGAACTAAACCTGAAAAGATATTCTCGATAGATTTTTTGCCACTATCAGACTGATTTGAATTTAACTCACACAAAAAATGGAGCGCATAATCAATTGATACTCCGACAAGACTTGCACCAAAAACCATAGTTATCAGGTTTATCCTTTCAAATACCATCAATGATAGAAAAAAGGCAAACAGACAACCAATAGCGGTTGGCACAAAAGCGCAAATAATTTTTATCGGACTACGGAATGCAAAAAGCAGAGCCAACCCAATTAGAACTATAGAACCGATGCCTATTGTGGACATCTCTCCTTTTGCGGTTTTAGCTCCGTGCAGGGCGTGAAAAATCAACCCTGATTTTACTATCTGCAATTCACTGCCCGTACTACCAATATCTGTTTTGGCTTTAGCACTTGCGTTAGCAATTAATCCGGAAACCTGCTTCTGTGTTGCCATAGAGAACGGGTCGTCTCTGGTCTCAACAAATATAATAATCCATTCACGGTCTCCGTTTTTTGCAACTACAAAACCATCTTTAATATAGGTTTTGGTATTGGAGCCTATCTCTTGCAGCGACTCCATCGAATGATTAAACGGATCGTCAAGAAGGCTACCGATTCTCGGTGTAAAAGGGGCATAAACAGCCTTCATGGTTGTATTTATAAGTTGTTTCTGATCTTTAATTTTTTCGGCAAAACTATCTGCCATTAAGTGAAAACGATGCCTGAAAAAAAACTGTTTGGCAGATTCTATTTGCTGCGGATCTATCTTACATGCCACTTTAGCCAATACGTTATTTTTATCTGCATCTTTTAAAGATTTGCAGAAGATATTCACTGCCTTTATGTTTTTTGTAAATTCCTTATGCTGAAACAGCAAAATCTGTTTTTTAGATATTTTTGATGAAACCCTGTGAATTACCTCTTCTGCAACCGGGTCTTTCTGATCAGATGGTAATAGCGAGAGGATACTGGTATCCAAACGTACTCCGGATGAAATTTTGAGCAGACAATAACAGCAAAGTATTATTACGCATATTCCCCATATCCCTGCCAGTTTTTTGCTGCCAATCAATATTCTACTCCTCATTTGCCTTTGATGAGGATACTGCTGTAATAAGCTTAACATTGCTAAATTCTATTCTGGTTCTGTCGCCGTTCTTTTCTTCAATCTGCATATTGTCTATATACTGATCGCCTTGCAGAGTCAAACTTATAAACATTGATTTAAATAGTTCATCGGTCGGGGTCAGTTTAACCCTCCATCCCGATTCATTAGAATCTCCGCTTATTGAAAAATATTTTTCCAACACACTCCAGTTACCCGAAAACATATCCAGAAACATCGTAACAATATTCTGATACTGATCACTGGTTGTCTGCATACCATCGACGATGTCTTCAATCGCGCTTTTCTTGTTGATCTGATCATATTCAATGCTATACACATTCTCTATTGGTTTTTGCAGATGCCAAACAAGCTTATCATCTTTAACGTAACTGAATATCCCTGTCGACTTGAGAGATATGGAGATACCTTTAACCATTTTAATCTGAGTAAAGTCCCCACTAACAGATTTGGCTTTAACGGTTTTTGCCTTAAGCTCATCAAGAATATCTGCTGCAAAAGTAGCTTGAACGCAGAAAAACAGCACAAAAATAAAACAAAGGGTTCTCTGACCAATGTAGCTCTGATTAATTATTCTCATCCAGATACCTGTTTACCTTTTCCAATAATATTTCAGGAGACACAAACCTAAGCTCCTGCGATGCACCATCAACAGCAACTTGGATAGTATGCCCCTTGGTTAAACGCTCTCCGGTTTCGGCATCCTTTATTTCATATCTAACCTTAATGCGATTCTCCCACTCTACCAACTCCGCACTTACGCGTAGTTTCTGACGATACACTGCCGAGCGGATATATTTAATCTGCATATCCACAATCGGCCACATATAACCGGAATCTATCATTTCGGGAACATCATAACCAAGTTGGCACAGCAACTCTGTTCTTGCTATTTCAAAAAACTTCGGATACCTGCCATGCCAAACTATATTCATGGGATCAAGGTCATGGAAATGAACCTCAACAATTACCTCCGCCTTGATCTTTGCTGAACTACCACCTTTAACCATGATAATTATCCATAAAGATTCCATGATTGCTGCCTGATAACATCAATCATATTTCGCAGATCGGAATCCAGCTCGCGATCCTCCTCCACAGAAGCCGATACATCCCTGACATACGCCAATATCTGTTTAAGGTTATTGGAAAGTTCGATCTCCTCATTGTGAAGATTATGGCGAATCTCCACCCCCTGAGAAACCGCCATCAAAACTGCAGCTGCCACCTGCTCGGTTAACTCCAGAACTCTGATGCAATCCCGCGCAGAAATTGTACCCATGCTAACCTTATCCTGATTGTGGCATTCGGTAGAACGGGAAAATACACTGGCAGGCATGGTCTGTTTTAACGCCTCAGCCGTCCATGAAGAGACGCCAATCTGCACAGCCTTAAAACCATGATTAATTGCGGCCCGACTACCTTTTGCTCCAGATAGATTCGGCGGCAATCCATTATTGAATTTGGTATCCATCAATAACGCCATTTGTCTGTCTAACAGATCGGCAATATTTGCAACAGCAATCTTTAATGAATCCATTGCCATAGCAATATGTCCACCATAGAAATGACCACCGTGCATTACATGCTCACCTTCACCATCAATAATCGGGTTATCGTTGGAGCTATTCAGCTCATTTTCGATCATGGTTCTGCACCAGGGAAGAGTATCTTCAAGAACACCGATAACATGCGGAGCACAACGAATCGAATATCTGTTTTGTATTCTGTCAGGGTTTCTAAGCGGCTCACCTGTACGAATATCTTCCCTTATCCATGCAGCTACCCGTTGCTGTCCTGCATGAGGTTTTACGTCGAACAATATTTCATCAAAGTGATGTGCATTTCCATTTACTGCAAATGTAGCCAACGATGTTATTTTTGCAGCCAATTTGCTCAGATATTCCGCCCGTTTAAATGCCAGACAGGCTACTGCTGTCATCACTGCTGTGCCATTCATTATTGCCAGTGCCTCTTTAGGCCTCAGCTGAATAGGCTCAACTCCTTCCTGAGAAAATACCTCTGCCGTACCCCTCTCTTCCCCTTTGTAATACACCTTTCTTTTACCGCAAAGAACCGCCGCAACATATGACAGTGGAGTTAAATCACCACTGGCGCCAACTGACCCCTCCTGAGGAATAATAGGAGTCATCTCTTTTTCAAGAAGAGTTACCAGCTGTTTTAACAGGTTATAACTAACACCGGAATACCCTTTTGTAAGTGATGCCAAACGAGAAACCAATACTGCTCTGCCCGTTTCCTCATCAAAAAAATCTCCCAAACCACAACCATGAAATGTATAAAGATGTATTGGAAGTTCGTTAACCAGATCAAGAGGTACCTTTACAGTACATGAATCACCATAACCGGTAGTAACTCCGTAAATAGCTCCGTCTTTTTCAAGAAGTCTGTCAAGAAAACCCGCCCCTTTTTCAATAAGATATTTAAAGGATTCATCATCACTTAATGCTATTTGCTGTTTTCTTCTGGCAACCGCGCATACCTGTTCTATTGTTATAAATGAATTGTCAACCTTAATTTGTTTTTCGCTCATGATTTCTAATTACCTTTTTGAGACCAAAATGGAAAGAAGTTACCCCACTGCAATGGAGCCAATTTACAATAGTGTTCCAAACGTTTTGCATAACGCTGCGCTAAATCTGCAAAAACCACATCACGATCTCTCCTGACCCGCTTTACCTTATCTGCAAATTTTTCAAAATACATTGTGTATCTGCCTGCATTTTTAATGCAGAAGATAAGTACAATCGGACAACCAAGCAACATTGCCAATACATATGGGCCAACAGGAAAATCTGCCCGCCTGCCCAAAAACTCTGCCTGCTGAGTGCTATCGCTGGATATTGGAATTCTATCTCCGGCAATTACTACAAATTCACCACCATCAATTTTTTCTTTCAAGAAAATAATTGTTGCCGGATCAATTTCCGTTACCTGTATCAGATTCATTCTGTTGGATGCGTCGACACCGGAAAGTAGAGAATTAAATTTAAGCGCATGTTTGGTATGTACCAGAACATTAATTTTCACCCCAGGAACCTGACGTGATAATCCGCGACACACCTCAATATTACCGTGATGCGAACCTACAAGCAGAGCACCAGTACCATTATTTATATGCTCAGTAAAAATCTGCTTGCCTGAAAACTCCAGATCTTTAATATTCAATCTGCCCATCCACACCTGAACCTTATCGACAATCAGGTTGGCAAACTGCAAAAAATGTTTAAAAACTATTAATGACGATGATTTAATCTTAAGTTCGGGATAACAGACTGCAAGATTCTCCAGATATTCACGTGATGCCCTTCTCGCTGCAGCCTTAAACAGAAAAAAGTAGAGGATAACCGGATATAAAGCAATATAAACAGGAATAACACCAAAGATAACCAGAATATAGTAAAGAGCCTTCATTCCTATGCCTGCTCCAGCCTCTTTTACATCCGCCCAATGTTGACTATTACCGATACCTGAACTACTCATCATGCAGATCCTTTTGCTCTGTTTGGCAAAAACTTACGAAACAGCAGTTTTGGTGATCGAATCAACATACCGAAGAACAGACGGGCGTGCATTCTGGAAATCAGAATATTATCCTGTACTGCGTTAAAATGAGAAATGCCATCATCATGGTATATAACCTTCATCGGCAAATTTTTGATAATGACGTCTCTCCAGTAAAGACGCACCAGAATCTCAATATCAAAATCCATACGCAGACCAAGTTTAACCCGCTGCAATAGATCACAAGTAACATTTAACGGATAAACCCTGTAACCACACATTGAATCCTTTATGGCAAAAGACAGCGTGTTTATCCAGACCCAAACATGGGTAATATATCGTGCAATCAAACGCCCCTTGGGAACCGATTCATCATAAACCGGTACTGCTGTAACTAAAGCATCGGGATTACCCTTTGAAACTGCCAATAATTCGTCCAGTTTTTCAATATCATGCTGACCATCGGCATCAATCTGCACAGCGTATTTATATCCATCGGCATATGCCTTTTTAAGCCCTGCAATTACCGCAGCCCCCTTTCCCCCATTTTGCGGCTGATGCAACACATCAACAACATCGTATCTTTCCTGAAGGCTATTTAATACCTGAACACATTCATCTCTGCTTCCGTCATTTACAATAATAATCGGCAGATCAAATGGAAAAATACGCTCCAGGGTTGACTCAATAAACTGCTCATGGTTGTAGATTGGAATTACCACGCAATACTGATTTTGAATTACATCCGCCATGCTATGAATCCAACTTAATTCTACCGCTGGAAAAACTGATCTCTTCAGACTGATCCTCCAGGCAATAATACTTAAATGCAATATTGGACTTATCGCGGTTAAATTTAATATCCAGCGAAATATTTTTACCAGGGGTAATCACACTCTGAAATTTAATAGCATCAAGCTGTTTTGAACTTACTTTGATACCAAAATACTCCTGAGCATAATGCACCACCCATGAAAGCTGCACAACTCCGGCCAATATAGATGTCCCCGGAAAATGACCGGAAAAATAGTAGATATTATCCGGTACAAATATTTGCAGATTAACACTGTCTCCATCAATATCAGATGCAATCACATCCGGCAATTTCGGTTTTTCTGAATCTGTAAAAAGGGCTTTTATCTTGTCATGCTCCAGCTTACCCTGACTGTTAACCGGAAGCGCATCAATATAGCGCCACTTTCTTGGCATAAGCACATTTTCAAAATTACCACGCAGATTATTGGTTAGCTCTTTATTAAGACTAAACTTTCCATTATCTACAAAAAAGTCTTTCCCTAAAGACGATAATACAGCCGCAACAGCAATTATCTGCCTTGATTCAGACATGGTAATTATGCGACATGTACTAATAAATTCATGCCTGGATAAAACTGCTTCCATCTCATCAAGGGAGAGTCGTTTACCTTCAATCTTTACAATGCGATCTGTTCTTCCCTTTAAAACAAAACCTTTACCATCTTCGCAAAATTCAATTCTGTCTGTAGTTTGATAAATGCCTCTATCAGGCAGATGCGGCGAAACCAACTGCATTGCTCCGATTGCTTCATCCTGCGTTATTTCAATATGAGGAAATGCTGTCCAGCTGATATTGTCTGAGCCATTTTCGCTCTTATAGGCGATACCTCCGGTCTCGGTACTTCCTAAAACCTCTGTTATTCCTACTCCAAAAACATCACGCGCATGAAGACTATGAAAACGCTCCAGAGGCGCCCCTGATGAAAATACGGCTTTTATCTTTCCATGTAGCATTGTCCAGTCTATTAAATCAGTTAATCTGGACAGCTGCGTTGGACTGGATACCAAAACACTTGACTCAAAACCTGCAAGAACTCCATGCAGCTCTTCCGGGTAGGTTAATACTTCTGAATAGAAAGTACGCCCTGATAACAGCGGTAATAAAACACGAAACAATAAACCGTAAATATGTTGATGAGAAACGCTGCCAACAATAATACTGTCTCCGATACCTTCTCCCCACAAAAGCTCATGAGAGCTTATCTCAGCCTCAAGCTGACGCAAACATTTTTCAATAAGTTTAGGCTCTCCCGACGAACCTGAGGTAAATAGCGAAAGCAGTGGTTCATCAGCAGACAGTTCCCGAATATATAACTCCGATTTCTCAGCACTGATTTCAGATATTGGAATCGACCTAATCAAATTAATATCAGACAAAGCCGTTTCAGGAAAATCTCCGATAAAGCCGTCAACCAATTCACCAAGATTCTCACATGTTCCTTTGAGGTTATTACCGGGAATTACCAGGCGATTTCCTGAAATCAGAACTGCACAAAAGGCCGCCAGGAACTGATAACTATCTTCAAAATAGATTGCTAACTTTTTTTTACCTTCAAGACCAAAGGTCTGTTGGATTACTGAATTATAAGATGAAATATGCGAAATAAACTGAGCCCATGAAACTGAACTACCATCCTCCAATATAGCAACATGATATTCATTGGTATTTTGCAGTGCCTCAATAATTTTTGTATTTTTCAGTTTATTTTTCATGATTATTAGTTAGTTTTTTCCGACTTAGACACACCAATTTTGTGCATAACAATTTTGCGTACTATAAATTCACCGGCAAACATTAAACCAATCAGGATATATGATATAAATCCGTTATAGGCAACCCATACTTTTTGATCGGCAAAAAAAGTTGTCCAGAGAGCTATTGAGGTATTGATAACAAAAAAAACACACCAGGATATAGTTACTCTTCTAACATACGGTACCGCTTCATCAGGAAAATCCTTATCCATCAGGCGCGCCAACCTTTCAATAATTGGCGGAGGCCAATAAAAGCTGGAGGCAAATATTATCAATAAACCAAAACTAACAAGCGCCGGATAAAGCTTAATGCCATATTCGCTATCAGCACACAAACTAACCAAAACCAGTAAAATCCCACAAATAAGAACTATCCGGAATTGTGGAATACCTTTGTCTGTCTTTGTAGATTTCTTGCTCAAAAAAAACCTGGATACAAGAATCAATAAAATGGCAACCGCAACAGTCCTTGTATCAAAAGATTGCAATCCAAAATAGACAAGCAACGGATAAAGCAGTACTGATACGGTCAGCAGTATGTTCAATAGTTTCTTCATATACGATGTTATCGGCTAACTCATATTATTGAACCAAGCGGAGCTATCCATCTATTTATATTAGATAGATAAATTACTTGTTCACCAATCCGCTAACAACATCGACAACATTCTCCATAGTTCTCACTGTTTTAAACTCATCCGGCTGAATTTTCTTACCGGTAACCGTTTTCAGTTTAACTACCAAATCAACAGCATCGATACTATCAATATCAAGATCTTCATAAAGATTGGTTTCCATAGTTATGGTAGATTTATCAACTTCAAAAAGCTCTTCCAATAAATCTGCCACCATATCAAAAATTTCTTCTCTGGTTTGCATAAAATTATCCGCCTCTAACTACACTTTAACCGACTCAGATATAAATTTTTCAAGTGTTTTAATACTATAAAAATGCTCTCTGTTCTCTTCTGCTTCCGACTTCACCTTAACTGCATATTTTTTTTGCAGAGCAACTCCAAGCTCCAACGCATCAATAGAATCAAGACCAAGACCATCTCCAAAAAGAGGCTCTTCATCTTCAATATCATCAACAGAAACATCTTCAAGATTCAATGTTTCAATAATAAGCTCTTTAAGTTCTAAAGCTAATTCAGACATAAATTATTAATCTCCTGTATAAAATACTCTTCTAACTTCTTTGTAAGAGAACGAGCAGCAATATTTGCACTTTTCTCATCTAAAAATTCATCCACACTTATCTTTTCTTTTACCGCCATAGAAAAGTGCAATTTTCTGGGAGGGATATGATACCACTTATCACTTTTTGTTAAAGTAGTCGGACAACAATCAATAATTACCGGAGTTATATCAAACCCTCCTCTTAATGCTACATTAGATGCTCCCCTTTTGAATTTAAAATCGCCTCCGGGAGTAGTCCTTGTTCCTTCTGGAAAAATTATCAATGAATTACCTGACTTAACCGAATCGATTGACTTTTCCAATACAGCTTCCGGCTCAGCATTCAT
>QZLD01000045.1 GCA_004796385.1 Gammaproteobacteria bacterium | reverse complement strand
GGCGCTTTGTTGCACGACAGATAATCGACAACAACACCGAAAACTACCTTACAGATAAAATTCCCAGCGGCATCTACACCATTCCCGAAATCAGCAGCATCGGCCTTACAGAAAAAGAGCTTACCGAGAAGAAGATCCCTTACAAGGTCGGCAGAGCCAACTATAAAAATCTAGCCAGAGCGCAAATCAGAGGACTGACCGCCGGAGTACTTAAAATACTTTTTCACAGTGAAACATGTGAAATACTCGGAGTTCACTGCTTCGGTTATCAGGCATCCGAAATTCTGCATATTGGTCAGGCGGTTATGAATTCCGCAGATAACAACATAAACTACTTTACTCAAAACACCTTCAACTACCCCACAATGGCAGAGGCATACCGCACCGCCGCAGTTAACGGACTGATGGAATAGGTTTTTAGAGAAAATCGGAGAAAATATGGCACGCATCAAAATCAATCAGCCGGATAATTTTATATTTACAACAGAAGTGACGCTAAGAATTTCAGACATAAACTACGGCGGACACATGGGTAATGATGCTGTACTCTCAATTGTTCATGATGCCCGTATCGCCTTTTTAAAATCGTTAGGCTATGCCGAGCTGGATATTGAGGGACTGGGAATAATCATGTCGGACAGTGCCATTATCTATAAATCCGAGGCATTTCACGGAGAAACCTTGGAGATAAATATAGGCATCAGCGATACCCATAAATACGGCATGGATATAATCTATTTTATTCAGGAAAAACAAAGCCAACGCGAAGTAGCAAGAGTAAAAACCGGCATACTCTTTTTTGATTACAACGAACGCAAAGTTAAAAACACACCGGAAGAGTTTGTTAATAAATGCAATCAGTAGACCACTAGCATTTGCCAATCTTGTTAGTTAATATAACCCCCATGAAAAATACCATCGACCATCTGCCACAAACAAAGCAGGAAGACTTAAATAAAATAACAGCCATCATCACTGAAAGATGTGATGATGCTTTGATGGTGATTCTGTTCGGTTCCTATGCCCGTGGTGAATGGAAAGAGGAGAAAGATCTTAAAGAAGATCGTCTTTCCGGACACGCCTCCGATTACGATATTCTGGTTGTAACAGGCGATAAGAAAACCGCTAAAAATACCGGTTCCTGGCAAATTATTGCCGATGAGTGTGACTCTTCAGGCATAAGCACCCATGTAAGAATTATTGCTCAGGATATCGAACAACTGAATATAGATCTGGCAAACGGACAATATTTCTATACCGAGATAAAAGAACAGGGATGTTTGCTATACAATGCTGCAAACTACTGGTTGGCTGACAAACGCGACCTCACCCCAACGGAACTTCAGCGTATAGCACAGGACCATTTCGACCATTGGTTTGAAAGAGCTTTTAGATTTTTCGACAATTCAAAATCGAACTTTGATAAAGATTGGCTAAATGAAGCCGCTTTTATGCTAAACCAAGCAACAGAGGCATGCTACAAAACCATTCTTCTTGTCTTTTCAAGTTATTGCCCACATGAACATTACCTGCATCTGCTTGAAAGCATGGCCTCAGACTACGTTCCAAACCTAAAACAAATATTCCCTCGTGAAACAAAAAAACAACGAGACCTTTTTAATCTTCTTGATTATGCCTACATCGGCGCTCGTTATAACCCTGACTATTCCATCAGCAAAGAAAACCTGGAATATCTGTCACAACAGGTAAATGAATTGGTAGAGATAACAGAAAAAGCATGCTTGAATAAAATCCAAATGTTTGTTGTAAAAAATATCGATAAAGATTAAAAGGTTTAGATGTCTAAATAATAGTTATACAACAAATATAAATAGGAAAGATCATGGATGGAATATTAATAAAGTTTCAAAGCCCGGACTGGTGGTTTACTGGAATATTTTTTATATTGTTAGGATTATTAATCCGTTTTGTGTTGCGCAAAATCCCCGGCATTCTAAAAAAATTATTCCGGAATTCAAATGCAAAAACACTGAAAAAAATCAAAAAACAACGCTGGAGCCAATATGAAATTCAGTTTCAAATTGCAGTTGAAAGAAGTTATTTCATGGTATTTATCCTATCATGCTTCGCATACATAATATTACTTGTTGCATCTCCACTGGCTCAAATATTTATCGAGAATACTTTGTTAGGCATGCTCTTAGCTACTCCAGCCTATATCGCTGAAATTTTTTGGTTAAATAAATCAACATATGTTTCACGTCTAATATTCTATGCAAATAAGGTTGTATAACACATATGAGCCTTCTGGTTGTCAATAGGCAATAAAAAATTATTGGCTTTTAAAAAGCCAGGTCAAATCCATTAACAAGAGAGTTTACTTCGCTAGTCAAAGTTGGCTGTTATCGTACTTACAG
>QZLD01000326.1 GCA_004796385.1 Gammaproteobacteria bacterium | reverse complement strand
TGGTTTTTAAAGAAATAGTTAATCTCTTTATTATTGTCTTGAGAGAGCAGGATACTGCTAAACAGTAAAGCTGTTATTATTGCAATTATCCTGTAATTGATGGTTTTCATTTTCGGTTATTTTTTGCTCTCTTTGGCCTTTTTTATGGCTTTGCCAACCAAGCCTGTGGGCTTACATTCGCCGCCGTTCATTGCCGGTTGAATTAGCTGTTTAAAGTAGGTGTTGGCATTCGCTTTGAAGTCATTAAATTCCCAGGTATTTGCAGCTTTATTTGACATACATTTGCACATACCTGCGAAAGATTCTTTAAGTTGTTTTTCTGGAAATGGCTTGGGATTGCTGTTTCCAGCTTTGCGAGCTTTTTCATAGTAACCCTGTTTAGCTCCCTGCATTATCTGGCTTGTACAGCTTTTTGCCAGTTTATCAACAGAGCTTTTATCCCAGCCTTTTTTTAGTTGGGCTGAGCTGGTTGCGGATATGGTTAATAGTGCTGAAGCAGCAATTGTAATGGATATTTTTCTAAATAAGCCGTGCATTTTATCTTCCTTTTAAAAAATAGAGCAATAAAAAACCCGATCCGGTATTTCTATTAGATCGGGTCTGTTTTGCATTACATGCCTATGAATTACTCTTCAAGAAGAGCCTTCATGCTCAGGCGGATTCTGCCCTGGCGATCAATTTCCAGAACCTTAACGTCTACTTCCTCTCCTTCGCTTAGTTTGTCGGTAACTTTTTCAACGCGCTCGTTTGAAATCTGAGAAATGTGTACCAGACCATCTTTACCCGGAAGAACAGTAACAAATGCACCAAAGTCCATTATCTTGGAAACTGTACCACGATAGGTTTTGCCAACCTCAACTTCTGCAGTAATCAGTTCGATGCGTTTCTTAGCTTCGTCGCTGGCTGCCTTATCTACAGACGAGATTTTGATCAGACCATTATCATCTATATCAACAACAGCGCCTGTCTCTTCTGTGATAGACCTGATAGTTGCTCCGCCTTTGCCGATAACATCACGAATTTTATCAGGGTCTATTTTCATAGTGATGATTCTTGGTGCAAACTCAGACATTGACTCTCTTGGAGCGTCGATTACTTCATTCATTTTACCAAGGATATGCATTCTGCCTTCACGAGCTTGTTCCAGTGCGATAGCCATGATCTCTTCGGTAATACCTTCTATTTTGATATCCATCTGTAGAGCAGTTACACCATCTTTGGTTCCGGCTACTTTAAAGTCCATATCTCCAAGATGATCTTCATCACCGAGGATGTCGGAAAGAACAGCAAATGCACTTTCATCTTTAACAAGTCCCATTGCAATACCAGCTACAGGAGCTTTGATAGGCACGCCTGCATCCATAAGTGAAAGGCTGGTTCCGCAGACAGATGCCATGGAGCTGGAGCCGTTTGATTCGG
This sequence comes from Gammaproteobacteria bacterium, assembly GCA_004796385.1. Lineage (GTDB taxonomy): Bacteria > Pseudomonadota > Gammaproteobacteria > QZLD01 > QZLD01 > QZLD01. The sequence goes on along the minus strand of QZLD01000326.1, from coordinate 2,937 downwards.
TTATTTCAGAAACAACACGCAGAACATAAGGGTACTGTTCCATGTCAGGCAGAACAGCCTGAACACCGCGTCTTGCCAGTTTGCCGTGACCGATCTCTCGTCTTTTGGGGCCGCTCATAAAGCCGACTTCACCAACACAGAATGGCGGGAAGTTGTAATGCAGCATGAATGGCTCTTTTCTTTCTCCTTCAAGAGCATCTATTATCTGAGCGTCGCGACCGGTTCCCAGTGTCGAAACTACAATTGCCTGGGTTTCACCGCGGGTGAAAAGTGCGGAGCCGTGAGTTCTTGGAAGAACTCCAACTTCAACATTAATGTTTCTAACAGTTCTGGTGTCACGACCATCAATTCTTGGTTCACCTGAAAGAATTCTGCCTCTGACAATTTTCTTCTCAAGTGAGCCTAAGGCTCCCTTAATATCATCGTCTGACCATTTACCATCTTCTGTTACCAGCTCTGAAATTGCAGCAGCGCGAATTTCAGAGATAGCATTATATCTTTCCATCTTTTCGGCGATATTGTATGCGTCTTCAACCTTTTCTTTCGCAAAGGCAGCTACTGCAGCTTCCAGCTCTTCATCTGTTGCCGGAGGTTGCCAGTCCCATGCAGGGATATTTGCTTCGGTTGCAAATTCATTGATAGCAGTAACTACCGCTTGCATCTGCTGGTGTCCGAACATAACAGCACCAAGCATTACCGATTCAGGAAGAATATTAGCCTCAGATTCAACCATAAGAACAGCATCTTCGGTACCTGCAACCACAAGGTCAAGTTCTGAAGTTTCAAGCTCTGCTATATTAGGGTTAAGCATATATTCACCGTTTTTATAGCCAACTCTGGCTGCACCAAGAGGGCCATTGAACGGCATTCCGGAAATCGCCAACGCAGCTGAAGCGCCGATAATTGCAGGAATGTCCGGATCTACCTCCGGGTTTAGTGAGACAACTGTGGCAATGATTTGAACTTCATTGCTGAAGCCATCTGCAAACAGAGGGCGAATCGGTCTGTCAATGAGTCTGCTGGTTAGGGTCTCTTTTTCAGTTGGACGACCTTCGCGCTTGAAAAATCCTCCGGGGATTTTTCCCGCAGAGTAGGTTTTTTCCTGGTAGTTAACTGTTAGCGGAAAGAAATCTCTTCCTTCTACAATCTCTTTTTTGCCAACTACAGAAACCAGCAGAGAGGTTCCGTTCATATCAATAAGAACCGCGGCAGTTGCCTGTCTGGCGATTCTTCCTGTTTCCATGGTTATAGTGTTATCACCATAATTAAAAGTCTTTTTTACTAATGTCACTTGTAATATTCCTTTTTTGTTTATTGTGTTTATTAATTAAAAAGCAAAATACAAAAACACACCCAAAGCGGGAGCGTTGTTATTCACAAACATTGCAAATAACAGCGCTCCCGCTTTGAGTGTATTATGCTTTTTATAGTTATAGTCAAATCTTATTACTTACGCAATCCCAGTCTGGATATTAAATCCTGATAGCGTTTAATGTCCTTTTTCTTTAGATAATCAAGCAGCTTTCTACGCTTATTAACCATTCTTAATAAGCCTTGACGAGAGTGGTGATCCTGTTTGTGCTCACTAAAGTGACCAGTTAGATCGTTAATTCTCGCTGACAGTAATGCCACTTGAACCTCAGCCGACCCAGTGTCAGCCGCGTCACGTTGATAATCTTTAACAATCTGTGACTTTTGTTCAGTCGTTAATGCCATAAATATTTTTCTCCTATAAAAAAATCGCGGCCATTCTATACTTCGAGATCTTGAACTACAAGTTTAATTTTCTAAATATTCTAATTAACAGGTAAAAAAATCTATTCGCTATCGAATTTGCTATTCTTTCAATATATTATTTCCCTTTTGGTTATAACCGAATTTTTTACTAACTGACTGGTGGTTCCGTGAAAAACAATAATAAAAACTTATTTGCTTCAATTTTTGAGAATATTCGTGCATGGCAGTTTGCAGCATTAGCTATTATGGTTGTTTCGCTTTTGCGCTGTCTTCGTTTTCCAAATCTCTGGAGTTATACCCATATTTTATTTAATTATGAATTTGGTTTCACTAAAAGGGGCGGAATAGGTGCTTTAGTCAGATTTTTTGATGCTGATTATGTTGTATCTTACAAACTGTTTTTTATATTTTCTATGCTTGTTTTTATAGCCAATATAGCATTGTTGGCAATTATGGTTTTTCGTTTAATAAAAAGCGGTAATCCAATGTTTATTATGGCTGCTTTTGTATTTGTTTCCAGCTTCGGGGTTGGATATCTGGCTCATTCTGTAGGTTATGCTGATCATTTGGCTTTGTTGTTTGTTTTGATTTCTTTTTTTATCAAAAGTTTTTATGCAAGACTGATTTATGTTTTTTTGTTTATGTTCTGCATCATATTTGTGCATGAGGGGATGTTTGTTATTTATTACCCTGTTGTTTTTGTCTCTTTATTAATGCAAATTGGAGATAAGAACAAGTTATTGAAGATTATTTTGTTGTTATCTGTTTCTTTGTTTATTTCTGTTGCCGTTTTTTTAATATCTCGATCTCCTCTTGAGAGGGCCTCCGCTTATAAAATGCGAACTGTTGCCACTATGAGGGTAGAGAAGGAGCTTTTAGAGAAGGTAATGGCTTATGAAAAAATAACAGGAAAACCTATGCCGATGGTTGCGGATAATCTGCCTTCGGTAAGAAGAGATGCGTTTAATGTTTTGCATAAAAAGCCTTCTGCGACATTTGATAAGAATTTGAGCTTTTGGAAAAGAGAGCGTCATGTGGATCGTTTTATAGACTCTATTTTGGTGACATTGCCAACAATAATGTTGCTGTTGATTATTTCAATAAAAGCGATGTATAGATCCGATATTCCTAGAAAAATAATATTTTTAGCCGCAGTATCTGTTTTTTCTCCGCTGTCTTTGCATTTAATCGCATGGGATA
>QZLD01000048.1 GCA_004796385.1 Gammaproteobacteria bacterium | reverse complement strand
AAGATACAATCGAGGCTGTAGTTGAAGTTGCGGAACTGAACCGCGAGAAAAACCGCCTTAAATTCAAGGCATGGTGCATTAACCAAAACGATAAAAAAGTACTCGAATCGGAAGGTGTAGTAATGCCACCGAAGAAGAGGAAATAAACCGGGAACTATCAATAATGACAGAAGATATAAAATTGCCAATAAAGCTTACGCCCAACAAAGGAAAATCTATCTTTTTGCTCATGGCTTTTTTGGCTTTTTTATATTACTTAATACAGGATGGTTATAAAGAGTCATCTTATGATTATCTATCCATTTCAATTACCGGATTAGGCGCGATTGCTTTCTTGCTCTTTTTGTTTCCGAACATCATTTTCCTGCTACTTGATAAAGATGGCTTTACCTGCGGCTCCCTGTTTTTCAAACGTCGTACAAACTGGAAAGATATTACAGACATAAAAGCCAAAAAATCGTTTGGAAACACTATAATTGCCTGGAGTTACACACCTGACTATACCCCAGTTAAAAGAATTCGCCTTTTAAATAGAAAGCTTGGGCTTTCAGAAGGTGCTATTCCATGTATTTTCGGCATAAAACCTGAAGATCTGGCAGATTTAATGCGTAGAATAAAAACAAGACATGATGATTCTTTAAATAACGAATAGCGCTATTTGCACATATATCATCGCAACTAACCAAAATAGAAATAGTAAATGATAAGTACCTTATCTATAGCAAACTACAGATCGTTGCTCAATCTGATAATACAATTAGGCAACCTTAATGTTATTACTGGGGCTAATGCCAGCGGCAAATCCAATCTATACAAAGCGTTGCGTTTACTAGCAGAAACAGCTCAAGGAGGTGTTATAAGAGCCTTGGCAAAAGAAGGCGGGCTAGAATCAACATTTTGGGCTGGCCCTGAAAAAATATCTGAAAAAATGAAAACAGGAGAAACTCCTATAGAAGGAGGCCTAAGAAAAAAAGCCTCAAGATTGCGCCTTGGATTTTCCGGGAATGAATTTAGCTATTCAATATCTCTAGGCCTACCAACACCTTCATCCTCAGCTTTCTCACTAGACCCGGAAATCAAACAAGAATGTATCTGGTATGGCGATACATATAGGCATTCCAGCCTTCTAATCAATAGAGAAGGAGGGGTAATAAAAGCCCGTAGTGATAGAAATTGGAATATCCTTACAAAAAACACAAACAACTTTGAAAGCATTTTTTCAATCATTAGTGATCCGGTATTAACCCCGGAAGTTGTCGTGCTTAGAGAAGAAATTCGCAACTGGAGATTCTATGACCACTTTAGAACAGATTCTGAAGCACCAGCAAGATTGCCCCAGCTTGGAACCAGAACACCAGCTCTTCATCATGATGGACGTGACCTTGCTGCTGCGATTCAAACAATAATAGAAATTGGGGATCAGAGTGCTCTAAATCTTGCTATTTCTGATGCGTTTCCGGGAGCAAAGTTAACCATAGAAAATACAGACGGGCATTTCACCATAAGATTTCATCAAGAAGGATTACTAAGGTCTTTAACCGGACTTGAACTTTCAGATGGGACTTTAAGATACCTTCTATGGGTTGCTGCCTTGCTAACACCAAGACCCCCTCCGCTAATGATTCTAAACGAACCCGAAACCAGTTTACACCCAGATTTAATTCCAGCCCTTGCCAGATTAATAACAAAGGCTGCCGATACGACTCAAGTATGGATTGTATCACACTCAAAAGAATTGATTGATAGCCTCGAACAAAACAACTCTTGCAACTCGATAAAACTAACAAAAGAATTTGGTCAAACCAAGATAATCGGACAAAATTTACTGAACACTCCATCATGGCATTGGCCTGACAAAAACAAATGATCAAAAAACTAATAAAACGAATTTTATTCTTTCTGTCGGCAGCCGCTTTAGCCCTTGCTCTTTCAATACTCTGGTATTGGAACTCTTCTTTCAGACCTCACCTGCCAAATATAAGGTCAACAATACTCAATACATCGGAACAACATAAAAATCTGCCTACACGAGTCAAAAAGATAATAATTTCAACAAACAGAAGCTATAAAGTCCATGTTTCCAAAGGACTGTTCTGGCGATTCAAAAACAAAAGTAAAAATATATTGCAGTGGCATATTAAAAACATCCTGTGGCTTTCATTTATCAAACTACATTTTTCTGATGAAGAACTACTTGTCTTGTGGTGCCACTTTGCACCATTCATGAAAGAAGACAGAAATATTGAAAGAGGCTTGAACAATTCAGCCCTGTTTCATTTCAAAAAGAAGATAAAAGAACTCAATAACAGAGAATTACTGACCATTATTGAGATCACGAAAAACCCGGCACGCTACTTAAAAAATCAGGAAAAACTTGAGAAAAGAGTTGATAGCCTTATGGATAAATATCAGTCCGAAATAGAAACCCAAAAGCCATAATAAATAATCCAGCTCAACCTGAAAAAACTCTTTACAAAACCTTAAGGCTGCGATTACTATTGAACACAGTTCCATTCATTGTCTACCGATTCCCTTATCGGTAGTTTTT
>QZLD01000060.1 GCA_004796385.1 Gammaproteobacteria bacterium | reverse complement strand
TGCCATAATTTGCACCAAATTTTTCAGGAGTCCTCATGTCAAAAATAATCGATCTCTCAAAACCCGTGCAATTTAATTCAGGCGATCCGTTTTTTATGAAAGTAAAGGTAAAACATAAACCTCATAAAAAATCTAAAATGCTGATTCGTTTTCTCGGACTGCCATTTAAACTTTTTCCAAAAAACTTTTGTGGCTGGGCTGATGATTATATAAAAATGGGGGTACATGCCACAACTCATATAGATGCCCCATGGCACTACTCGCCAACGTGCGGAAACAACCCGGCAAAAAGCATAGACGAAGTACCATTGGAATGGTGTATGGGAGCAGGAATCGTGCTTGATATGACCCATAAAAAAGATTGCGAAGCGATAACGATTGCAGATATCAAGCAGTTTCTAAAAGAGCATGATCTGAAAATAAAGAAATGATTGTTTTAATAAGAACAGGAAACGACAAATATATGGGAACCCCTGATTTCTTTAAAAAAGGCACAGGGGTAAGTGCCGAAGCCACTGCATGGTTAATCGACAAAGGAGTAAGAATGATGGGAATCGACCAGTGGGGCTGGGACTTGCCGCTAAAACATATGATTAAAAAAGCCAGAACGGAACAGAATCAAGAACTGTTCTGGGAAGGACATTTGGTCGGTCAGGATAGAGAGTATTGCCATATGGAGCAGTTAACCAATCTTGATAAATTACCTCTAACCGGGTTCACTATAATGGCATTTCCGCTTAAGATAACAGGAGCCTCTGCAGGACCTGCAAGAGTGGTGGCCACTTTGGATTAAAAAAGGTTATATGTTCAGCTGCATGATTTTTAGAAAATCACATTGAAACAACTTCATATCTCCGTTTTTTATTATTATCAATTCAACAATAAAACCAAATTCCAGGAAAACAAAAAATGGATTATCGAATTATTTTAGGGTTGCTTTTTATGTTCTCAGGAGGTTTACTTTTTATATTACTGGCTCGCCACAATCTTAAAAAAGGCAAAGCTGTAATTGGTGGCGGTCGTGACAGAAGCGGCCACACCAGAGGCACAAGCATTTACACAAAAAAAGACACTCCCCTTCTCTTCTATTTTTTTGTGCTTATACAAGGATTATTTGGGATAATTTTTTTAGTAATGTCAGTTGCTTTTTTAATAATGATATTAAAGCGGTAATAATCAATATCAACAACTGAAATACAATAGATATTTAAGGAGACTGCCATATGACTACAACAACACAAATCACACTCGGCGGCTTATTCATAATGCTACTCTCAATCATCTTTTTTGCCTTAGCGTACTTCGCCATAAAGAGCGGCAAAACAGAAATAGGCTCCGCAAAAAGCCCTGGCGGCGGATCAATTCCCGGAGATGTGTTTACCAGAAAAAAGGACCCTATCATATTTTATTTGGCTGTTATCTTTTATATTGCTTTTGGACTTACACTTCTGACACTGGGAGCAGTATGCCTTGTTTCCTAATATGACTTCATATAAAAAGGCTAATACAGTGAATCATTTTTTGGAAATAAACATATGATTACCTTGGCTCTAGTGTTTTTTGCTTTATTTGCTGTATTTATGTTTACGTTAGCTTTCTTCAGTTTAAAAAACGGAAGAGCTGAAATGGGCGGAAGCTATAAACTTGAACGCTCTGTTTACAATCGAAAAGATAACCCTATCTGCTTCTATTTAGTAGTTATTTTTCAAATTGGCAGCGGACTAATTTTTCTAGGGTTTGCAATTTTTACACTTACCTGTTTATAAGCAAGAAACACCCAAAGAGACCAAGCAAAGACCACACCACCGTCACAACAATACATAAATCCCGGACACAGAAAAACTCGCCTGCAGAAGCAGGCGAGTAATCGAAAAAGGAGAATAGTTTTTTCTTAACGCTTGGAGAACTGAGTTGCTCTTCTCGCTTTGCGCAGACCAACCTTTTTACGTTCAACTTTACGAGCGTCACGAGTAACAAAGCCGGCTTTTCTAAGTGGTTTTCTAAGGGCTTCGTCATACTCCATAAGAGCTCTGGTAATACCGTGTCTGATTGCTCCAGCCTGACCGGTGATACCACCGCCTTTAACTGTAACACTGATATCGAAATTCTCAACAAACTCTGTAAGCTCTAAAGGTTGACGTACAACCATACATGCCGTTTCCCGACCGAAATACTCATCGAGAGCTTTGTTGTTTACGATAATATTACCGCTGCCTTTGCGAAGAAATACTCTTGCTGTAGATGTCTTTCTTCTTCCTGTTCCATAATACTGTTCTATCATCAGACTATTCGCTTTTTACTATTAGTTTATTTCAAGAGGTTGAGGCTGCTGACCTGCATGAGTATGCTCGCTACCGGCATAGACCTTAAGCTTTTTGAACATTGCTCTTCCAAGTGGATTTCTGGGCAGCATACCTTTTACTGCATGCTCAAGAATTCTTTCAGGTGCTTTTTGTCTCAGTTTATCAAGACTGATTGACTTCATGTTACCGATGTAGCCGGTATGCTTGTAGTACATTTTATCAGTCTCTTTATTACCGGTAACTCTGACTTTATCTGCGTTTATAACAACAATGTAATCGCCGGTATCAACATGAGGAGTGTACTCAGGCTTGTGCTTGCCTCTCAGTCTTCTGGCAATTTCTGTAGCCAGACGCCCCAGTGTTTTACCATCAGCGTCAACGAGAAACCAGTCTCTTTTGACTTCAGCAGGCTTTGCGCTAAAGGTTTTCATAAAAACTCCAAAAATATAAATTGATTCTTCTTTCGAGGGCGGAGATATTACATAAATAATAAAAACGATACAAGGACTTTTTGCCCGTTTTCTTTAGTTTTTACACTGTTACATGAAAAACCTGATTATTCTCCGTATCCGTTCGGATTATTTTTTTGCCAGCGCCACGAATCTGCTGCCATATCATCTATACCCAGCTCTGCCTTCCAGCCGATTATCTGCGCTGCATTGGCCGGATTTGCATAACATTCGGCAATATCGCCTGCTCTTCTGGGTGCCATTTTGCAGGGGATATCTTTTCCGGTTGCCTTTCTGAAGGCTTCGACCATTTCGAGCACGCTGTAACCGGTTCCGGTTCCCAGATTTACGGTTATCACGCCGCCGCTTTCCGCAAGTGCCTCTATCGCTTTGAGGTGCCCTTTAGCCAGATCGACCACATGAATATAGTCTCTAACTCCAGTGCCGTCTTTGGTATTGTAGTCATCCCCAAAGACACTGAGCTGCTCCAACCGACCAACTGCAACCTGTGTTATATAGGGCACGAGATTATTGGGAATACCATTGGGGTCTTCTCCGATTTTCCCCGAACTGTGTGCCCCAACAGGATTAAAATAGCGCAGCAATGCAACGTTCCAGCTATTGTCGGAGACATAGAGATCTCTCAGCATCTCTTCTATATGCAGTTTTGATCTGCCATATGGATTTGTCGCTGAAAGGGGGAAATCCTCTGTTATCGGCACTGTATGCGGATCACCATAGACGGTTGCCGATGAGCTGAATACCAGATTTTTAACGCCGCAATTTGCCATTGCCTTACAAAGCGAGATGGTGCCGCCCACATTGTTCTCGAAATATTCGAGCGGCTTCTCCACCGACTCTCCTACCGCTTTGAGACCTGCAAAGTGAACCACTGCACCAATTGAATACCGCTGCATTATCTCTTCCAGAAGTGGTTGATTACGAATATCACCTTCAATAAAGTCGATATTTTTTCCTGTAAGCTCGCCCACTCTGGTGAGTGATTCCTTAGATGAATTCGATAAATTATCTATAACTACCACATTGTAGCCATCTTCCAAAAGTTCTAGGCAGGTGTGGCTGCCAATATAACCTGCGCCACCGGTTACCAGAATATTTTTGCTCATCCTATTTCTTCCGTATTTAGTTAAATCTTTAAGGTAAATAACCCTGCGTGTATAATCGCGTAAGATTAAATCTCTATTGTTACGTGATTGCTACGTTAATTTTATGACATTAACAGGAATGACAAACGATAGTTGCTATCAGACATGTTTGCAACTCTGAATTTTTAAGGAGCCTCAATTGGATTCTCACGCACGTATAACCAACCATTTTCACGAAAGCATCCGCACCAAGCAGGAGTCTCTTGACTCAATTGTGCCGCAGATTGCTGCAGCAGCTGAGCTGTTCACCATGTGCCTGCAAAATGGCGGCAAAGTTTTAAGCTGCGGCAATGGCGGTTCCGCCGGTGATGCCCAGCACTTTTCGGCAGAACTCCTGAACCGTTTTGAGATGGAGAGACCAAGCCTTCCGGCTGTAGCCCTGACTACGGACTCGTCCACGATTACATCCATCGCCAATGACTACGACTATAATCAGGTCTTTTCAAAGCAGATTCTGGCACTGGGACAACAGGAGGATGCGCTTTTGGCGATCACCACCAGCGGCAACTCCGGCAATATCACTGCTGCCGTTCATGCAGCTCACGACAGAGACGTTAAGGTGGTAGCGCTCACTGGCAAAGATGGTGGCGAGCTGGCGGGAATTTTGCGGGAAGACGATATCGAGATAAGAGTTCCGGCAACTGTAACCGCCAGAATTCAGGAGGTGCACCTGCTGGTAATCCACTGCCTGTGCGATCTTATTGATCAGTACCTGTTCAACCCGTCATAAGCTCATGCCTGATAGTACTGCAGAGATATTTGCCGAAATTGTCGGCAGAGATAACATCCTTACAGATACTGGGGATTGCCTTACATACGGCTATGACAATAGTCGGCGTCAGGCGCAACCTGCGATAGTCGTTTTTCCAACAGATGCCGAACAGGTTCGCGAGATCGTAATCAAATGCAACGAACTGAAATTGCCACTGCTTGCCAGAGGCAGGGCAACAGCTACTACCGGAGCAACAGTTCCGGTTGATGGTGCCGCAGTAATATCGTTTGAGAAGATGAACCGCATCATCAGGATTGACACAGATAACAGGCTGGCAGTAGTTGAGCCGGGGGTAACCAATCAGGAGCTGCAAAATGCTCTTGCTGAGAAGGGATTTT
>QZLD01000009.1 GCA_004796385.1 Gammaproteobacteria bacterium | reverse complement strand
CCATCCGAGCCGAGCGCAATCCAGATGATGCGCGGAGTCTCGAAAGTTCTTGAAAAACATCATAATGTCAGAATTATGGATGAAGCGATTATCGATTCGGTTAAACTATCCAGCAGATATATTGCCGGCAGGCAGCTCCCGGATAAGTCAATAAGTTTGCTGGATACTGCTTGTGCCAGAGTAAATATCAGTCAGGCATCTACTCCGGCGCCACTGGAAGAGCAGCAGAGAATTATTGAACGACTTGATTCGGAAATTGAAATCCTCGAAAAAGAGCAGGCAACCGGAATTGACCATAAAGAGAAGGTTGCAGAGCTGAAAGAGAAAAAGACCGAGGCAGAATCTGAAGTCGAAAAGCTCAAAGCAAAATGGGAAAAAGAGTTGGAGCTGATTGGCGAGATAAACGAACTTGCCAAGAAACTTAGCGATACTGTAACGGAAGGTGAAGAGGGTGAAGAAACGCAGGAACAGGAAGAGGTCGATACCGAAGAGCTGCTTTCCAAGCTTAATGAGCTTAAGGCCAGACTTACCGAAATTCAGGATAAAGAACCACTGGTTCACCTATGTGTAGATGGGCAGACAATCGCTGAGATTATCGGTAACTGGACAGGTATTCCTGTCGGTAAAATGCAGACCGATGAGATCAAGACCATTCTTAATCTTGAAAATGAGATGGCGAAGAGAATCGTTGGTCAGGATCACGCACTAGAAGCGATCTCCAGAAGCATCCATACGTCAAGGGCAAAACTTACAGACCCTCGTAAACCTATCGGCGTATTCTTCCTTACAGGTCCAAGTGGTGTAGGTAAAACAGAAACCGCTCTTACACTTACCGAGCAGCTCTATGGGGATGATAGCAATATCACCGTAATTAATATGTCCGAGTTCAAGGAGGAGCATAAGGTATCAATGCTTATGGGTTCACCTCCGGGATATGTCGGTTATGGTGAAGGCGGCGTTCTTACTGAAGCAGTCAGAAGAAAGCCGTATAGTGTAATCTTGTTGGATGAGATGGAGAAGGCGCATCCCGGAGTGCAGGATGTTTTCTATCAGGTATTCGACAAAGGTATGCTTAAAGATGGTGAAGGCAGAGATATCGACTTCAAAAACACCATTATCATCATGACTTCGAATGCAGGCACAGATCTGACCATGAAGCTCTGCTCAGATCCGGAAACCATGCCTGATGTAAATGGTCTTACAGAAGCACTCAAGCCGGAACTGCTCAAGCTGTTTAAACCGGCATTCCTTGGTAGGGTAAATATTGTGCCGTTTGTGCCTCTAACAGATGAAATGCTTGGCGGTATTACCAAGCTACAACTGGGGCTGATTGCAAACAGAGTCAAGAGCAACTACAAAGCTGAGTTTGAATATACCGACAGTGTAGTTGAGCATATCGTTTCCAGATGTACCGAGGTTGATTCGGGAGCCAGAAATATCCAGAACATCCTTAACAATACACTTCTTCCGGAACTATCTGTTGAGTTCCTTGAGAAGATGGCAGAAGGAGAAATTATTGAGAAAGTTGTAGTTGATATTAAAGATTCTAAATTTGATTATCAGCTAGGGTAATTTCTGCTAAAGCTGCGCCACTGCATTTTGCAGTGGCGTAGCTATTTCGTGTGCCATGTCTAGCGCACGAAAACGTCATTCCTGCGAAGGCAGGAAACCATTTGAATTCAGTGGTTTCTGAGTTTGGTGTGTTATTGATAATAGAAACAACTGCTTTAAAAGAGTTCTGATATGAAAAAAATTATCCTGATAATAGCAATTCTACTCTGCTCATGCGGTGGTTCAGGTGGCTCTGGTAATAGTGAGGGTGCTGCTGAAGGCATTTCTGAAGGTATAGATGAAGGGGCGATTGAAGAGGGATCTGAGGAAGGCGTTTCTGAGGGAATAGGCGAAGAGCAGGAGGAAGGAGAAGAAGAGGGTAATACAGAAGGCAATGGCGAACAGGCCGAATGCGGCGATCTTCAATATCAACAAGAAATTCTGGAGCAGGTAAATCAGGCAAGGTCGGAAGCGCGTTATTGTGGTGAAGATTATTATCCGGCTGTCTCAGCAGTGACCTGGAACTGCAAGCTGGAGGATGCAGCACAATTGCATACCGATGACATGATAGAGAATAACTTCTTTAGCCATACAGGTTCCGATGGTTTGTCGGTTGCAAACAGAGTAATAAATCAGGGGTATTACTATTATTACGTTGGTGAAAATATCGCAGCTGGGCAAATGACAGTTGAATCCGTAATGGAAGCCTGGCTCAATAGCCCCGGACATTGTGCCAACATTATGCGCTCTAACTACACTGAAGTCGCAGTGGTATATGAAACATCCTCACAGACTGATTACTACATCTACTGGACTCAGGTTTTTGCCTCTCCTCAATAAACCATAAATTACTATTCATAATCCTGATATTTTACATTCCAATATTGCCATTTATTAATATATGCGCTGGTGTTAGAATGGCGGAAATTTTGGTTATTCGAGAGTTTCCCAAGGTAAACCGATATG
>QZLD01000323.1 GCA_004796385.1 Gammaproteobacteria bacterium | reverse complement strand
GAATACTCTATGTATGAATTGGGGTATTCCAAAATTCTTTCAAAAAAAAATCAAATATGATAAAAGCTGAAAACAAATTATTTACAATGGAATTAGGAAAGGGATATTAATGACTCAGGTCGATCAGTTTGAAAGCGTTTTTCGGGCCGCAGTAAAGGAACAGTTTGAATATAGTGCGGTTGAAATAAAGAAGGTTATGGTTGTAACCGATAAGGATAAGTCTGCAACCGAAGTTCTTGCAAAAAAGCTTGAGCAGTATTTAAGTCATATTCTTGGGGATCATGATCTTAGCTGGGTTATTGTTACAGGAGATCAATTTGAAACCGCAGAAGAGCTTAAGGATTTGGTGGAAGATTCTAATCCGGATTTAATAATGACCTATCGTAATTTGCACACTAAGGCTTGGCAGTTTAAGTTTAGCCTTGGAACTCATCTTGATGTGCTTTTGCAGGCAGTAAATGCTCCGGTTCTTCTTATTCCCCATCCAGATGCTGATTATGCAGCACGGCATGCTTTTGCAAGCACGGGAAGGGTTATGGCTGTTACAGATGATTTGGAGGCTGATAATAATTTAGTTAGTCGGGCTATTCAGTTTACTGTTAAGGATGGAACTCTGTTTCTTGTTCATATTGAAAATGAAAAGGTTTTTGAGCGCTATATAAATGTTATTTCAAAAATTTCTACTATTGATACGGAAAATGCTCGAGAGAGAATCAAAGAGCAGCTTTTAAAGGAACCGGCAGATTATATAGAATCCTGCATAGAGCAAATCAAAGAGCTGGATATTCCTCTGGTCGTTGAGTCCGTAGTTGACATGGGGCAACACGTCAGAAAATACAAAAATCTTATTGAGCAGAACCAGATCGATCTTTTGGTTATGAATACAAAAGACAGTGAGCAGCTGGCTATGCACAGGATTGCATACCCATTGGCTATAGAACTGCGAGAAATTCCATTACTGATGCTGTAAAACAAAGGATAATCATGTCTCATACAACTGCTATTGCTGGGGCTGCAGAGAGCGCAACCCATAATGTATCCCAAGGAACAACAATCGTATTTACTTTGATTCTGGTTTGTATGATTGTGACCCTTGCCCTGGAAGAGAAACTTCATGCAAAAAAATCACTTATAGTCGGACTTTATGCCGTTTTGTGTCTGTTTCTGGCGGCATGCCTTGATCTGTTGCCATTTGGTAAAATAGTTATTCCAGGCGGACACCTTATTGAAATGCCGGTTTTTATTCCAGCCATAGACTGGGGGGTAATAGGGATTATCCTGGGATCAGGAGTATTTATTGATGTTACTTCAAAATCGGGGCTTTTTACTTATATTGCAGTAAAACTTACCAAGCTCTCCAAGGGTGATCCGCTTAAATTGCTGTGGTATTACGGTGTTATGACGGTTGTATTTTCTGCAGTTCTTAACAATGTAACTGCGATGATCATTGTCGGCTCCCTTACTGGTGTATCTTTAAATAAACTCAATAACAAAGACAAGCTTTTAGGGTTTCTTTTGGTCGAAGGACTTTTGACTAATATTGGCGGTCTTTTGACTCTGATCAGCTCAGTTCCGAATATTATTGTCGGAAATGCGGCCAATATTAGTTTTGTCAATTTTTTCCTTACTGCAGCCCCTTTTGTTTTTGTGGCTACAGTGGCGACGATTTTTATGGGAGCTAAGATATTCGGTATTAAAAGACTGGCAACTGACGAGGATAAGCAAAAGGGTATAGAGCTGGTAGCCGGATTTGATGAAAATGATGGTATACCCAGTAAGCGTTTTTTTTGGTTTGGGGCTATTATGCTTGGTCTTTTTATAGTAGCTATTGCTACAACCTCGGTTATGCCGGTATTTAAAGATCTTGGAATGAGTTTTGTAGCTCTCTCCTTTGGTGTGATTATGCTGATTAGATTTAGATCTGAAGTTGATCAGTTCTATAAAGCTATAGATTGGGATCTTATAGCTTTTTTCGGAGCACTTTTCGTTGTTATTAATGTAATGGAGCATGCTCAGGTTCTAAATTTAATTGGAGATGGACTTAATCTGCTAATAGGAGAAGGCGAGAGTCTTTTCGGTACAGGGTCTTTATTGGCTGCTTCTGCAGTATCCAGCTCCGTTACCGACAATATTCCTCTTGCTACAATGTTGGCCAAAATTTTATCTGTTAAGGAGGGTATTACGGAAACTTCTTCTCTTTGGTGGTCGGTAGTTTTTGGGGCTAATCTTGGCGGTAATATTACTCCTATCGGTAGTGCCTCGACACTTGTTGCCGTAACCCTGATACATAAATATAAAATCCACCTTTCATTTGGAGGTTTTGTTAAAACAGCTCTTCCTTTTGCCTTGCTACACATTGTTCTTGCTATTGTTTATGTGCTTGCCTTTTTGGCATGACAATTTGTTGGCATATTACTGGTTATTTGACCACCATGTCTTAAAATAAACTGGCCAGTAGTTGTAAGGTATCGGAATTGCTATCCAAAAACCACTCCCATGCCGAGAGTGGAAAGGATCATTGTTATTATGTTCTTGGTTTCCATTGTCTATTTATTCAGGAGAGGTGATATCTGTTCCAATAGCGACTATTGGAACAGATTTTTTTGCAATAAAGAGAGTTATTTTTCAGACAGATAATAGGACTCAATTACATTGAGATCATCGCTCATCTCATAAACCAGAGGTTGTCCGGTAGGGATTTCCAGTGATGTGATTTTGTCGTTGGCGATATTGTCCAGGTGTTTGATAAGTGCGCGCAGGCTGTTGCCGTGGGCCGCAATAATAATTGAATCGCTCTTTTTCAGAACCGGAACAATGGTCTCTTCCCAGTAAGGCAGAACTCTTACCAGTGTGGTTGCCAGCGATTCTGTTGCAGGGATATCTGATGGATCAAGATCTTTATAGCGCGGGTCGAATTTTGCGTGGCGCTCGTCATTTTCCTCAAGTGGCGGAGGGGTGATGTCATAGCTTCTGCGCCATATATGTACTTGCTCTTCACCATGTTTTTCAACCGTTTCGGACTTATTCAAACCTTGCAGTGCGCCGTAATGTCTTTCGTTCAGCTTCCACGATTTTGTCATCGGAATCCAAAGTTCATCAAGCTCGTCAAGTATTGTTAAACAGGTCCTTATCGCCCTCGTCTGGTAGGAGCTAAAGGCGTGGTCAAATGAATAGCCTTTTTCTTTCAGAAGTGCCCCGGCAGCTTTTGCTTCTTCAATCCCTTTTGGGCTTAGGTCTACATCTTTCCATCCTGTAAAGCGGTTTTGCAGATTCCACTCGCTCTGGCCGTGGCGGACAAGTACTAATTTTTTCATTGCAATTTCCTTGGTAGGTTAATGGTTTTTAAGGTCTTGCGTTCTGCCTGCAAATATTGCTGGCGTGATATTTGAGTTGCGGCTGGTTTATAGGTAGTATTGCAGCTCACACAAGGCTATTCAAAAGCATTTTGTGGCGCTATTTTACAGTTTTGCAGTTCTATATTAAAGGGATTAATTTATGGCAAAGGAGATAGAGCGCAAGTTTCTTCTGGCTGATGATTCATGGCGCAGCGAGGTTATTAAGAGCACGCTGTTTCGTCAGGGCTATCTTGCTGGTGGTGTTGAAAGCTCTGTAAGGGTAAGAGTTGAGGGCGATAGTGCCAATATAAATATTAAAAGTGCAACGCTTGATATCAGCCGCCTTGAATATGAGTATGAGATCCCTTTGGATGATGCCGGCGAGTTGCTGGATAATCTCTGCCAGAAGCCGATTATCGAAAAGACAAGGCATATAGTTCCGGCAGATAGTGGTCATAAATGGGAGATCGATGAATTTTGCGGTGATAACGCAGGACTCATAGTGGCAGAGATTGAGCTTGGTAGTGAGGATGAACTGTTTGCAAAGCCTGCATGGCTGGGTAAAGAGGTTTCGGATGATCCGCATTACTATAAG
>QZLD01000293.1 GCA_004796385.1 Gammaproteobacteria bacterium | reverse complement strand
CTGTCCATGAGTGACTGGGGTATTAAAGAGAATATAAGGTAACCGTCAGATTCAATCCAGAACAGATGGGTTTTGCCCATTATAACTCTGTCAATTGCATCACTTCTGCTTCTGTATCCTGTACTATTATCCTTAGGCATACCGATACTTAGATGGTTGTATTTCACCCCATCAATAGTTTTAACTTCAAGTTTGGCACCGCTCTGTTTGATTGCCAGAGCTATGTTTTTTTCCAACAGCTCCTTATCGCCGATCTTTACTGCGGCAAAGCTGCCAACTTCATCGGTAAACAGGATCAGTTCTGTGCCAATCGATTTGATGATTTCATCAATCTTCATGCCTATCTGCATATCAAGCATGGTTTTCATGGCCTGATATTGTTTGAGGCTGCGTTCGCCTTCGACTTCTGCCAACAGGTTCTCCAGATCTTTTACCTGTCTGTCATTTGGTAGAGCCAAAGAGATAACTGTTCCCGGTTCTCCGGCAGTTTTAAGGGAATAGCTGTTTGCGGGTTTATAGACAAAGTGAGACAGACCGTTTTCAGGGGCATCAACCATAACTTTAAGGCGCGATTTTTTATTTTGTACTCCAAGGCCTGCAGCTATCTTTTTAATATTTGCAGTGTGGATAATGCTGTAAAATTCACGATCGGAATGTTTAATATAGTTGTCAAATATCTCGGTATCTATCCATTGAAAAAGCCCTTTGTGGTCGGTATCTATCTCATTTTCCAGAGTGTACATAGGGTGATTTTTAACCGGCTTCAGGTTGTTAAATGCCTCTTTAAGATCAAACGGATTCGGTTGGAATGCAAAGAGCAAGGTGCCATCTTTTTTTATGAGGATCTGTATAATGGCAGTACCCATATTAATAATTAAAGGTTTTTCCCCTTTTTGTGGTTCCATATCCATTCTGCTGGGGGCATTTTCCAGAATTTGGCTAAACAGATTATTTAGTTCATCTTCGCTGAATTTATTAAGGTGGGTTTGTGCAAAAAACTTGATTTCCATCATGGTTTTGCCGGATGCAAAAAGCTCTAATGGGGCGTCTGCCTTGCTGATTAACAGATCTGCAATATCACCGATCATTGGGGGAAGACTTAATTTAAGATTCCCCCCTAATTTTTTCTGAATGGTATTAAACTGCTCGGTAAACGCTTTACTACTTAATCCTTGTTGTAAAATATCTTCTTTTTCTGAAAAAAAGCAGGCGGGAGCCGGAATTCTTGCATAAACTCCGGCATTTTCCGGTAGCTTTTCTCTAAGGGTTGCCTCTCTACAGACACTGTTTTTATCTGCTGAAGTAACCTTTTTAACAGCTTTTTTAAAGTCAGGTTTTGCAAGGGTATATGCTGCTTTAGCAGGTTCTTTTCCAGAAGAGCTTTTCGCAGTTTGTTGTTGCTCGTTTTCAGAGCCGCAGCCGCTTATAAACATGGCCACGGAGAGGGCAGAAGAGAATATAATTTTTTTCATATTTCCATCCTTAGATTTAATTGAAATGATTGATAAAACTTTGCAAAGATTATACACGGATTTGGTTGGAAGTCCTGAATAAAACGCTATAATCGCTCTTTATTTGATATAGGTTTTTTGAGGACATCGTATGGTTAAGGTTGTTTCTGTTGCGGATATATTTGACGATAAGATTATGGTAGATACGGAGATTACCGTGCAAGGCTGGGTGCGTAGCAGGCGTGATTCAAAGGCTGGTTTTTCTTTTGTGGCTCTTTATGATGGGTCAAGCTTCGATACTTTGCAAATAGTAATCAATAACGATATTAATAACTATACGGATGAAGTTCTCAAGCTTACTGCCGGGTGCTCACTTGAGGTCGCTGGTACTGTAGTTTATTCTCAAGGCAGCGGCCAGAAGTTTGAGATTCAGGCGCGGAGTGTAAAAGTGGTCGGTTGGGTCGATAATCCGGAAACCTATCCGGCATCGGCAAAGCACCATACACTGGAGCACCTGCGAGAATATGCTCATCTGCGACCCAGAACCAACGTAATTGGTGCAGTTGCCAGAGTCAGAAACTGTCTGTCACAGGCAATTAACAGATTTTTTTATGACGAAGGATTTTACTGGATTCACACCCCGATAATCACAGCAAGCGACTGCGAAGGTGCTGGCGAGATGTTTCGTGTCAGCACTCTGGATATGGAAAACCTGCCGAGAGAAAACGGCAAAGTCGATTATTCAAAAGATTTTTTCGGAAAAGAGTCGTTTTTAACTGTATCCGGTCAGCTGAATGTAGAGACCTACTGTTGTGCAAGATCCAAGGTTTATACCTTTGGCCCCGCATT
>QZLD01000283.1 GCA_004796385.1 Gammaproteobacteria bacterium | reverse complement strand
TGAATGTCTGGCTCAAAACAGTTGCCGTAATGAAATCATAAACCTGGGCATTCCGGATAAATATATAGAACACGGCAGCAGATCTGAAATTTTAACTGATCTGGGACTTGATGCCGCAGGGATTGAAAAAGCCATAAAACGCAGTAACAAAATATATTAGCCCGAATGTTTCATAAATATCCGGTTCAAATGGCGCAACCAAGCAACAGTGATATATTTAGCGTGTTCGCGCAAAGCAAATGTGAGTAAGGCATTAACTCTTATTTATGATTATCCGGGAGAGCAGTTACTATATTAGAATTATTTCTCACCCGAATTTCTCCTGCAATAACCGATATAGCTCGCCACCTTTATTGGTGAGTCCAAAAGATCCTTCTACAAGTTTCTGTCCATTACTTCCAATTTTTTCAGTAAGATCACTATCTTTTAATAGCAAATTGATTTTCTCATGAGCTTCAGAAAGATCATCATAAAGCACAACATTTTGCATATCAATTAATCCCAGGGCTTCTTCTTCCCCATTACCCTGCCTTTTAGCTACTAAAGCACAACCACAAGCCATTGCCTCAAAATTTTTCGCCATATATTCGTTGTAACCGATATCTGCACTAACAAATATTTTAATTCTATTTAAGGTATTCAGGTACTCTTCTTTGCACTCTGTTCTCAGTAGTTGCAAACCAAAATTATCTCTAATATCACTAAGATATATTTTTCTGTCTTGATAAAGATCATCATTTATTCTACCGATAAAACCTAATGGAATATCCCTATCCAAACCCAGGTTTCTGAGATTTTTATCGTCATACCCCTTGGAGATAAAACAGGCATCAATACCCTGCTCTTTATAACGTTGGGCATTGTAATAGCCGGAACATATCAACCGAATACCCTTTACCTTTTTATAAAACTTTGAATATTTTTTATAAAACTCTTCGCCCTTAAGAAAATTTCTATATGTGTCATAATCAAAAACAGCCAGATTAGGAATTTTTTTAATTAACCTTGGCTTATTGTACCAACGCCTGAATGGGACATTAATTACCACACAATCGTAGTCGTTATAATTTATCTCTTTAAAACTTTTTCTGATTTTCTTTACCTGTTCAGGAGAAAACTTGATAACTGTTAAATCACAATGCTGCTTTAATCCTTCAAAAACCGAATCTATAGATAATGTTTTTTTCTCTCTACTTATAAATAAAATCTTCATATATTTTCAAATCTCTTTGTGAGTTTCCTAATTGGAGATGGCAAACTATCGGGGAATACTAAACTGAAGAACTACTAAACTTGAAACTCAAAAAAGTATTCATGCGAAATATTTTTTCTGGCATTTGCAGAATCAATAAAATGTGCCTCACATATACTTTCCCCGCGTTTTTTAAGCCGCACTATTCTCTCATCTTCATCTTTTAACACCAAATTAATAATCAGATCAGAACAACTGAGCCTTCTTTCCGGCGTTGTATTTACATAAAAGACAATCTTTTTTCTGTTTGGCAGTCTTTCAAAAAATGGCTTAAGCTCATCTCTCACTTTGCTTTTTGCTCTAACTCTTTTATTAAAAAGATAGAATAAATCGAGGCTCATAACACTATCATCAATTACTGAAATTTTATATTTGCTGAATTTACCGAAGCCATTTTTTCTTACATACTTTCCAAACGTACTCTTACCAACACCTGATTTACCTGTAACACACACGATTATGCGATCTTTTGTTTTTAGCAGTTGCTCACAAATTTTGGATAATTCAGTCAGAAAACTGTAATTATTATTTTTTATATTTTTCATAAACCACTCGAAATATTCTTAAAGAAACACTGATTCATATAAAAACAAAAACAGTATTAGTAACAATTAATTCAGAATGAATCTAAAAATTCTCTCAGATATACCGAATTCTTTTCATAGTTCCTCTTCTCATTAACCACTTTATAACCATTAACCCCCATCTCAGAAAGCCTTTCCCTTCCTAAACCAATTACTTCTTCAATCTTTTGTGTAATTGATTCCTCATCAAAACCGGAAAATATAGCTGCATCAGCATTAACGTATAAATCCACCGCTTCAGGAATTGGTGTGGTAAGAACCGCAAGTTTACATGCAAAATACTCTGAAAGTTTTATCGGAGATGCCACATTGTAAAGATCACTTATTGGAATAAGAGATATGCCTACATCATAGCCGGACATAACTCGATAAAGATCTTCTCTGGGAATAGCATCATGTATTGTCACCTTCTCCTGATTATCTTCCATTAAATTTCTGCAATTATGAGCTTCATCTATATTTCTTGTATAAACATCAAATTTCCAGTTTCCGGATTTTATTTTGGAAAAGGCTTTAAAAACAACGTACAGTTCCCGTAATTTATCCACTGTTCCAACATAAATGAATCTAATATCTGCTGATTCCGTATTTTTTACTGATTCCGGAATCAAATCCATATCAATACTTGAGTAGATAAATTCATAAGGAATGTCGAATTTATTAACAACATGATTCATCTGCCTGGAGTTAGGCAAAATAAAATCGACTTTTTGCAGTAAAAACTGCTCTCTTTTTGATGCTGCCAGATATTCTATTGTTTTTCTCAGAACTGATTTTCTTAACTTCAGTGCCTGTAAAACCCTGCGAAAAGCGTGTAAAAAAGTACACTGAAAACCAATTTTTGCCGAATGGTTATTCTTCTCTTTTTGCTCAATTACATTTTTAAGAACGTTGAAATCATTTCGTACAATTATCAAATCATACTCTTTATCTGATACAGATCTTACCTCATTCCAGATACTTCTTTTTTTCTTACGGCTAATAACGATGTTATTTTGTCGGTCTTTCTCTGTTTTATCTCCTTTAAACACAATATCAATGTCAAAATATCTCTTCAGATATTTATTAAACAGTGCTTCAACAGAAGTATGATTTGAACCATGTTCTTCAGAGGCATAATAGAGAATTTTTTTCATTGCTGTTCCGTCAGTTACCAGTGGTCTTTTGCCGAAGAAGTTTACCATATACATCCATCAACTGTTTTGTCATTCTTTCCGTTGAAAACATTTGTGCCTTTTCATACGCCGCACCGGACATCTGTTTTTGTGTGTTTTTGTCTTTTAATTCTTCGATAAATTTTGTCATTGATTTTGCATCCAAAGCATCGCAAACAAAACCATCTTTTCCATTAGCAATTATTTCAGCGGCGCCACACTTTGTACTGGTTATAACAGGTAATCCACAAGCCAGAGCCTCAATAGTTACGTTTGGGAAAGGGTCATAAAGGGTCGGAAAGATAAAAGCATCGGCAGCACCATAAAATGGGAGCGGATTTTCCTGCATACCCATAAATATTACCTTTGATGAAGAACTAAGATCACTGGAAAGCTTTTTATATTTTGTAAGATTTTTATCTTTTCCTATAACAAGCAGTTTTGCTTTTTTCACTCCTGATATTGCTTTTATTGCAGAAGAAGCACCCTTTCTCTCAAAACCTGAGCCCACAAAAAGAAATACAGATTCATCTTTTGAAATTCCAAGATTTTCTCTAACTTCTTTTCTATATCTTTTTAGATTCGGGTTATATGTTTTAAAGTCTATTGACGAATAGATCACTTCTGTTTTTGAGGATGCCGCAGGAAAATGTAATGCAATCTCTTCTGCAATCATCTTTGAATTGCAGATAATGGTCTTTAAACGATCACTATTAAACAAACGCTCTTCAGCTCTAAGCATATATCTATGAAAAGGCGATATATTGGTCATCACTCTTGCTGCTGGAGAAATTATTCTGGATCTTTGATTAAGCCACTCTTTATGAATCCCGTCCCCGGCTCTGTAAATATCACAACATGCAATCCTTTCATGAGACTGCACAAGATCAAAATTTCTGTTTTCAACTTGTTCGCAAACAGCTTTGGCAAATCCTTTTTCTCTGGAAACACGCCCCCATTTTGGAGGGTTACAGTTGATAACATTAACACCATCTTGCTTTTGCCAATTCCTGGTTATTATTGTAAGCTCTATATCCTCTTTAAGCGCTTCCATTGCCCGCGATAAAAATCGCTCTGCACCACCGTCGGGACGATACTTCTGCCTTATCAAGGCAAGTCTAATACTACTCATATCGACTGCATATCAAGTAGTTGGTCACACACAGAATAAACATCTTCAACTGTTATATCGGTAATACATTCGCATATTTGCCCACCTCCACAGCCATCCAAAGCACAAGGTCTGCACGAAAAGCGGTCTTTACAGATTATTCTGCAATTACTATTTCTCGGCCCCCACTCTTTATCATTACTGGGGCCAAATATAGCAACACATGGAGTATTAAACGCCGATGCCATGTGCATTGGTACGGAATCAACTCCGATAAACAGTGATGCTTTTTGAATAAATGCAGCAAGCTCCTTGAGCGAAAGCTTTCCTGCAAGGTTAACAATCTCGGCAGAGGTCGTTTTAACAATATCATCAACCATTCGCAGCTCTTTTTTATCCGGTGCGGCTGTAAGGATGATTTTATACTCTCCATATTTATCATTTAATCTATCTATTAATTCGGAAAATTTTGCATTTTCCCAACATTTAAAAAGCCACCTGGAAGTCGGATGTATCAAAATATATTTTTCAATATTGTTTTCCGTTAATAATTTATCTCTTTTGTTTTCAGCTTCACCACCAGCAACCAAAAGCAACTGCGATTCATGCTTGTCTGGCTGTATACCTATCCTCCTAAGAGAATCGAGATGTTTATCAATAGTATGGCGAGTACGCTTACTAACAGGATAGTGATGACTAAATGTATTTTTCCAGATAAAACCGGAACGTCTGGAATATTTAGCTGCAACAGCATATTTTGCACCGACAAATCTTTTTATTAATACAATCCGCCAATGCTCTGTGAGGTGGATAATCAGATCATAATTATTACTTTTTAGTTTTTTAAGAAGTCGGAATTCCTCTGTAAACTGCCCCTTTATTCCTAGTTTTTTCCAGCTCCTGTCTATTGTAATGACTTCGTTTATTGCCGGATGCAGAGTAAGCATCTCCTTTGTATCCCTATAAACAAGCGCATCAATATTAAGGTGTGGATAATGATTTTTAAGCGTTTGAAAAACCGGGGAGGTTAATAGCACATCTCCGTGGTGTCTAAGTTTTATCACCAGGACATTACTGATTTTTGCAAAATCTATAGCGTCTTTAACTTTTCGCATGCTAGTATGCCTTTTTTGAATTTACACAGAGAACATGGGATAAAAAATCTTTTTTATTTTGAACTTATACGCCACTCAGGGTCGAAGTTTACCAATTGATAAAGGCTGTGAAAAGTTCCTTGTAAAGGCATGTTAAATCGAATGGCATTTTACATATATTTCAGATATAAACTGCTATCTCAACCTGCAATAAAATGGATACTTAATATCAAATGAACTTATACATAACCTAATTAAATTATAAAAAGTTGTCATAGTATTATTTTGCAGATTTTTTACAGGGAAAGTTTTTATGAGTAGTTTTTTAATAAGCACTAAAAAGAAAATTCATTCAAAAAATATTTTTTTATTGTTTCAGTCCCTGTTTTTTTTA
>QZLD01000131.1 GCA_004796385.1 Gammaproteobacteria bacterium | reverse complement strand
GGCCTTCTGTTCAGCGCGAACAACCGGATATGCGTATTAACTGTTTTGCAAAAGATAATAATTACACTGTTAGTATTGATCTTTCCGGTGAAAGCCTGCATCGGCGGGGTTATCGCAGTGAAGATGCCATCGCTCCATTAAAAGAGAATCTGGCGGCAGCACTGTTGCAACGAGCAGCGTGGGTAGAGACAGCCAAGCGGGGAGGCTGCTTTTTTGACCCAATGTGTGGTTCAGGAACTCTTCTTATTGAGGCGGCGATGATAGCAGCCGATATAGCTCCTAATCTTAATCGTGAATATTTTGGTTTTTTAAATTGGAAGATGTTTGATGCTGAGGTGTGGACAGAGGTTAAAAAACAGGCGCAGTCAAGATCCGGCAGGTTTATTGATAAGTTGCCAAAAATAGTCGGTAGTGATAATTCACAAAAGGCGATAAGGCAGACCAGAGAAGCAATAGCTAAGGTTGGACTGGAAAAAAAGATAGAATTGCATACAAACGATATTCTAAAGCTAAAAAAAACTCCGGCCGAAACCGGATTGTTGTTAACCAATCCGCCATACGGGGAACGGCTGGCAAGAGATAGTGATATCGGGCAACTCTATAACTCTATAGGTGCGGTTTTCAAAAAACAGTTTGCCAACTGGCAGATCTTTGTCTTCACCGGAAAGGATGATCTGGCCGATAATTTTGCCATTAAAACCGAAAAGAGATATCCGTTTTATAACGGTCCTATAGAGTGCTCTCTGTTGCATTTTGAGCAGATTAAACCAGAGAACGTTAAAGAGCCGGGAAGTAGTGAAAATGCCCAAATGCTCGCCAATCGGCTGAAAAAGAATCTGCGTAAGCTCAAAAGTTATTTTAAAGGTGAAGGAATAAGCTGCTACAGGCTTTATGATGCGGATTTGCCTGAATATGCTGCTGCCATAGATATCTACGAAAACTACGCGCATATTCAGGAGTACCAGCCACCTAGAACAATCGACGAGATTAAGGCGTGGTCAAGAGTGCAGGACATGGTGGCAGTGGTTTCCGACGTAATGGCGATTCCAGCAGAAAACATCTTCCTGAAAAGGCGTTCAAAACAGAAGGGCAGTTCCCAGTACAGCAAGAATGCCACCAATAAAAGGTTTACTCAGGTAAGAGAGAACGGTTTACAGTTTCTGGTTAATTTTACAGACTATCTTGATACAGGACTTTTTATTGATCACCGCCCCATGCGTAAATGGATTCTGCAAAACAGCAAAGGGAAAAGGTTTCTTAATCTCTTTGCCTATACAGGAAGTGTGACTGCCTGCGCTGCTGCAGGTGGCGCACAAAGCTCGGTTACTGTAGACATGTCTAACACCTATCTTGATTGGGGGCAAAGGAATCTTGATATAAACGGGCTGAATAAACCTGAGCATAAGTTTATTCGTGCAAACTGTCTGGAATGGATAACGAATGAGAAGCGTAAATTTGATCTGATCTTTCTTGATCCGCCGACATTTTCCAACTCTAAGAAGATGGAAGATACCTTCGATGTGCAGCGTGATCATGTAGAGTTGATAAAGGACTGCAGTAAGCTGCTTAGCAAGGATGGTATTCTGATATTCTCGAATAACTTCCGGGGGTTTAAGATGGATAGTGCTGCGCTGGATTTTCTTGAGATCAGGGATATAACCCCTAAAACCATTCCCAAAGATTTTGCCAGAACTCCCAAGTTTCATCAGTGCTGGGAGATTACTCGTAAATAGATTACATGTGGTTTTCTGGAAAATTAAGCGGTCTTTATCATAATTATGGATATATATTTACAGATTAATGCGGTATTTTTTTAAAAGAATAGAATCATAATATTGCAATATTGAAAATATTGTTCTATCAGATATACTTAGACGCTGCGACTTATTCGGAAGTTAATCTAATGATATCTCCGATATGTTTTTACTTAGCGCCATATCATATTTAAGAGAGGGAGTTATGAAATTTTTTACTAAAGCCATTTTATGTGCATCACTTATTTTTTCAGGGGTTGGTTTTGCCGGTGATTATGTTGCCTATTCGGTTGATGAGAAGGGTAATAAGAGACCAATGCCGGAGAATGTGGATAACCTGAATGCAGAAGATACAATAAATATTGTTTGGGGAAACTATAAAGGCAATAAGGTTAGAGTGGCTGTTCTTAAGGTTGAAAATGAATCAAAAAAATCCAGCTATAGTGTTATTGGCCATAATGGAATTATAAACGTTGAAAATATTGAAAAAGGTGTTGCTGTAGATGGTATTGAGGCGATTCTAACCGATTCGATGCTCCATACCGGCCGATTTCGTATGGTTGAACGTCAAGAGGTTGATGAAACCATTAAAGAGCAGGATTTTGGGGCATCAGGTCGTGTAAGTAAGCCTTCCGCAGCAAAAATAGGTAAGATTCTCGGTGCAGAGTATCTCATTAAAGCGGTTATTACAGAGTACGATCCTAATTTCAAAGGAAGTACACTTGATATAGGAGGAATTATAGGTTTGCTTGCAGGTGGTAGTAAGAAGGCATCAAAAGTAAGTAGTGCCGGATTTAAAAGGAAAACCAACAACGGTTTGGTTGCGATGAATTTCAGAATTATTGATGCAACAACCAGTGAAGTACTCTATTCAAAGCAAGTAAAATCAATTTGCTCAGCATCCGGATATTCTATTGGTGGAGGGCTTGCCGGTAATAGAGGTGCATTGGGTGGGTTATATTCAAGTTATGCCAAAACCCCAATTGGGCAGGCACTGATAGGAGCTATCAACAAAGGTATATTTGAAATTGTAAAGCAGGTGGGAACAGCAAGGGTACAAGGGGAAGTTATTAAGGTTGCCGGAAATAAGGTCTATGTTAACCTTGGCAGCGGAACAGTTAAAAAAGGCGATTCCATGACGTTGGTAGCACTTGGTGAAGATCTGATTGATCCTAAAACAGGTTTATCTCTTGGTGCAGAAGAGGAAGAGATCGGCAGAATCAGAGTTACAAAAGTTAGAGATAAATTCTCAATTGCCAAGGCGATAGATGCAGACCTTTCAGAGGCTGGAAACGGAGATAGGGTACTGCTTGACGGAAAAGTGGATTCGCTTAAGTTCGGGAAACCTTGGAAGAGTAGTTCGTCTTCCGATATGGATGGCGGACAGGAAGCTCCTGATGTTATGGGCGATGACAGCGATATGATTTAGTATCATTTTTAATAATAAAAAGGGCGGTGTTAAAATCGCCCTTTTTTATACATTGGATTAATAATTGTTTTTACAAAGCAATATAATGGGGATGATATGAAGAATAACTTATTGTCGATATTTGAAAAAATAGTTGTAACAATAAAATAACCGCAAACTAAGTTGCGGTTACTTAACTCTTTTGAAACTGTTTTTATTCAGCTGCAAAAGTGATCGGTTTTAACTGAATATTCAGCTATTCCTAATTGCTTGCAATTATTGTCCGGCAGCAGATAGGAAAGGAGCAGTCATTTCAGTAAGTCTTGCAAGGTCTTTCTTAGCAAGGCTTTGTATGTCAGCAGCAAAAACTTCGCCTAGCTTAGCCAGAGATTGAGCATCTTCTGCGATCTTTTTGCTGACAGTTTGAGCCATGTCGGTTTGTTGGCCGATGAAAGATTGCAGAGATTCAGGGTCTTTAATTGAAGCAGCGTTTTTAAGTTGCTCCATTCCCAGCTCTGTGTATGCTTTAACTGCGTTTACTTGGAATTGGCTGATTTTTTCGATGTAATCAACAGCCAGTGAAGTGATTTCTGATACAGGCTCAGCCATCTTTTGGCTTTGCTCAGACAGTTGTTGAAGTAGATTGTCGTACATAATCCTTTGTCTCCTGAATTAACGTATAAAATTAAAAACATCAATATTCTAAAACTTATCCTTGTGCGGCGCAACAAAAACCTTGCTAAACACTAAGGATGTCGCACGCCTACTTTAGACATAAATATCTGTGCTGTAAATAGATACATATGAAAAATGAAAATATTTCTCTGTTACATTGTAAAATCAAGTGAGCAGTTTGCCGCAGTACTGACTCATAATGTAAACTGTGCGCCATTAATAAGCATTAGGGAAGAGATGATGGATAGCGATAAAATAACCCGGCAGATTCTCAGGGGCTCTGAGAAAGGCGGAAAGACATACGAATTTGATGATGGTCACGACCCGAAAAAACCGGCACAGTGGTGGTTTCAGGAGTCTGACGAAGGCAAGATTCTGTTTATAGTGTTTTACTCAATGGCGTGCAGATACTCAAAATGCCTGGGATGCAATCTGCCATCGAAGATGTCCAAAAAGCATATTCCGTTTGACGATATTATGGATCAGATTGATTATATCTTTGCGCTGCCGGAGGTAATCGAAAAAAAAGATATTATTGATAAGGTTATTGTCAGTAATAATGGTTCTGTTCTTGACGAGGATACATTCTCATCCACAGCACTTATCTATCTTATTGCTGTTCTTAATCGTAACTTTAAGAATCTGAAAAAGCTGGCGGTTGAGACCCGACCTGAATATACCGACCTTGAAGAGCTGGAATTTATCTCTCGCGCATTAAAAGAGGGGCAGGCATTTACGCAGCTTGAGATCTGTATTGGTTTTGAAGCCTTTGATGACAATATCCGCAACAATGTCTTTTTTAAGGGGTTGGCAAAAGAGGTGTTTGAAGATTTTGTTGCCAAGCTTTCAAAGTATCAGTTTGAACTTAAGTGCTATTTTATGCTGAAGCCGGTTCCGGGTATGAGTGATGCCGAAGGCGTTGCTGATATTGCTGCTGGCATAGATTATCTGAGCGAAATTGCTGCCAAATACAATGTATCAATAAATATGCATCTTAATCCAACCTATGTTGCAACAGGTACTGCCTTGGTCGATTCATTTGAAAAAGGTGAGTATGCTCCCCCAAGATTACAGGATCTGGCAAGTGCAGCTCTGCACTCAAAGAATAAGGATATTACTGTATTTCTGGGATTGTCGGATGAGGGATTGGCTGTAGATGGCGGGTCATTCCTGAATAGCGATAATGAGTGGATGGTTGAAGTCCTGGAAGAGTTTAATCGCACCCGCAATTTTGATCTTTTGCAAAAGGTGATAAACGGCTGATGAAAACCTATCTTGAATGTATTCCCTGTTTTATCAGGCAAACTATAGATGCTACCAGAAAGGTTTGTGATGATCCTGCTGTAGTAGAAGCAACTCTCAAAAAAGTATTGCGCGAGATTTCTGAATTTGATCTGGATAGAACTCCGCCTGAAATGGCGCAGAAGATTCATCGTCTTATTAAAGAAGAGACCAGTATTGATGATCCCTACGATGAACTTAAGAGCAAATCAAATATTGTGGCACAGAAAATTGCTACCGAACAAGCCTCGGTTATTGCTGAATCGGAATTCCCCTTCGCAACCGCAGTAAGGTTTGCCATTGCCGGAAATATTATAGACTTTGGCGCCAAAACCACATGGGATGATGAATTGATACACGGTTCTTTTGCCAAGGCGACAG
>QZLD01000300.1 GCA_004796385.1 Gammaproteobacteria bacterium | reverse complement strand
GCTTTCTGCCGACAACCACTGTCGACTACCCCGGGAAACTGGCGGCAGTGGTCTTTACAAATGGTTGCCCGTGGAACTGTTACTACTGCCACAACAGGCATCTGCTAAACAGTGGCATCAGCCAAATCTCATGGCAGGAGGTTGTCGCTACACTCGAAAAGAGAAAAAATCTGCTGGACGGAGTTGTCTTTAGCGGTGGCGAACCAACCCTGCAAAAAGGACTGCTTCTCGCATTTGATCAGATAAAAGATATGGAACTGGAGATAGCATTGCACAGCGGCGGCGGCCTTCCTGAAATATTCAAAGAGACCATCAAACATTGCGACTGGGTTGGTATGGATATAAAAGCCGACATAGATGATTATGAACAGATCACCCAAACTCAGAATTCAGGAGAGAGCGCCTACCAAAGCCTGAACTATCTGTTAGACTCCGGTGTTGAATACGAGATAAGAACCACAATCGACAGTAACTTTTTTACAAATGACAAAATTATTTCAATGGCAACCAACCTGAAAAAACTCGGCGTAAAACACTACGCCTTGCAGATAGCCAGAAAAGAAAATCGTGAATTATACAACATAAAAAAAGATGATGATATTTGCAGAAAACTGGAAGAGATGTTTGAGACCTTTACTTTGAGATGATACGCTCCAAAATCAGAATTATCTCAAACAAACTTTTAATTGCAATTCTAATTGTAGGCGCTACAAAATGATAAAAAAGTATCTTCTATCCATATTTATTCTTCTCTATACAACGGCTAATGCCGGTGACAATACCCTCATTATTGCTGCTGCAGAAGAACCGGCTCCTCAGGAAATAGTCGGTACTCCGATAATCAGGATACTCTTTCAAAAACAAGAAAATTCATGGATTCCTCTCAACAATCAAGAGAGTCAAAGCAAACTCAAACTTAAAAAAACAGACTGGACAATCGCGTTTGACGGAAAAAATCTAGGAACAATCAGATCAATAGATGATTTAAAATCACCCGATTGTACTTTGTGCTTCCCCAGATATAAGGTTTTTCGTGTTGCTAATCCAAAAAGTTTTCCCAAATTAGGCAATAAGGAGCAGAGATTTTCCAACTGGGCTTACACTCCTAAGAACCGACCGATAGTTTTAATCAATTCACCCAATTATATGGATCATGAACACTGGAAAAGATTCTATCCTCACAAAAAACTGATAGAAACTTTGTTTCCGAAAATAAAAGAAATTATAAAATCGCCCTACCACTGCAATGGCGCTCCCAACTGGAATGCCACACCGATAAATCTTACCGAAAATGACATTGATCTATTTAGGTCATATAAGAATAAAAACGGCGCTCTTATCATATCGGCCGGTTTATCCGGCAAGCACACACAAAATTGTGATGGCCCGACATCTCCAACAGATAAACCTATCTGGTTTTACATTGATAATGGAATAAAACTAATTGGAATGGAATTGGATCTGCTTGACGCAGGTGACTATGATAATGACGGAGAGACAGAGTTTGTATTTATTAATAGCGGATATAATAGCGATGGTTATACACTATTTGAAAGCAAGTTTTCCCAGCGCACAGACTATTACTGGAAATACCACTAAACCGATAAGCTGAGAACAAAGCAATCTTAAAGCTTGTACTCACTTAATGGAAATGAATAAATCGCTTTTCCTGCTGCCTCTAATGTCTCTTTTATCCAAACGTTGTAAACAAACAGATTTCTTTTAGCAATTTTGGATATTTCAGAAGCTGATATTAATTCTCTATCGCTTAAGATGCGAATCGACTCAAAATCACACTCTTCCGATCCAGTTTGAGATGACCATTTGACCAAATGATCAACACACTCACTTAATGCCTCATCATCGTAAGATGAAATTATCTGTATTATAAGAGTATATCGCCAATCGTAATCAGCCTGCTCCGCTGTTTTTAAAACATTATGAACCTCAAGCTTTCCCAACTCTCTAAAATACCTATAGATTGAAGCCGCAACAGGCCAATTTGGATCACAAGTCCAGGATAATAATTCATTAATATACTGAGAATTTTCCGGATACCCCATTGCTATGATTTTATCCACAGCATCCTGATCACATTTATCGGATATTTTTACCGCCATTTTTTTGTAAGCCTCGTTTCAATAAAAAATGAAATGCGCCTAAGACACTCTTTCCCAAACCGCCTCAAATTCTCTATTGCTAATATGAATATTGAAAGATAAGTATATTTTTTCAAGCCAAAATTCCATATTCGCTCCTTCTACCTCTTTGACCAACAACCAATAAAATTCTGCCAATTCTTCTAAAACTGCTTTTTCTTTATAAATTCCCAGCTTTATCATATTGCTGTTCTTTTTGTTTTTCTAACTTATCAATGAAATCTACGGGCAACTCCGAAAATTCAGTCCAGTAAATCGTATAATTCTGTTGTTTTGACAGTCCTAACATGTGCATAAGGGTTATTGCATTTGCATGTTGGATATAGACTCTATTTCCAACCCTACCGATATAATCTGTAGAATATACGCTCGTATAAGGCATTTTAGCAGCCTCTTTAAAATCATTCGGAGTCATATATTCTATTTTGGTACTGCTGCAAGATGAAATTAACATGCTCAGCATAATAAAAATTACAATTGCTACCTTTGGCATTTTTCCTCCTGTTTTAATGAAAAAACCATCCT
>QZLD01000257.1 GCA_004796385.1 Gammaproteobacteria bacterium | reverse complement strand
TACGCGAGCATTTGGCTGTATCACCTCAATCTCTTTTTTGCCAAGAGGGGTTATCTCTTTTGATATGGCTATTTCCGGGAGTTTTTTTGCCTTGATAGCTCCGAAATGCTTTTTTGCCAAACTATAAACCGCATCCGGATTAACATCACCAATAACTATGAGGGTGGCGTTGTTCGGCGCATACCAGTTCCGGTACCACTGTTTAAGCTTTTTAGTATTATAAGTTTCAATATCATGCGCCCAACCGATTACCGGGGTGCGGTATGGATTGCTGCTGTAGGCGGCGGCAAAAAAACGCTCGTAGGTAGTGCTGACGGGGCTGTCATCCGTGCGTAACCTGCGCTCTTCTGCTACAACCTGATGTTCCGAGGCAAACTCTTTCTCATCAAAGAGCAGGTTCTGCATACGTTCAGCCTCAAGTTCAAAGCAGATATGAAGGCGATCACTGGCTATGGTTTGATAGTAGGCAGTATAGTCGCGGCTGGTGAAGGCGTTTTCTTCTCCGCCATTATCGGAGATAATCTGTCGCGCTTCGCCCGACTTGTACTTTTTTGTCCCCTTAAACATCATGTGTTCCAGCATATGTGAAATTCCAGTAATGCCGTTATGCTCATAGCTGGAGCCAACCCTGTACCACACCTGCGAAGTGGCAACAGGCGCCCGCTTATCGACCTTTACCAGCACTTTCATGCCATTTTCAAGTTTGTACTCATAAACCTCAGCGGCAAAACCGCAAACGGAAAAGACCATAAATAAAACCGCTAAATATCTGCTCATAAAATCAATTCCCCTAAAAAATCCATATTCATATATAATGGCGCGCCAGATAAGATACACCTTTTTAAACAACCTATACAGAACCTATTACAGAAGACAATAAGATGCTGAAATTTCTTAAAGGCAAAAAAAAGTGCAATTCAGAGGAGCAGCTACCACCAGAGGCGGTTGTAACCGATCCTGCTCAACCTGAAGAGTCTGACACCGATGCAGGGCAAGAGTTTATTCCGTTAGAGAATCAAGTGGCAACAGAGCCTGAACAGCCGCAGAAGAAAAAAGGGCTTTTTTCAAGGCTGAAAAATCGACTAAGTAAGACCCGTAGCGGCTTAACAGATGGGCTTTCCAACCTCTTTCTTGGAAAAAAACAGCTGGATGACGATCTGCTTGAAGAGATCGAAACACGCCTGTTAATGGCAGACGTAGGTATTGAAGCAACTCAGGAGATCACTAAAGAGCTGGTTGAGAAACTTGGCAGGAAGGAGTTGAATGATGCATCGCTGGTTGTAAATACCTTGCGCGATAGCCTGTTCAATATCCTTGAGCCTTGCAGTAAACCTCTTGAGATAAGCGAGAAAAAACCGTTTGTAATTCTGGTCGTGGGAGTGAACGGGGTTGGTAAAACCACTACCATCGGCAAATTGGCAAAGAGATTTCATAGTCAGGGGCTTAGCGTAATGCTTGCTGCCGGCGACACCTTTCGCGCTGCTGCCGTCGAGCAATTACAGGTATGGGGCGAACGCAATAACATTCATGTTGTAGCTCAGCATACCGGTGCAGATTCTGCGTCGGTCGTCTATGACGCAGTTGCCTCCGCCAAGGCAAAAGAGGTAGATGTAGTAATCGCCGACACCGCCGGCAGGCTGCATACAAAATCCAATCTTATGGAAGAGCTGAAAAAGATCAACCGCGTTATCGGCAAACTCGATGACACTGCACCGCATGAGGTACTACTGGTTGTAGATGCCTCCACAGGTCAGAATGCATTGTCGCAGGCAACCAGCTTTAACGAAACAGTAAAGCTAAGTGGTATCTGCCTGACAAAACTGGATGGCACAGCCAAGGGCGGAATCATCTTTGCTATCGCTAACAAGCTCAGAATACCAATACGTTTTATAGGGGTGGGAGAAGGAATTGACGATCTGCGCGTCTTTGATGGCAAAGAATTTGTTGCTGCACTATTTGATGATGAAGAGCCGGAGCAGTAATTAAGTAATTGGCAATGAAAATTGCTAAACATAGATTGTTACTTTGGGTTTGATACGCTGGTTTTTGAATAAAGGAATAGCAAAATGCCTTTTTATATTTTATCCGTTATCTTGCAGGTGGCTTTTGTAATACATATTGTAAAGACCAGAAGAGATACAAAGTGGATATGGATTGTGGTCATGCTTCCTATAGCAGGTGTGATTGCTTACATTATTCTCGAGGTTCTTCCTGATATAACCGGAAGCCGCACAGTTAGAATGGCTTCAGGGGGTGTTGTGAAAAAGCTTGATCCCGATAAAGGCATGAGATCAGCTGTGAGAGATTGCTCAATAGCAAACACCATTGAAAACACCCTGAGACTTGCGGAAGAGTGCATGAATAAAGGGATGTATGAAGAGGCAAAAGGTCTGTATAAAAAATCACTCACCGGTGTGCATAGAGATGATCCGTCGATAATGTACGGTTTAGCACGATCAGAGTTTGCTCTTGGTAATTTTCAGCAGGCAAAGACAACCCTGGATCAACTTATAGAACAGAATCCTGATTATAAAAATCAGGAGGCGCATTTGCTTTACGCCCGTACTGTAGAGGCTCTTGGCGATATGTCTCAGGCACATGAAGAGTATGAAGTATTAGCGGGGTATTATGTGGGTGCAGAGGCAAAATATCGCTATTCTGAACTGTTGAAAAAAGAGAGGCAGATTAGAAAATCAAATGATCTTCTGAATGAGATAGTTCAGACATCTAAAATTTCTGGAAAGCATTATAAACTTCTTAATAAAGAGTGGATAACCAAGGCAAAGAAAGAATTAAATAGATAGGTTATATGTATGATTTTTTCGGTGTCTAATATTCCATAAAATGCTAAACTCTCGCCCGGAGTTGGCCAGACAATCGCCGCGGGTAACCGGGGAGGAAAGTCCGGGCTCCGCAGGACAGGGCGCCAGGTAACACCTGGGGGGCGTGAGCCTACGGAAAGTGCAGCAGAAAACAAACCGCCTGCTTTGCAGGTAAGGGTGAAATGGTGCGGTAAGAGCGCACCGCGCTGGTGGTAACACTCAGCGGCAAGGTAAACCCCGCTCGGAGCAAGACCAAATAGGAAGACTAGCTGATTCAGCCCGCGTGGTCCGCGCGTAGTCTTCGGGTAGGTTGCTAAAACTGTATGGTGACATGCAGTGTAGATGAATGATTGTCCACGACAGAACCCGGCTTATCGGCTGACTCCTGATCTTTAAAAACATACCGATTGTCGTGAATGTTTATATATTCCTTGATGAAACCAGTGAAAAAGTGATAAAACTTTAAGCTGGGAAGGCAAGAACTACAAACTCAATAACAATACAGAATTTTTCGTAATACACCTATAAGGGTTGGCTGGTATGCGAAGTATTTTGATAATCAAGGGAATACTCGGGGAGCAATAATGAAAATATTTAAAGCTGCGTTTGCAA
Source organism: Gammaproteobacteria bacterium (assembly GCA_004796385.1). Lineage (GTDB taxonomy): Bacteria > Pseudomonadota > Gammaproteobacteria > QZLD01 > QZLD01 > QZLD01. The sequence continues at coordinate 133 of QZLD01000257.1, read as the reverse complement.
TACTAACGGTTTTGGTTTTGTTGAATGGTTGTGGAGGAGTTGGAGCGGAAGAAGGAGCCTCTGAAGAGGGAACTGCTGAATATGAAGGCCAGACAGAAGAAGGCCAGTCAGAAGAAGGCCAGTCAGAAGAAGG
>QZLD01000056.1 GCA_004796385.1 Gammaproteobacteria bacterium | reverse complement strand
CAACATACTCAACAACAATGGCGAATCGGCACAGGTCACCAAAGGCAACCGCCTTGCCTTCCAGGGCGATCGCCACTTTGAATATGATGATCGCGGAAACCTTATCAGAGAAAAACGAGGCAAAGGCGGACAGCTTACAACCGAGTTTGAATACAACGATCAGAACCAACTGACCAAAGTAACCAAAGGCAAACAGGAAACCGCATACCAATACGATCCCCTTGGTCGCCGCATCAGCAAAAAAGACAACTTCGGCGAGACCCGATTCCTCTGGAACGGCAATCAACTGCTAAGCGAAAGCCGTGGCGAGATTAACAAAACCTATCTATTCGAACCGGGTGGCTTCAGACCGCTCGCCTTCGTGCAGGATCAAAAAGTCTACCACTACCATGTTGACCACCTCGGCACCCCACAGGAGATCAGCAACGAACAGGGCGAAATCGTCTGGTCAGTTCAATACCGCGCCTACGGCAACGTCGTCAAAAAAGAGATCGAACAGATAGAAAACAACCTCCGCTTTCAGGGGCAATACTTTGACGAAGAGACCGGCCTGCACTACAATCGCTTCCGGTACTACAATCCCACCACAGGAAGATTCATCAACCAGGACCCGATAGGTCTGCTTGGAGGGATGAATAACTACCAGTATGCGCCTAATCCGACAGGATGGGTTGATCCGTTTGGATTAACTTGTAAGCTTGCCAAAAAAATTCAAGAAAAAGCAAACAAAGGGAACATAAGAGAAATAACTCAAGGGAAAGTATGTGAAAAAGGCTATCACGGAAGGCTTACGAAAGAGCGCATGCTAGAGATTGTCAGGGAGCCTGACGGAGTTTATATTTCTACAGAAGGTTATCAAAATGTTATTTTTGCAAAAGATGGTGACATAGTAGTGTTTGCAGGTGATAAAGCAGGAGCATTTAAAGGTCAAGCCATAACTTCCTACGGTCCTTCTGGCCCAAGAGGAGAAAGCGGTTCAGTAATACATGGAGGTTCACCAAACGACTCCGGTTTGCCTATCACAGAAGAAATGATAGTTAATGGACAAATCCCTACACCTTCTGGAGGCTTTTTAGCTCCAGCTAATAAAATTTTCATATAAGATAGAGGCAATAAATGCAGGAAATATATTGGGAATTGGGACAATTTTCCATATCAATGCAAGGTAGATATTCTAATATTGATGACTTAGAAAAAGATATAGAACTTCTTTACGGAAGCGAGGACTTTGGCGGTTTTTCTGGAAATGACTGGTTTCTTCTAAACAAAAAAACAGACATCCTAGAATTTCTATCACTGACTGTCCCTTCTTTTTTTTTTGATATGACAGATGAAATGTTTCATCTGCTAAGAGAATTAAAAACCATAAATTTTAAACAATTCACAAAAATGTCTGCATCAAAGATAATAATGCAAGATAGTGCGTTCTTTTCAGCGGATAAAGACATATTACTTGTCAGTTCATCTCCATTACAAATAAAAGCATCAACAGCGTTGTCAGAAAATTTTTCCCTGCTATCTGATGATAAAGGAGAATATTTAGGGTTTATTCTCTACAATGCTACCAAAAACATTTACGGTTATGACCCGGATAAAAACAATGATTCTTTTATTGATTACCTGCAGGACATGTTAACTTTTTGTGATGAACAACAATACGAACTAATGGATGATGAAGATGAAGAGTTATTACAGAAACTTAATACTCTCGAGTATAGAAGTGCAGATCAATTTAGGATAGATCCGAGAGCTGAACATATTTTATCATTTGTGAAGAACGTAAAACTAACGTTTTACGATATAGTCATGTAGAAACTATGAAGGATTGAAACAAATCAGCTACCATTAAGTGTACCGTACCACTTTAGCATCATACTTTTTACCGAATTATTTATCGAACGATTTGGCTAAAATTCAGGTGTTTTACCACTTTCCAGTCGTACGATTGTAACCGTCAATTCTTCCCCACGTTGTCATGGTAGATTCAGCAAGGTAGGTTGGGCTGAAGAATGAAGCCCAACATAAAAATAACAAACGTTGGGCTTCGCTTTGCTCAACCCAACCTACGAGCT
>QZLD01000120.1 GCA_004796385.1 Gammaproteobacteria bacterium | reverse complement strand
CCAAATAAAAAAGCGCCTACAAAATTGTAAGCGCCTCAATATATATATTAAATTTCTTATTGCAAGTGCAATCAGAACTTAACAATCATGCCCAGTGAAATTGCAGTGCTGTCTCCTTCAAGACCTCCGGCATCATCCATACCGCCGTCTGAGCCATTACCTACCAAGGCATAGAAAGTTGCGTTCTTATTGAACTTGTGGTCGAAACCAAGTCCTATCATAGTTGGATCATCATCAACTTCATCAATATCTTTCTGACCGAAAAGAAGCTTAATGCAGTTGCTGTCACTGATTTTATATTTTCCCATAAGAAGAATATTGCTCTCATCGGCATTATCATCATCAGTGTCTACCTGCTCAAAAACACCTCCGAAGGTAAATTCATTAAGAGAATAAGCTGCGCCAAACTTCATGGCACTATGACCTTCATCTGTACTCTGATAACCGCCAGCCAGAAGCAAAGCCCCTGCCTTATAGGTCAAACCAAGAGAAAGAATATCACCCTCACTATCTTCTGCTGCAGTGTCTTCTGTAGTTGAGTCAAGAGTATATGAAGCTGCCAGAGTAAGAGCATCAGCCTTCATTGTGTAGAAAATCGTATTATCTTCTCTCTTATCTTCTGACTTATCGATGATATTGTTGTAATCAATATATGTATCACCATAAAGATCAAATTTTCCAGTAGCCAGCTTATATGCGGTATCATGACGACCTACACGAACTTCACCAAATCCTCCGGCCAGACCAACATATTGATTGCGTCCTTTGATATGATCTTCGCTGCTCTTGGCATTGTCTGCCATATTAACCTGCCACTCAACTTTATAAGTAACTTTAAGACCATCTTCTACATCGTAAGACCCCTTAACGCCAAGTCTTGAGGAGTTACTCTTAATCTGTGTTGCACTTCCATCATCTGTACCATCATCAGCCGAAACTGAAGCCAGAGACAGATGAGCTTTTCCGTATAGAGTTGCTGTCGGTTTGCTATCCGCCATTGCATTACCGGATACAGCCATAGCAGCGATTACTGCTGAAGTTGATAGACCTTTTAAAACTAAATTCATATTAAATTTCCTCTTTGTGAATAACGTACTAAAAACTCGAAGGGGAATTTAATATAGAAATGTTGCAGAAATATTTCAGTGCCACAAAAAAATGCAAATTGCATTCGCTTTGTAATGCAAATGCAACACAGATATCGCGTGTTACTTTTTGTAAATACATGTTTACTTAAGCCATTATACCTGATAGTCTAATTAACAATAAAAGTGCTTTTTTATTATTGATACTCGGAAAAGAGATTTGTAATAAAATAGCATTTTAAGAAACACCAACTAATTAGACCAAGAAGTGAAGTACAAAACAAATGAAGCAAAATAAACACGATATATCAAATGATAATCAAGATTATAAACACCGCTCAACAAAACTATTCACTTCATGCAGATAATTAATCAGCGTTTTCTTGAAACTGAAATATTTTTTTAACATTAGTGTGTTGCAATAGACAAAATAAGAAAGTGAGGTATATATGTTTTCAGTAGATGAAATGATTTCCCAGCACCTGCCGGCCTTATCACAAAAGATCTCCGGTATCGAAAATTCGCCTAAGATACTAAAAACTCTCAAAACTGTACTTCGATACCTTCTGCATGAAAAGGAGTTCATTCAATTTGAAAAGGACTATCCAAACCTCAAGGGGATCGATTTTGTTGAACAGGTGCTGGATTATTTTAACTTTACCTACTCTATATCTGATAATGATCATGAAAAAATCCCCGATACCGGCAGGGTTGTAATAATTGCCAACCACCCGATCGGTTCACTAGACGGGCTGGCATTACTGCAACTTGTCGGCAGAATTCGTCCCGATGTAAAAATTGTTGCCAATCAGCTCTTAACCCAGATAAAACCTCTGCACAATCTGCTGTTTCCGGTTGACAATATGGGAGCAGAAACCAGACGCAATCAGATAGAAAACATTACCGACCACCTATGCAACGAAGGTGCAATAATAATATTCCCTGCAGGTGAAGTATCACGACTCTCTGTAAAGGGGATATCTGATAAACCATGGAATTCCGGCTTTCTGCGTCTTGCCAATAAAACCAGGGCCCCTATTCTGCCAATTCATGTTAAGGCTCGGAACTCGCTGACTTTTTACGGAACATCTATGCTTTTTAAAACACTCTCAACAGTAATGCTTGTCGGTGAGATGTTCAAACATGAAAAAAACGAGATTAAGGTAACGGTCGGCAACCCTATCCCTCACAACAGTTATGATTGCAAAAATCTGCCGACAAAAACCAAGGTCGGCCTTTTTAAAAAACATGTTTATAAAATGCCATCCGGAAAGAGTTATTTTAAAACGGAAGCCCCGATTGCTCATGCAGAAAACAGAATTTACCTGAAAAAAGAGATTGAAGAGTGCGAACTCCTGGGAGAAACACCGGATAACAAAAAAATCTACCTGTACGATCATAAAGAGAGCACATCCATTATGCGGGAAATCGGCAGGCTCCGGGAAATATCGTTTCGTGCGGTAGGTGAAGGTAGTGGGATGAAGCGTGATATCGACCAATACGATTCCCATTACCATCATTTAATTCTATGGGATCAGGATGATCTCGAAATTGTCGGCGCCTACAGATTCGCTGACACAAAAAGGGTAATTGAACAAAATGGAGTTGAAGCCCTTTATGTCAATTCACTTTTTGGTTATGACAAACCAATGAAACCCTATCTTGATAGAGGATTAGAGATGGGGCGCAGTTTTGTGCAACCTAAATACTGGGGGAAAAGAAGTCTGGACTATCTTTGGCAGGGAATTGGAGCATTTATAGCTAAGAATCCGGAATTTCGTTATCTGTTTGGTCCAGTGAGCATTAGTGACAGCTTTCCTCCTGCCGCCAGAGATATCTTGGTTTGGTATTACAGCCACTACTATCCGCATGGCAATAAAGCAGTTAACGCTAAAAAACCATTCCGACTGACACCAGATGCGCTGAATTATGCCTCTGAAATATTCTGTGGAGATAATGCCAAAGAAGACTTTAAAAGACTTAAACACTCTCTGGATAATCTTGGAGTTGCTGTACCGACTCTTTACAAACAGTACAGCGAACTTTGCGAAGAAGGTGGAGTAACCTTTATTGAGTTTAATGTAGACCCGGATTTTAACAACTGCCTTGATGGCTTGGTATTAGTAGATATAGCCAAACTCAAACCAAACAAAAGAAAACGTTATATTGAATCTCATTTGAAACAGTAAAGGCAATAGTTTTAAACTACTTGAAGAAGTGCTCTGCTGCACTTCTTCTGCTTTTTAATCAATCAATAACAACCTTTATACGTTTCTTATACTCTTTAATAAATTCCTCAGCAGCCCCTTCCCCGAATATAATCCCTGAAGCAGAGGTTCGATTACCGAGTCTGTCAACAATATGAATTCGTTTTATCATACCCATTCCACCCGGATTTTTAGCGAAAAAAAGTGCTTTTTGAATATCAAACTTTTCAATTTCATAGATTGATACAGCCCTCTTCTTCCAAGGGATCCAGGCAAATAGAGAAGTAACCGCCACTTGGTCATTGGCAATCTCTACACGCACACCTGAAAAACAGAAGATAATAATTCCAAATACAATCGCCCACACCCAAACATCAACAAACAAAAGCCCAATTAGAAAAGGAATACTAAAAAAACTCATTCCATCACTATTAAATATATGATCACATAACAGCAATACCCCTACACCCACACCGCCCATAATAAGCGCCCAAATTAATAATACAGACCATTTAAACATTGGGTATACAAAAGCGCTTCCACCGGTAATCTTCTCAATTCGATTTCCCTGCAAGGCGGTTTCACCAAGCTGTTGTTTTCTATTCTGCGTTTTAGCCGCTATAGTTTTTGATTTTTGAGCCGTTTTAAAAACCGGAATAATAAAATCTCTTTGAATAAAATGCTTTCCTGATTTTGCTCTTAACCCAAGAGTCCACTCAAAATAATCATTGGAACGAGGAGTTGATTCCGGCAGATCTTTCGATAAATTTTGCGGCAGATTAAATACAAAAGAGAGTTCGATACCGGATGGTGTTTCACTTACATTAGCTTCTGTCTGCTTATCCAATAAATAATCACGATGATAACCTGAACGCCTGTCCTCACCTCTTCCAACTGAATATTTGGTTACGCGTGCACAATTAAGGCTAAAACTATAGCTACCAGCGGCAGTAAAACAAGAAGGCATTACAATTCTACCGCCTACATTGCCACCAATTGATCCTGGAAACGGGTCCATCTCCAAAATGATTTTGCGATAACGAAAAAAATTAATGGTTATTGCAATAGTAAATATTGCCAGGACACCTCCAAAAAAGAGAAAAGCATAAATCAAATACTTAAGGTTTTCAGCCTCAGAGCCAGCTACCAACTGGGGAAGAAATAAAACACCAAGTGCAATTGCGACCGTATTAAAGATAATTGAAAGTGGCCATGCAATAAAAAGCTGCGACCCGAAACAGGATTTTATCCTGCCGTTTTTACCATATTTTTCCCAAGGTCTTGCTTCCATTTATGCTCTCCAACAACTAATTAGTAAAGAATTCGCTCCAAACCTTCTTGATCTTTAACTCTCTTAATGAACTGTTCTCTCCAGTCACTGCCGATTATCTTTTCTGCAAGGTATATAGACAGATGCTTGCCATTGATTGAGATATCACCCTGAATTTTAGTTAAGCCCTGCACACAATTCGGGCATGAGGTAATTATATCCAGATTACTACCACCACAACTCTGACAAATATTGGTTTTTTTCCTGCTACGCAGATTTTTAGAGATATCCGGTCTTGATATTGCCAGTGTGCCGGCTTCTCCACAGCAGTTCGGTATCTGCAATGGCTGTTTTCCGAATATGCCGGAGAATGTGCCTTCTACATCATGCTCCTTTAGTGGTGAGTGACATGGCTCATGATAATAGAGAGTCTCATCTGCTATCACATTGCCATTGAGCAGGTGGTTATTTATCAGAAAGGCACTTATATCTATAACCGCCGCATATTCAAAAATATTATTTATCTGATACGTATCAAGCATTTCATGACAAGTGCCGCAGGAAACCACTACGTCTTTTATCTCCATATAGCTGATTGTATCCGCCATACGATGAAATACGACCTGATTTTCGTGGCTCACCCTCTCTGCCGCAGCCACCCTGCCATTGGAAAGCAAAGTATAGCCGCAACATAGATACTCAGGTGGAATTACCACTCTGACACCAAAGTGATTCAGCAAGGCGATTGTTGCCAAACTGATCTGCGGATACATCCTCTCTGAGCCGCAACCGGGAAAGTAGAGCACACTGGAGATTATCTCTTTTTCTGGATTATGAAATGAGTAGATTCTACGCTCCCTTTTCATACTAAAGATATCTCTTGTTGTCTGTTCTCCGGATTTTGGAAAGCAGCCGTCAAACAGACTTGCCATTTTGGGTGCTACTGCATCTGTAATATGTTTTACAGGGCGATTTATTTTAAACGCCAGACGTTGCATGGAAAATCCCATTTTCAGCAAACCCAGTCGAAAAACCTTGTTGACGTAATAACCTCGCTGACGCAAATAAAACAGGGTAAACCATGTCATGGCATTAAACTTATTTCTGTTTCTGTCCACCAGTAAACGATTGATCTTCTGCGTTACTTCACCAAAGTCTATATCGACAGGACACGGGGTAAAGCACTGATGACATCCGGTGCAATGGTAAGCAATATTCCGCATCATTGAGAAATTTCGCAGACTCATGCGGGTTTCGGTCTGTGCCTCGTATAGAACAGCCTCTTCAATCATAGAGAGAGCAAGAATCTTGTTACGTGGACTAAAAAACATTGTTGCATCGGGATAGTTGGTATTGCATACAGGCTTACATTTGCCACAGCGGATACAACCGGATATTTCCGACGTAAGAGTCTCCAGATCTGAAGACTTAAGAATAAATGCCTCCATCTCTATCAGGTTCAAAGATGGTGTATATATCTTATGAACCGGGAAATCACGACACAACTTACCTGGATTAAACAGATCTTCAGGATCTGCCTCTCTTTTATATTCTGCAAAATCATCCAGAATTTCCGGAGCTATAAACTTGATTTTTGTAAGACCGATTCCGTGCTCCCCGGAGATAACCCCCCCAAGAACTGTTGTGATTTGCATAACCACACCAGCAGTATCATCCGCCTCCTGCATCATAGGGTAATCGCTCGAAAGCACCGGTATATTGACATGAATATTGCCATCACCGGCGTGCATATGTGTTGCAATTATTATCTTTCTTTTTAAGGTATCGGCAACAAGCTCGTCTATCTCCGCAATTACATCACTATATCCTTTAAAGTGATTTCTGTATTCCTCAATAAGTTGTCGCTGTATTTCCCCAACTACACCCTCATTGCGTATCTGATTAAACTTATCCTTTTGCTGCAGGTATTCATCATAAAATCCATTAATAGCCATATCTATAAGGCCATCAATAGTTGCCAGTTTCTCAGAAAGAAGAGTCTTGATTCTCTCAAGATCCATAGTGTATGAGATCTTTTTGCCATTGAAAAACTTATCGTCAGATATATTCCTGGTAGCCAGATAACCGTAAAGCTCATCTATAACTGAAAGTGAGTTTTTCATCTCCTTTTGCAGGTTAAGCATATCTGTAAAATCTGCAAAAAGAGGTAATGACTCAATAGGAATTACCACATCTTCATTAAGTTTAAAAGCGTTGGTATGGCGGGCTATCGCTCCCAGATTTTTTCGATCCTTCCAGAAGAGCTCCCTCTCTGACTCTGCAACCGCCACAAAGCCCTCAACATTATACTGACGCACCATTTCAATAACTTCATAGCATATTGCATCAAGCACAGATTCATCATTACTCTCTGCATCAATCAGCAAAACTGCTTTGGGCAGCTCCTGCCTGTCTGATTTATTCCGATAATTAATCGCCTCTTCATACTTTTCATCAAAGTGCTCAAGAGCGGTTAGAAATGCTGCCTCATCACTCTCAAAACTGTTACGAATATCAATAATCGCCTTGGATGCGTTAACCAGATCTTCACCAAAAAATTCAAGGCAAATAGTTCTGCAGTTCGCAAACGGTTTATAAAGAACAAATTCAGCCTCAAAGATAATTCCGTCTCCCCCCTCCTTCTGTAAGCCCGGCACGCCACCCAGAGCTTTATTGGTTATATCCTTACCAACACCCTCTTTGCGTATATCATCCCCAGTTAGCCTGATACTTTTCAGCAGTTTTTCATTCCCGGCAGAAACCTTATAAACCGCAAACTCAACCTCATCTGCATACTCTATTTTACGATATGGATGATTTACTCTTTGAACCTTCAGTATCTCTCCGTAGGCATTAATTATCTTGAAAGAGTAGATATTGTCGATGGCAGTACCCCACATTACAGCTTTTTTACCACCACAGTTTTCAGCTATATTTCCACCAATTGTCGATGCCCATGACGACGTTGGGTCAGTAGCAAATATATAGCCGTTATTACGAGCATAATCCATCGCCGACTCGGTAACAACACCAGCCCCAAGACGAATTACCGGAATTTTCTTACCTGCAACCTCATACTCACGAATACCATCTATTACACGCAGTTTTTCTGTATTAATAACCATAGTATTGCGATAAACCGGAACTGCGCCACCAGTAAGTCCGGTACCGCCACCCCTTGCAATAACTTTCAAACCAAGATCTCTTGCTACCTCAATAAGTCCAGCCAACTCAGTTTCAGAATCAGGATATACAACCACCTCAGGACACGCAACCCGCCAGTCAGTAGCATCGGTAATATGAGCCGCCCTGTGAAAAGCAGTAAAACGGATATTTCTACTTGCTGTTATTCCTTTAAGGGCAGATCTTATTTTTTTGCGTAATTTTTTTGTGTATCCAAAAGATTCAAAAAAGGAGATATCAGCCTCTCTGGTCTTTTCCAGAATCTTATAAACCAGATCATTATTGGCTGCCTTTTCCACCACGCTAAAACGCAGGTTATGCAACTTCTTCAGGCGTGAACGCTTACTGCGATTATCAAGAAAATCATTATAAATATACGGATTTCTGTATATTGCAAAGATGTCACCTATCACCTCAAACAACAGCTTGGCACTTCTTCCGGTTACACGATGCCCCCTGAGCTCACAAAGAATATCCCATGCTTCATCACCTAGGTACTCGGCAACAATCTCCTTATCGGAAAAAGATGTGTAGTTATACGGAATCTCGCGGTATTTAAAATCTTTCTTAATATTGTGCAATGTATAAATCCTGTGTTTACAGAAGAAACCAAAGATATTGCTCTGTTTGCCAAAACAAAACAGATCGACAATCAGATAAATGACCGCAGATTATAGCAGATATGTGATATTCAAAAAATATTCGGATAATAACTTTGCAATCAACTAGTTTTTACATAACCGAACATCATGTCCCGGATTTGACAATGCTCTTTAAATACCTGAATTCAGAATTGAAAAATTCAACACCAAACAACCCTTATCTCTAAAAAGCCTTCATATAATTGATTACTATTCAAATTCAATTACTCAGACATGAATGGCTAATAAAAATAACAGGAAGCATTATTCAATTAAAAAACAAAACAAATAAGAGTTTGATGCTACCGGAAGACTAATACAAATAATTTAAAAACATGGTTTTTTAAACTTTTTCGCAAATTTATCAATATTTATCTTCAATACCCCAGCAGTGGTGACAGCCATCTTTCCGCTTCGGCAACAGTCATTTTCTTTCTGGCAGCGTAATCTTCTACCTGATCGCGGTTGATTTTGCCGATTCCGAAATAGGTCGCCTGTGGATTAGCAATATACAGACCTGAAACTGACGCCGTCGGCAGCATTGCGCAACTTTCGGTCAGGCTGATACTGATACGCTCTTCCACTTGCAGTGTTTCCCAGATAACCCTCTTTTCAGTATGATCCGGCGTTCCCGGATATCCCGGTGCCGGTCGTATTCCGGTAAAATCTCCTGCAAGTATCTGCTCTGCACTCTTACCTTTTTCATAACCCCAATATTCACTTCTGACTTTAGCATGAAGGTATTCAGAGAATGCTTCGGCAAGACGGTCTGTAACCGATTGGAACAGCAGTTCGGCGTATGGATCATTATTATCTCTCAGTATTTTCTGTTGTGCCTCTGCGCCAATTCCTGTGGTAACTGCAAACATGCCTATATAGTCATTGCCATTTGGGGAGATAAAATCTGTCAGCGATTGATGTGGAGCATCGCTGCTCTTTACAGTTTGCTGACGTAAAAAGCTGAGCTGTGTCAGTTTTTCAGTACGATTTTCGACAGATAACAGATCAACATCATCACCATTAGCTACAGCCGGAAAGATTCCGAAGACGGCCTTTGCTGTAATCAACTTTTCAGAGATAATTCTTTGCAGCATCGCCTTAGCATCTGCCTGTAGTTTTTCTATCTCTTCATGTTTTGCCTTGTGCTCTATCTTGTGATCTATACTACACCCGCAATCACAACTGCTCTCTGTACAACTGCAACCTTTAAAATCCCACTGATCCAGAAATGATTTCCAGTTTACATAATCAACCAACTCTTCAAGTGGTTGATCCTCAATTACCTTTATTCCGGTGAACTCAGGAATTGGTGGTTGATAGTTATTCCAGTCGACTTTGAAACAGTTTTCCCGTGCCTGCTCCAGAGAGACAAAACTGCGGCGCTCTCTGTTCTGCTGATAATTTTGACGTAGCTGGTCATGTTTTGCAGAGATATCTGCGGCTACTTTTTGCGGATCTTTTAAAATTGCGGCAATAGTTGTTGCTGCAACAGTTGCATCGGTTGTGTGCACACATGGCTGAGTGTAAAGCGGGTCGATCTTCACCGCAGTATGCACTTTGGATGTAGTCGCGCCACCGACAAACAGTGGGATTTTAAACCCCTGTTTTTCCATCTCTTCCGCTACTGTACACATCTCGTCCAGAGATGGCGTTATCAAACCACTTAGCGCGATCACATCGACATTCTCTTCGCGCGCCATCTTGAGTATCTTCTCGCAGGGAACCATCACTCCGGCGTCGACCACTTCAAAATTATTACACTGCAAAACCACACCGACGATATTCTTGCCGATATCGTGCACATCCCCCTTAACCGTGGCAATCAGAACCTTGCCGTTACTTCTGGATGCAGACGATTGCTGCTCCTCTTCAATATACGGCAGCAGATATGACACAGCGCGCTTCATTACACGGGCAGACTTAACTACCTGCGGCAGAAACATCTTGCCACCGCCAAAGAGCTCACCGACCTGATTCATACCAGCCATCAGTGCACCGTCGATAACATCTATAGTGTTTTCTGCCTGCTGGCGCGCCTCTTCCACATCTGCCTCAAGAAACTCGGTAATGCCTTTAACTAGTGCGTAAGAAAGCCTCATTTCCACCGGTTTTTCGCGCCACTCCAACGCCTTGGCATCTGTCTTTTTGTCGCTGCCTTTTACAGAATCTGCCTTTTCCAATAGACGCTCTGCCGCCTCTGCATCTCTGTCAAAAAGCACATCTTCAATAGCTTTCCGCAGTTCAGGTTCTACCTCTTCATATATCTCCAGCTGTCCGGCATTGACTATCCCCATATCCATGCCTGCTTTGCCTGCATGATATAAGAAGACAGAATGGATCGCCTCACGCATAGGGTTATTACCACGGAATGAGAATGAGACATTACTCACGCCGCCACTTACCATGGCGTGCGGCAACTTCTCTTTAATAGTTGCAGTTGCCTCGATAAAATCCAATCCATAGCGACGGTGCTCATCAATACCTGTGGCAATAGCAAAAATGTTAGGATCGAAGATTATATCCTGCGGAGGAAAACCAACCTGATTAACCAGAATATCGTAAGAGCGGCTACAGATCTCAACCTTACGCGCGTATGTATCCGCCTGTCCTTTATCATCGAACGCCATAACCACTACAGCTGCGCCATATTTCATTATGGTCTTTGCCTGCGCGATAAACTTCTCTTCACCCTCCTTAAGACTGATGGAGTTTACGATCGATTTGCCCTGAATACATTTTAAGCCTGCCTCAATAACCTCCCACTTGGATGAGTCCACCATGATCGGCACTTTGCAAATATCAGGTTCTGCCGCAACCAGATTAAGAAAGGTTGTCATCTCCTCTTTGGCATCGAGCATACCCTCATCCATATTTATATCGATGATATGCGCGCCATCCTCTACCTGAGTACGGGATACCTCAAGTGCTGCCTCGTAATCCTTTTCTATAATCAGTCTTTTAAATTTGGCGGATCCGGTTACGTTGTTTCTCTCACCCACATTTATAAACAGGGTGTCATCAAAAATATTCAGAGGCTCCAGACCGCTCAAGCGGCACCCCTTCTTTATTTGCGGCGGTATACGCGGCGGCACACCTTTTACCGCCTCTGCAATTGCCGAGATAAACTCCGGCGTAGTGCCACAACAACCACCTACTATATTTAATAGTCCAGATTGTGCCCACTCGCGCAGAAGTGCAGCCATCTCCTGCGGCGGCTGATCATACTCTCCAAATTCATTAGGCAGGCCTGCATTTGGATGCGAACTGATCCGGAATTCACTCTTATCGGAAAGCTCTTTCACAAGAGGTCGCATCTGCTCTGCACCAAGGGCACAGTTCATTCCGATTGAAAGCGGTTTTGCATGAGCAACTGCATTTAAGAATCCTTCTACATTCTGCCCACACAACATACGCCCACTTTCATCCGAGACAGTAACGGAGATCATAATCGGCAGACGCAGACCTTTTTCTGCAAAGCACTCTTCAATGGCGAAAATTGCTGCCTTACAGTTAAGGGTATCGAAAATGGTTTCAATAAGAAGTATATCGGCTCCACCATCTATCAGACCTGAAGCCGCCTCTTTATATGAGCTGACAAAATCATCAAAGGTTACATCGCGAAAACCGGGGTTGTTTACATCAGGTGAAATTGAGCAGGTTTTTCCTGTAGGCCCCATAGTAGCTGCTACAAAGCAATCTCTGTCCTGTTCCGCTTTCAGATCATCACAAGCTGCTCTGGCAAGTTCTGCCGAGGCCTTGTTGATATCATAAACATAGTCCTGCAGCTGGTACTCGCTCTGACTTATTGCAGTGGCATTGAAGGAGTTGGTTTCGATAATATCTGCACCTGCATACAGGTACTCTTTGTGGATCTTTTTGATTATTTCAGGCTGTGTTAGCACCAGAACATCGTTATTGCCTGCAATATTACAGGGGTGATCCTTAAACTGTTCACCACGAAAATCTTCCTCTGTGAGTTTATAACTCTGAATAAGAGAGCCCATGGCACCATCAAGAATAAGAATTCTCTCTTCAAGCAGTTTGTGCAGTAGTTCTGTTCTGGTACTCATATTTCCTCAAAACCGTTCAAAAAATCGTTAACACCCGTAAAACAGGCAAAAGAAGTTAATTATATCCAATACCCCTTCTCTAGCATAGATCTACTTCGTAATTGTCCCAACATATAAGAGTACAAGGCACATTATTCACAACAAACCTATTAAAAAGCTGATTTCATACTTTATTTATTATCTTTTGGACTATAATTATTTGCATGAAATTCATTATATGTACGCTCTAGCAAACTTAGTTGAAGGATCACTATGCCAATCGGAGGTAATATTTTTAATCAGGAGATGTTCTGGGTCGGAGACTGGATTGGTCGCCGGGCAATGATATCCCCCCATATTGAAGCTGTTTATGACTGTGGTTGCGATACTCGCTTCTCTTATAACGACCTTAATAATAGAGCAAATAAAATTGCCAACTATCTTCTCGAAAAAGGAATCAGCAGAGGAAACGCAATCTCCATAATCTCCAGAAATCGCATAGAAATACTTGATCTGTTTTTTGCATGCGGCAAAATCGGTGCAATTCTTGCTCCCATAAGTTATCGCCTGAAAAATACGGAAATTGAAAATCTGCTGGGTAGAATCAAACCCAAAGCTCTATTTTATGAAGATGAATTCAGTGATATCAGTAACGGTATTTACCTGCCTGACTCAATATCCTTGAAAATTGAATTCAGTGATGGAGTTCTTTCTCAGTATTCAAGAATACAGGAAATCGCCAGCGATAAAGAGAGCAATATACCGCTTAGTCCTGATGATACATTTCTCTATATTCACACAGGTGGAACAACATCCACTCCTAAAATTTGCGAAATATCACACAGGCAGATGATCTGGAACTCTGTTGAAATGGCATCTGTCTCTTCAGGAATTATCGGCACAGGTACTGAACTGGCTACGTTGCCTTTTTTTCATATTGGCGGCCTGAATATAATCATCCCCTACTTCCACTTTGGAGGCTCAATAATTATAACCAGAACTTTCGACGAAGAAGAGACACTTAACCTCATAGAAAAAGAAGGAGTTGATGTTTTTCCTGCTGTATCAGCCATGCTCTATAAGATATCCATCCACCCTAAATTTGCCAGCACCTCATTCAAATCACTTAAAGGAATCTTTACCGGTGGTTCAAGCTGCCCCAAAGACATAATGGAACCATTTTACGAAAAAGGAATTCCTGTCATTCAATCCTATGGATTAACTGAGGCCGGCCCATCAAATTTCATGTTCTTTCCGCTCCACAAAAATCTCTCCGACATAAAATCCAAGTCGGAAACCGTCGGCCACCCCATGTTTCACTGCGATTATAAAATTGTCTCCTCTGAAACCGGTGATCCGCTACCAAAAAATGAAACCGGCATACTAAAATTGCGTAGCCCACACACTTTCAGCGGCTACCTTGATGATCCGGAAAAAAACCAAAAAATAATTGATGAGGAGGGTTGGCTGGATACCGGTGATCTAGCAATGGAGGATAATGACGGCTTTGTAAGAATAATGGGTAGAGCTGACAATATGTTTATAAGCGGTGGAGAGAATGTCTCACCGGAAGAGATAGAAACAGTATTGCAGGATCACCCCACTGTATCTGCTGCACTATGCGCCGGAGTATACGATAAACAGTGGGGCGAAATCCCGGTGGCAGAAGTTATTATTGAGCAACACCATACAGCTACTGAAGAGGAACTGATAGAGTTCTGCAAAGAAAAACTAGCCAATTACAAAGTTCCGAAACGGATAATTTTTGTCGACCAAATGCCTCTAACAGGAGCCGGCAAACCAGATAGAAAAAGTATAATCAAGCGGTTTTCGGAATAATAAAAGACATTAAGTTTTTTCAGCATACTGCTAAAACAAAGTCTCATTATGACATGGAAAAATTATGGATTTTATCCAGGCATGTCTTTTCCGTTATCCTTATCAATTCGCTTACTAGTTGCGATAGATATTCCAGATCATCTTTGCTTATTGAGTAGGCAGGGTTATAACGAGCGCCAATGTAGGCATAATCAAGAAGATTAAAAAGATCTCGTTGCTTATCTGTTTTGCGCGGAAATATTTGCTTTAAGTTTGAAACATAATCGGAGGCCATACTCTCAAGCAGATGCAAATAATGCTCATGCGGGCAATAACTGGAAAATACTAAAAGAATTGTTTTATAACAGGATTCCGCTGCTTGATTAAGATTAAACGCAGCTTTATTCAAAAAATCATGCCCCATCAAAAACTCAAACGTAACCAAAAACTCCTTAGCACTTTCAAACCAATGATCGTAATAATCCTGTGCTATGCGTTGTTGTTCTTTCGGAGTTAATTCACGCTTTTCTGCAAGGTTATATTTTTCTTTACTGTAAAGCACACAACCTTGTTCTTTTATTTCGGTATAAAAATATTGTCCGTTTGCCAGATCAATATTAAGTTGCTCCATATCCTGTGCAATTATTCTTGCGTGAGCACTTATACCTGAAGCATTACATTTTTCAGCTATTTCCTGCCACAAGCCTGCATCTCTTGCAGTTTCTTTCTCTCCCGTCACCACAAAAAAGTCATAGTCGGAGGCGTGCCCGGAAAGTCTATCCGATCTCAGATCTTTTTCTTCTTTCCACCGGCCTCGTGCATAAGAACCAAACAGAATTACCATGCCAACATCGCTACACCCTGCAACGATAATATCGGTTATTTTATCCAAGTCTTTTTGCTTTATTTGCGGCAGATGGTCAATGGTATTTTTCATGGTGATTATATTAACCAACAAGGTTGAAAAATGCTAATTTTGCTCAACGCTCTCTCTTTCGGTTCTTTCCTGAAGCTGCTTTTTTTGGTTTCTTAGATGAAAAAGGATTTTTGCCTACTTTAAACTCTACCCTTACCGGAGTCCCTTTCATCTTAAATGCCTTACGAAAGACGTTGGTTAAGTATCTTCTGTAAGATTCAGGAACCGCATTGGTCTGGTTACCATGTATCACAATAACAGGAGGGTTTTTGCCACCTTGATGAGCATATCTGAGCTTTATCCTTCGCCCCTTAATTAACGGTGGCTGATGATCAATAACTGCTGCTTCAAGCACACGGGTTAATGCTGATGTAGAGATATCTGTAACGGCACTTTTATAAACCTTCTTGATCTCGCTCAGAAGTTTACCGACACCGGAACCATGCAGGGCCGATATGTAATGATATTCTACAAAATCAAGAAATTTGAGTTTTCGCTCAATATCCATCTTTACAACATCTTTATCATACCTGTCCAGACCATCCCACTTATTAACAGCAATTATAAGCGCCCTACCACTTTCGATAATATGCCCAATAATGGTGGCATCCTGCTCGGATATTCCCTGCCTGGCATCCAGCACCATAATTACAACGTTTGCCGCTTCCAGAGCCTGTAGAGTTTTGATTACACTGAATTTTTCTATGGATTCTTTTACTCTGCTTTTACGTCGCACACCTGCAGTATCTATCAGAGTATATTCTTCGCCATCTTTCTCAAACGGGATAAAGATACTGTCGCGGGTTGTACCCGGCATATCGAAGGTAACTACCCGCTCTTCTCCTAGCAGACGATTGACCAGAGTGGATTTGCCAACATTGGGTCTACCGACAACCGCTATACGAATTCCCGGATGCTCTTTGTCGCTATCAAATTCAAGATTTTTATCAAGAATCAGATGCTCGGACAACTGCTGCAACATTGCCTTTACACCCTGACCATGAGCTGCCGAGATGGCGATCGGATCACCAATCGCAAGGCTGTAAAAATCGGCCGCCACCTCATCCTTTGTCAGACCTTCTGTTTTATTCAATACCAACTGTACTTTTTTACCCAGACGTCGCAGGTGGTTGGCGATCATCTCATCAGATGCCGTCAGCCCGTTTCTACCATCTACCAGAAATATAACAGCATCCGCCTCACCTACCGCAAACTCAACCTGCTTTGCCATTAGCTCTTCAATTGAATCAGGATCATCTGCCAGACCACCGGTATCCACAACAATATAGGGATACGAACCAACCTTGCCCCTGCCGTATTTTCTATCGCGGGTCAGACCGGGATAGTCGGCAACAAGAGCATCTCTGCTTTTTGTAAGATAATTAAACAGGGTCGATTTGCCCACATTAGGACGCCCAAGCAGTGCAATAACAGGAATCATTTTTATTTCGCCAATAAAAGAAGTAGAATACAGCCACGCACTATACCAGATTTTGCATATTTGCTCTATTTTCCTTGCAATAGAAAAGCGATTATATCGTCAGATTCATACATCCACCTGTCTACGCCATCATTGTAATTCAGACACGGCACCATGGTCTTGCCACCGTTCTGTAATAATTTATCTCTTGCTCCGGCAACTGAGTTAATATCCACTAACTCAAGATCAACCCCTTTCCCCTCAATAGCCCGCAAAACTTTTATACAAAACGGACAGGCTTTTGTGTAATACAAGGCATATATATCTTTATCTCTCACAGGTTAATCTCCCTAATTTTTATCTGTAAGCTTATATAAACTTCGGTATAAAACAACCATTGTCATAAAATTGCTAAATCCTAGAACTTTTCTTCTTCTTTCGTGTCTCTTTTACGGGTTGTAATTCAACGAGACCACCCCCATTAATTGCGTAACATAAAAATCCAGTGGAATTTAAAAATGAGTATTCAGGAAAAGATAATAAGTTTAAGAGACCACGTATCTAACGCCATCATAGGTCAGGAAACCCTTGTTAACCGTCTGTTAATTGCACTTCTGGCTGACGGACATTTATTGGTAGAAGGCGCTCCGGGGCTGGCAAAGACCAAGGCAGTTAAAACCCTTGCATCAGGGCTGGAGGCAGACTTTCACCGCATCCAGTTCACGCCTGACCTGCTTCCGGGAGATGTAACCGGAACCGAAATCTACAGGCCGCAGGACGGATCATTTATCTTCCAGAACGGGCCGATTTTTCATAATCTGGTTCTTGCTGATGAAATCAACCGCGCTCCAGCCAAGGTACAGTCGGCACTACTTGAGGCAATGGCAGAAAGGCAGATTACTGTTGGCAAAGTCACCTACAAGCTACCGGAGCTGTTTATGGTTATGGCCACACAGAACCCAATCGAACAGGAAGGCACATATCCTCTACCGGAAGCGCAACTCGACCGTTTTCTTATGCACGTTAAAATCTCATATCCGGACCCCGACACAGAAAAGGCGATTCTGCATATCAACAGAAACGAAATGCAGCCTCAAAATACTCCCGACACAGAATTTACCAGAATAGACCAGAACACTATTAAAGAGGCACGCGCACAACTGACGGATATCCACATATCAGCGGAACTTGAAGACTATATGATCAACCTGATTCTTACCTCAAGAACCCCGGAGAAGCTCGATGGCAATTTAAAAAGATTGATAGATTTCGGCTCCAGCCCCCGTGGTACTATTGCTCTCGATCGATGCGCCCGCGCGCAAGCGTGGCTTAATAAGCGCGACTTTATTACTCCGGAAGATATTCAGGGGGTGGTGCACGATGTTCTGCGCCACCGCATTATTATCTCTTTTGAGGCGGAAGCGGAAGGGGTATCTGTAGACGATATTATAAACAGAATAGTCGAGCTGGTTCCGGTTCCGTAAAAAGGTGTTGTTATGAATCCCGGAGTTCTCCGACAGGGTATAGATATAGATCCGCAAAATCTGCTGCAAATCCGCTTTATGGTCCGAGCTTTGCAGTTTCCGCCGCTACATCGGGTTAGCAGCAATATGGGCGGACGTTATACATCCAATATTCGCGGCAGAGGTATCGATTTTGACGAGGTCAGACGCTACCAGCCGGGCGATGATATCCGCAATATGGACTGGCGTGTTACCGCCAGAACCGATAAACCCCATACGCGTATATATAAAGAGGAGAAAGAGCGCCCGGTAATAATGGCGGTTGATCTTGGCAAGACTATGCAGTTTGGCACCAAGAGGGCATTTAAATCGGTAACTGCTGCTGAAACTGCTGCCCTGCTTGGCTGGGCGGCAAGCAATAACCAAGAAAGAGTTGGTGGGGTGATCTTTTCCGAAAGCAACCATATAGAATCAAGACCGGCAAGCGGCAGCCGTGGGGTACTGCGACTAATTAATACTATGACCCGGTTTAATGCAGAACAGAAAAAAACAGAGAGCAAAAAAGCAGATAACGACTATTTTTACAAAGCCATATTACGCATGAAAAGCATTGCCCGTCCCGGCAGTATGATAATCATTATCAGCGACTTTCAGCAGACCACAGAAAAATGCTGGACATTAATCGACAACCTCAGTCAACACTGCGATCTGATCTTTATCAACATCTTTGATAAGCTCGAAACAACACCTCCAGTGTCCGGCAGATACGGCATAACCGATGGTAAAAATCGCACCATTCTCGATACCACAGACCGCAAAACAGTTCTTAGCTATGAAACCCTTTATAGACTACATAAAAACAGAATCGATGAGTATTGCAAAAAGAGAGGCATAACAACCATTCAGGCATCCACGGAATTTGGTTGCAAAGATATTCTAAATCAGCTTGTCAGCAGCAATCGCAGGTACAGACAGAGGAAAAGGGCATGAACAGCAATCCTCTGGCAAATCTGAAAGATATACACCTGCCGCCTCCACCCTCAATCTGGCCTCTGGCTATTGGCTGGTGGCTGGTTATTGGCGCGATAGTAATCTGCATAATCATAATTATCGGCATCGGAGTTTATCGCTATAAAACCAGAACCAAACGTGCTGCCCTTGCGGAACTCAAACAGTTCAATCAGAAATTTGCAAAGAGCAGTGATTACCGGCTACTCGCTAAAGAGACATCCATTTTTCTGCGCCGGCTGGCACTCTCCATCTCTGCAAAAAACGGAGCTGTTTGTGGCGAAAAGTGGCTGGAATATCTGGATTCACTCTCACCAGCACAACCATTCTCAACCAACTACAGAGAGATCATAAGCGAGTATCCATACAAAAAAGAGTGCCCCCCCTTCGATTATTCGCCACTACTTATTGATATCAGGGATATCATAAGGAGGCAGCTATGACACTGGCATGGCCTCTGGTATTTATCGCATTGCCACTGCCATTGCTGGCATTTTTTCTGCTGCCCGCTGCTAAGCAGAACGAGAGTTCGCACCTCTGGGTTCCATTTTTTTCCAGAATCAATAGCGATGCCGGACTCACTCAATCCGGCTTAAGTATTACCAGAACCATTCTGTTTGCATTGGCATGGTTAGCACTGGT
>QZLD01000091.1 GCA_004796385.1 Gammaproteobacteria bacterium | reverse complement strand
AATCTTAAAAACTAAGACTGGGGAATAAACCACAAAGGATAACCAAAATGAGATACCCAAAATCTGGAATAGGAAAAAACATATCAAAGATAATTGTTGTAACAATTATTGCCTCACTAACATCAATAGCAAGTGCAAAAAGCCTTGAAGAACGAGTCAACCTACTTGAAAAAAGAATCTCCGGAAAAACACTACTGGAATTAAACAGTCAAATCATGCAGTTAAGAGAAGAAGTGCGTCAACTTCGAGGCGAGCTTGAAATGGCTCACATGGAACTTGAAAAATATCGAAAAGAACAGCAAAACCAATACTCAGACGTTATAAAAAAACAAAAAGAACTATATGCAGACTTTGACAGAAGGCTATATAACATGGAAATCGGCCAACAACGCGCCGATGGAACACCAATCCAACGTGACAACAACATAAATAATAACAAAGTCGATACTCCTGAAGATAGAAAGATTACTCACGACCCACGCACCACAGGCGGAACAGACTTCGCCTCAGAAGTATCTGCCTACAAAAATTCGTTCCAATTATTACGCGACGGAAACTACCAAGGCGCAGCAACCCAATTTCAGAAATTTCTTGAACTCTATCCTGAAAGCAAATATTCGGACAATGCACAATATTGGCTAGGGGAGGCAAATTATGTAATTCGCAGATTCGATGCAGCCAAACAGGAGTTTGAAAAGGTAATCAATAACTACCCTGATAGTCAAAAAGCCCCTGATGCCCTGCTGAAAATAGGTTTTATTCACTACGAACAAAACCAATGGAAAGAGGCCAAAAACTATCTTTCACAAGTCACAGCAAAATATCCAGGATCAACTGCTGCAAAACTTGCCGAAAAAAGACTTGGAAGAATAAAAAGAGAAGGCCATTAAAAAATGTCCGAACTGCAAATAACTGAAATATTCAGATCAATTCAGGGGGAAGGGGTGCTTAGCGGCACCCCTACTACCTTCATCAGATTAACCGGTTGCAATCTGCATTGCAGTTATTGCGACACCGATTACGCCCGTAAAAATGGTAAGTCAATGACCTTTCAACAAATATTCGAAACCATCGAAAAGTACGGCGGCAAATATCTAACCATCACAGGAGGAGAACCCCTGCTACAAAATAAAGTCGATGAATTAATAACCGGGTTATGCGATAAAAATTATATGGTCTCTGTAGAAACCAATGGATGCGAAAACATATCCATCATCGACAAACGAGCCATGACAGTTATGGATATAAAAACCCCCGACTCAGGAGAATCCGGCAATAATCGCTACAGCAATTTCCAATACCTGAAACCAAAAGATCAAATAAAAATAGTCATCTGCAGCCAAACCGATTATTTATGGGCAAAAGAACTCATTAATAATCACTCCCTGGATAAAACCTGCAATATAATACTCTCCCCTTATGAAGAAAAAGTCTCGCCTCAGGAACTTGCTCAATGGCTAATTGATGATAAAGTTGATCTTAAAATGCAAATTCAGCTACATAAATACCTCTGGGGCGCAGAACGACGCCGATAACAAAAAAACGGAAACCATGATCAAAAAAACAGAAGAAAATAAAAAAGCGGTAGTCCTGCTCTCTGGAGGGCTTGATTCAGCAACAGTTATGGCAATAGCTCAAAATATAGGCTTTGACTGCTACGCAATAAGTTTCGCATATGGACAAAGACATAGCGCGGAACTGGAAGCCTCAAAAAGATTAGCCGAACACTACAATGTCGTTGAACATAAAATACTCAATATAGATCTTGGTCAGATCGGCGGCTCAGCCCTAACAGACACAAAGCTGGCAGTACCTGAACAACTGGAAGAAGGCATACCCATAACCTATGTTCCTGCCAGAAACACCATATTTCTTTCACTGGCGCTCGGTTATGCAGAAGTGGTAACAGCTAATGATATATTTATCGGTGTAAATGCAGTTGACTATTCAGGTTATCCTGATTGCCGCCCGGAATTTATAAACGCTTATCAACATATGGCAAACTTAGCAACAAAAGTCGGCGTAGAAGGAGCACAGATAAAAATAAATACTCCACTTATAAACATGAGCAAAGATCAGATAATAAAAAAAGGGATGCAACTAGGAGTAGACTATCGCAAGACCGTATCCTGCTACCAGGCAGATGCCCAAGGCCGGGCATGCGGACGTTGCGACTCCTGCAGACTAAGAATGGCCGGATTTAAAAAAGCAGGAATTGAAGACCAGACAAACTACGTTTAATTGGGGAAACACACTAATAGCGATCATAATCAGGGACAGATAAATGAGCGTAAAACTAATAGATAACAACAATTTTTACGGTTACAGAGCAAGAAGATCAATAGCGGGAAAAACCGAACAGCAATATTTTTCATTAATTAAAAACGGGGAAAAAATAGATGGCTGGGAAAAAGATCGCATATTAAGAGCTGCCGAATCATACGACAGAAGCCTTCTCAGAAAACAGAAAGCAGCTACAGAACAAAAAACAAAAGAGCTCAAACATACGGAAAGAGCAAAACATTCAACCGGAGTTCGTGGCATCTCTCTTCGCAGAAAAACATATAATAAAAACGGAAAGAAATACTCATCACTGGCATTTGTAGTATGTTGCAAATCTTTACTATCCAATAAAACAGTCAGTACCACATACTCGGTTGCAGGAGGAAACTGGCAAAAAAGCTGGGAAAAAGCTGTAAGGTACTTAGCAAAACATAAAAAAATATTCCGCTACAGACACCTTATAGAAAGAATGCCGCCGGAACCAAAAGAAACAGATACAGAAAATAACCTCGAAATGTAAAATAATATAAACAAAGGCATTGACGATTTATCAAACAAAAGATAAAATCCACGCCCTTGTTGGAAAACGAATCTTGAGAGAATTAATTATGTATGCGGTTATCAAGACTGGCGGAAAGCAGTACAGGGTTGCAGAAGGCGACACCTTAAAAGTAGAAAAACTCAATGTAGAAGAAGGTGGAACTGTTGATTTTGATCAGGTTCTTATGGTTGCCGATGGAGATAACCTTCAAATCGGAGCACCACTTGTAGAGGGCGGAAAGGTCACTGCTACAGTAGAAGAACATGGTCGTGGTAAAAAAGTCGAAATCCTTAAATTCAAGCGAAGAAAACATCACATGAAAAGAATGGGGCATCGACAAAGTTACACCAAAATTAAAGTTACCGGAATTCAGGTTGGATAAGCCGGATAGAACAAGAAACATTTGAGGAATAAATTATGGCTCATAAAAAAGCAGGCGGTTCCACCAGGAACGGAAGAGACTCCCAATCAAAAAGACTTGGCGTTAAAAGATTTGGCGGGGAATCTGTACTTGCAGGAAATATTCTTGTAAGACAGCGCGGAACAAAATTCCATGCTGGCGATAACGTTGGTATTGGTCGTGATCATACCCTTTTTGCAACGGCTGACGGAGAAGTCCAGTTTGCAAAAAAAGGCCCAAAGAATCGCACCTTTATCAGCATAGTCACACACTAAGCAGAAAGCGAATTACATCAAACCTCACTCGGGTTCAGCTCGCGTGAGGTTTTTTGTATTTAAAGCAATTATTTCCAGTCAGGAATTAAAAGCATGAAATTTGTAGATGAAGCAACAATAAAAGTAATGGCAGGTAATGGCGGTAATGGCTGCGTTAGTTTTCGCCGCGAAAAATATATCCCATTCGGAGGTCCGGATGGCGGTGACGGTGGTGATGGCGGTAGCGTCTTTGTAGTTGCAAATGAATCTATAAACACCCTTGCAGATTTTCGACATACCAGAAAGTTTCTCGCCGAAAGAGGCCAAAATGGCATGGGGCGTCAAATGACAGGCAAATCAGGAAATGACATCGAAATAGAAGTCCCAATAGGAACAATAATAAAAGATATCGACACTGATGAAACCATTGGAGACCTGCTGGAAAACAATCAGAAAATACTGGTTGCCAGAGGCGGCTT
>QZLD01000262.1 GCA_004796385.1 Gammaproteobacteria bacterium | reverse complement strand
TCGTCTCTTCATGGAATAAATATTCGCCCCCAAGCAAACTGTTTCTCTCCTCAACTTTGACCCAACCAGACTCGATTGAATCAGCCTCCCACAAGTTTTTATATGCTTTTTTCAGCAAAAGCGATTCAGCCTTCTTGTAAGCTTTCTGAAACGCCTTAATAGTTTCCTTATCCATTATTTGATTCCCCAAATCATTAGCAATAGTAATTTAACAGAGTAAAATAACAAATATCTTTTCCAGCCCCATTACCCCAAAAAAACAAGACTAGTCCTTATGCAATTCAATTAGTTAGAATAAATTAAAACAGGAATTTGCCTTTGACAAAAGGTAGCCTAAACAGACTGGAATTACCAGTCCTAAAGCGACGCGGAATAGAAGTTGAATTTTGCATATAATAAATACATGCATCTTATTATCTTAATATGGACTACAGCAGGCACTTCCCTCCATCTCATGCAGCTATGTTCTTCGAAACGGTCGCGCAAATATAAATCCAATTACAGGGCCATTTGAACCGGATATTTATAAATCATTCGGTCTAGGTCGCTCGATATAAATGAGGAAAGGACTCCCTCGGTTGAACAGTTATAAATTGGGAGGTTACAACTTATTAAGCCACTTATGAAAAAGATCAAGCAGGTCTTTCTGCTCACTGTCGGCCTCAATAATATCATCGACCCCAAAAAACGAATTTTCAGGCAATTCCATCTCTTTATATTCTTTTGAAACATAAAGTAAAACCGGTAAAGGATGACCTTTATTATCTATATATCTAACTGAAGCCGCTATCTCCTTAACACTTTCTTTATCATCGAAGATAATTATTACCATGTCATAATGGTTACCGCAGGCTATCTCTCTGATTGTACCTTCGTCTTTTTCAAGATAGTCCACAATAAATTCGTAACGAGACATTTGCGAACTTAGATATAATGCTGACTCTTCATTTCCACCGGCAATAAGAAGTCGGCGTTTTTTTGATGCCCCATATTCGACACACATATGCCTGGTAACAAGGATTTCATTACTTTCCCGCATATGCCATACAAAGCGTAAGTCATCAGTAAAGCCTTTCAGATGTATCGGTTTGGTAAAGTACCCCTTAAAACCTGCCGCTTTAACCTTTTCTGCATCCCCCCTTTGTGATGGAGCACAGACAAGCACCATACATATATGCGAGATTACTGCATCTTCTGCTATTGATTTACCTGCTTCAAGAACGACGTTTAAAGGCAAATTAAGGTCAAAAACCATCATATCAAAAGGAACATTATGCACTACAGCTAATCGCAAGGCTTCCAATGCTTCTGAAATTGTTGCTGTGTGAACAAGGTGTTGTTCATCGCCTTTGTAGCTTTTTATAAATGCCTCTGCAGTTATACTTTCATCACATACTAATAGTGTCTTTAATTCCGGATTTTCCATGTCATCATAAATGGAAATTTCATTCTGTTTCTGCACCCCTTCCAGGTCAACTGTAAACCAGAAATTACTCCCTGAGATACTGCTATCTCCTATTCCGAAGTCCCCCCCCATAAGCTTGATAAGCTGCCTGCTAAGTGCCGGCCCCATTCCTGCTCCACTAAATACCTGAGCTATTGAGCCATCTATACGCCTGAACGCATTTAAAAGTCTAATTTTTATATTGGGTGATATTTTCAGGTCGCTGGAACGGATATCAAATTTTACTAACTGTTTATCATATTGGCTGTGTTCAGGATAAACGTAAATGGTTACGGTTTCATCTCTGGCAAACCCAAGTACTATGGAAAGTACGGTAAATAAAACTTCTTTTATTCTTGCAGGATCTCCCTTGACATGATGAGCCAGAGAAGATGAGTATACTGCATTAAGAAAAACCCCTTTGTTATGTGCCTGATCATAGTTTGCTACAATGACATCATTTATTGCTGTTCGTAAAACGAATTCAACTTTCTCAAATTTAAGACTACCTGCAAGAATCCTTGAGTAGTCGAGAATCCCGTTAAACAATGTCAAAAGTGCCTCTGCAGATTTATGCGCCAATGATATTCGTTGCGTCTGTTCTTCGGTAAGATTCGAGTTGAGTATTACTGCAAGCATATCCAGCAAACTTCTCATGGGGGAGCGAAGTTCCTGACTAAGAGTGCTAACAAAATCGGTCTGAGCCATAACTGCAGCCTCGGCCATCTCTTTTGCATCTCTCAATGATCTCTCGGCCTCTTTTTTATCTGATATATCAAAATGTATTGCTAAATATTGAGACTTTCCACTCTCCTCCGAGTTTAAAGGTACTATGGTTGTATAAACCCAGTAGTGGCTGCCGTTTTTATTTCTGTTCTGAATTTCCCCACGCCAGACTTTGCCTTCACTAATAACCTTCTTTATATTTTTAAAGAACTCCTCTGTATGAAAACCGGAACGAATAACCCGATAACTTTTCCCTATAAGCTCTTCCTTTTCATAACCTGATAAAGAACAAAACTGATCATTTACATAGGTTATTTCCCCATCCTCATTAGACATGGATACTTTTGCCGCCTGGTCGAGCGCAAACTTCTGTTCTTCAAGATGTTGATTAAGCTTTGTCAGCTCAATATTATTATCTTCAATTTCACTCTTTACCGATTCCAGTTTGCTGGTGTTTTTATCTATCTGCTCCAGCATCATGTTAAAACCGTCGTAAAGCTCTCCGATCTCGTTTCTATCATCAAATGTGAGTCGGTCAGAATAGTTATGCGTTGCCGATACTCTTTTTACTACCTTTGCCAACCGCAGTATAGGCGCTGAAAAAATTCGCTGAAACTTTATAGAGATAAATGTAGATAGCACTAATAAGAGCGGTATCATCAGCAGTACAACTTTGATATAGCCAAATATCTTTTCTTTCTGCTCTTCTGTTGAAAGCCTTAGACAAATTGTTCCAAGCTCATCATCCTGATAACTTATTGGTAAAAAAGTCATTAGGAACGGGCCATCTCTATACAACTTCCCATTCTCTCCTATTTCAGGAACAGCAATATTATTGTAACTATCCTCTTTTTTGTAGTGGAAAACCGCTGCATTACCATTATCATATATGATTGCATTTTCGATATTGGGAAAAGAGCGAAAACTGGTTACCATATCTGCTGCAGAATCTACTGAGTCATAGATAAAGAGTTTAGCTATATCTTTGCCTAACACAGACACTACTGTTTGTGACTCTTTTTGAACCCCATCACGGATAGATTTTATATCCCAGTAGATAATCGAAGCAAAACCTGTTGCCATAACCAAAATAGAGGCGGATAAAATTATAAGTGCCAATTTCGTCTGAATAGAAAGCCCAACAATTACCCGTTGCAATCGTGTAAGTTTATGTGATTTTTTGCGATCAATTATCATAAACCACGCCCCTCTCCCACGGTTACAGGAAGCTTATTATCAGACTGCCACTCTTGCCAACCACCTCCATATACAGCAACATTTCCGCCTATCATCCTGAACCATAAATACATAAGTGCTGAATCGGCAATTAAATTACCATAAATATAAATTTTCTTTTTCAGCAACTCTTCCTGAGAAATCCCCTGAAATTCATAATCATGAATATAAGAACCATCTTTCATGATTTTTTTTAAGGGAAAGCTAACAGATCCGGGAATGTGCCCCTTTCGCCCGGAACCGGAGCTACCACTAAACTCTGCTTCATCACGTACATCAATCAATAATTTCTCTTTACTGTCCACCGACAACCTTATTGCAAAAGATGTAGCATACCGTTCCGGATCAACAAAAAGTGGAGCATTGGATACTCTGTTTTTTCTCTCTTCTTTCTCTATGCTTAACCCTTTTTGTTGCCATTGCTGGTAACCTTTATCAAGAATTAGTACTTTTTTATAAAATCCCAAAGACTCAAGTATCCAAAATATACGAGCGATTCGGTTAATCCCCTCTTTATCATAAACAACTATCTTTTCAGCTGGTCTTAATATTCTTGAAACCAGAACCCTCAACTCTGAAAAGGAACGCAGTCTTTTTTTACTGTCGCTAAAAAAATCATCGGCACTACAATGTATTGCTCCAGGAATATGCCCGGAAAGATACTCATCTCTGGAACGAATATCCAAAATCAGAACCCCGGAATTATTTATTTCTCCTTTTAACCAATCAGATTCAATAAAAATAAGGGGAGATTTATTTTCTCCGGCATTAATAACCTGAGCTATAAATACAAACAAAAAGAAACAAATTACGTTTTTTATAAATTTTTTTACAAACACTCCGTAATTCTCCAGTTAAAAACATTATTATTAACAAAGTATAGGACTAATTTTTGCTTATAGCGTTATGTTTTATATAAACACTCTATCGAACTGGCAAAAAAGAAAAATTCTGTTTAATATGGCGCAGATTAACTGAATGACAGTTTTGTCGGCAGCAGAACTCTTAAATGATTTTATTGTCACTGAGCTGATGCTGAAACAGCAGAAAATTCAGCTATATCGTAATAACAATCGGGATTAATTATTTTCAGGAGTAACAAATGTCACACAAAATAAAAATTATTCTAGCATGTACGCTACTGCTTCCCTTTACCGCAATGGCGAATAAAGAGATAAAGAGCACATCTGAACAGGTCAGCTATGGCATGGGTCTTAAAATGGGTCAATATATTAAAACTAATGGTTTTGATGGTTTTGATATTGAAATTCTGTTTATGGGTATTAAAGATGGCGTAGAAGGCAATGAACCAAAAGTTAGCAGAAAAGATTTGCAAATTGCCTTTGAAAAAATGAAAAAGATTCAAAAAGAAAAAACAAAAAAAGAAGCTGCGGAAAATTTAGCTAAAGGGCAAAAGTTTCTTGCTGAAAACGGAAAGCGCAAGGAAGTTATAACCACTAAGTCAGGACTTCAAATTGAAATTCTGAAAAAAGGTGATGGTAAAAAACCGAAGGCCACAGACAGAGTTAAAACACATTACAGAGGTACTCTTATTGACGGAACTGAATTTGACAGTTCATATGCCAGAAAACAACCTATCACTTTTGCACTTAATCGTGTAATTAAAGGATGGACTGAAGGCCTGCAGATGATTAACGTAGGTGGTAAATGTAAACTTTATATCCCTGCCGACCTTGCTTATGGAGCCAGAGACACAGGTAAAATCCCTGCAAACTCAACTCTGATATTTGAAATTGAGCTTCTGGAAGCAATTGATGGTGCAAAACCTGTAAAATCAAACAAGAAAAAAGCAATGGCATCAAAAAAAGCCGCTGAGCAAGCCGCTAAAAGAAGAAAAGAAGAGCAGCTAAAGAAACAAAAAGAAGCAGCTCAAGCCAAAAAAAAGGGTTAATTGGTCTTAACTAATTTACAATTATCCTTCATACTTACCCCGCTATAGAGATATAGTCGGGGTTTTATCTTTAAGGTAACTTCTAAAGGACGCTCTGATTATTAAGAGTTTAAATGCAAAATGAACAGTGGATCAGTAAACAAAATATATCAAGTAGATAATTAAGTTTACCAGCATCGTTCAAAACGGCAATTCGCTCTTACAGACAGTTAATCAGTGTCCCCCTAGACTTAAAGCAAACTATCAAAATAATTACAGCGGAGTCTGAAATGAAAAAACTATTTGGATTTATATTTAAACTTGTACTGTTTGTTGCTGTTCTTGCAGGGATTGGCACAGGAGCCTATTTCTGGATAGGAATTCAGGTACAGGAAAACTTTAAAAAAGATCTTAAGGCGATAATCGAAAACTCTACAACATCTGTTCAGCTTTATCCTGAATCGCCAATGAAGCTGGTTGTAAATGTTACCGAATATAACAAAGGTATTTTCAAATCGACCGCGAAATCTGAAATATCTCTTCAACCCAATAACTCAAAAAGTTCTCCATTAGGTGGAGCAATGAAATTAAAAGTCATATTGGATCACGAAATCAGTCACGGGCCATTTATTATTGAAGACCCCAAGAAAATCCTGGAATCGCTCACTCCTTACGCTGCCGTAATTAAAACCAACCTGAATAAAAAGAGCGAGGATGATTACAAAACAATCCTATCTTTTATGCTAAGAGGTGAAAAAGTTGATAAATTACCGAAATTTAATGCTGTTACATTTTCTAGTTTTGGAGGGCCATCTGAAACTCAGTTAAACATCTCTCCACTACAGTATTCATCAAATGGGATGCTTAAAGAAGAGACCGTATGGAATGGGCTTAAAGGTTGGTTTTATGCCAATTTCGAGGATGGATCTTTCAACAGCAATGTAAATGTCGGTGGATTTATCTATAAAAACAAAGACGGCTTTGTAAAAATTGACGGAATTAAATTTAACTTTATAGGCAGTTTTGACCCTGCAAAATTCAGCAAAGGTGAATCTACAATGCAAATTGGCGAGATTACTTTTGATGGTAATAACAGTTTGCTTAAACTGCCTGATATAAAGGCAAAAGATCTTAAAATAAGTCAGAAAACCTCGTTATCATCTAATGGCATTGTTAATCTTGACATTGAAAGCAGCTATAAATCCATACACGCAGAAAACATAACCAACCTTGATAACGGCCACCTGAATATAAAAATCGGAAATTTAAAATATGATGCAGTAAAACCTTTTATTCAGAGTCGCAAACCGCCTCGTCAAAAAGATGTTCTGAAGAAGTTCCTTAAACTAAAACAGAAACCTGCCATAAGCTTTTCCGGAGCATCGGATATCGAAATAGCAAGTCAAAAAGATAAAGTAAATTTTGATGTGAGCGTCAAATTGCAAGGAGATGTATCTGATAAAGAGATTAAAAAATCGCTTGATGAAGCCCTGCAAAAAGTAATCATTGCAAATACAAAGATATCCGTTCCGAAAGATCTGTTTATTGAAAGCGTTCTAAAGGAGATACCAATTATCAAACGTATGGCTGCAGCTAAGGCTAGCACTCATGAAGAAGGCGAGACTGAAGCAGAGCAAGCAACGACAAGCAGTGATCCTCTAGCCGATTTCATAAACAATAAATTGGCATTCTTAATTGAAAAACAGTTAATTACTGAAAGTGGCAGAAACATTAATTTTAGTGCGAAAGTGAAAAAAGGGAAAATAAAAATCGGGAATAAAGAGTGGAATGAAAAACAACTTAACAATCTCTTTATGGAGTTTATGACTAACTAATACGGCTAAAATAGCAAATTTGTATCGCTGAGATACTCTTACTTAGAGAGTTAAATCTCAGCGATACTAAAAGATCAGTTCAACTCATCATCTTTCCAGTATTTTGTTCCCTTAACTGTAGCCTGCAAAGAAATTCCCGATTCAGTTATCTGATAAATCTTTATCTTCTTTACAACAACCTCTCCACTAATAGCTTTTCCTTTATCTCCGGATTTTGCTGCTGCATCAGCTTGACCACCGAATGTCCACCCCTTTTCAATAAAGTAATCCATTGTCTCTTTATCTTCAAAAATAAATACTGCCCTGAAATCTTTAGCTCCAAGACCAATTCCCAAACCGACTTCGCCCATTTTCATATAGGTTTTGCTGTGCTTTTTATTGTCTATAACTACACCATAACCACCACCGACACCAACAAAAATAACATTGGCACTCACATTGCTGAATACCGCATAACCGGCTGATTTTCTGATCTCTTTTTTCGCCTCAGGATGTGACTCATATAGTTGGGTCAAAACATCACTGCTCATTTTTTTAACGGCCTGCCTTTTCTCCGTTTTAGTATTTCCGGGGGTAGTAGCACAACCTGAAACAAGCATGCAAATTGAAATCAAAAAAAGATTTAAAGCTCTTATCATTATAATACTCCTTAATATTGCTCTTTAACGTTATGGCAATTTTTATAGTAAACCATCATATAAACGTAAGTTTAATATTCCAAATAAATTTATTCAGGTTAAAGAGTTATACCATCAGTAGCGATAAGAAGCTACTACGGCAATATGTTTGTTTTTAAGATAGGTGTTCAGGGCAACTAATATTAACTGCCTGCTCTTTAGCACATAACACTCTATGAAAATAATACAGCCAACTCTATATCCATCTCTTTAAAAACAGTTGTGTTATCATCTTGCAGATGTAAAATCGTGTTTGGCTGTTATACAGCAACTTGCAGATGTAAAAAAATAATTGGAACAGAAGATGGATCAGGAACAGACCTTTATTGAACATGAAACAATTCCTCTTAAAACCTTTACCGAGAAAGCATATCTCGATTACTCGATGTATGTCATTATGGACAGGGCTCTACCCCATATTGGTGATGGCTTAAAACCAGTACAAAGAAGAATTGTTTATGCAATGTCGGAATTGGGATTAAGTGCCTCTTCAAAACATAAAAAATCTGCCAGAACAGTTGGTGATGTCCTTGGCAAGTTTCATCCGCATGGTGATTCTGCATGTTATGAAGCAATGGTATTAATGGCACAACCATTTTCTTATCGTTACCCGCTGGTTGATGGTCAAGGCAACTGGGGTTCTCCCGATGATCCAAAATCATTTGCTGCAATGCGTTACACGGAGTCTCGCCTTAGTCCATATGCAAAGGTTCTGCTGAGTGAGCTTGGGCAGGGAACAGTAGACTGGGTTCCAAACTTCGACGGCACTATTAACGAACCTGCAATGCTACCTGCAAGACTGCCAAATATTTTGTTAAACGGCAGCACAGGTATTGCTGTCGGTATGGCTACAGATATCCCTCCTCATAATCTGCGTGAAGTTGCCGATGCTTGTGTTCATCTGCTTGATGATCCAAGCGCATCCATAGACGATATTATGGAATATATAAAAGCACCGGATTATCCAACTGCAGCAGAAATCATCACTCCGTATGAGGATATGATTAGAACCTATACCTCAGGTCACGGCTCTATAAGGATGAGAGCACGCTTCAATAAGGAAGATGGAGATATCATCATAACTGATCTGCCATACCAGGTATCAGGAAACAAGATTCTGGAGCAGATTGCAGCTCAGATGCAGTCTAAAAAATTACCCATGGTCTCTGACTTGCGTGATGAATCAGACCATGAAAACCCAACAAGACTGGTAATTACCCCTCGTTCCAATAGAGTTGATATCAACTCTCTTATGAAACATCTTTTTGCAACAACAGATCTGGAAAAAACCTATAGAGTCAATATGAATATGATCGGCCTTGATGGCCGACCACGGGTTAAAAATCTACTCGATCTGATTTCTGAATGGCTGACATTCCGTGTTGAAACCGTCCGCAGAAGATTACAGTGGCGACTTGATAAGGTTCTGGAAAGATTACATATTCTTGAAGGTTACCTGATAGCCTACCTTAATATTGATGAGGTTATCGCCATTATCAGAAATGAGGACGAACCTAAACCTGTATTAATGGAACGCTTTGCTCTATCCGATATTCAGGCTGAAGCAGTACTTAACCTGAAACTGCGTAATCTGGCAAAACTGGAAGAGATGAAGATAAAAAGTGAACAGCAGGAATTGGAGGAAGAGAGGAAATATCTTGAGGAAACTCTTGGCTCAAACCAAAAATTACGATCTCTGATTAAAGATGAGATTATTGCAGATGCAGATGAATATGGTGATGGGCGTCGCTCATCTGTGGTTGAAAGAGAAGCAGCTCAAGCACTAAAGGAGACAGACCTTGTTCCAAGTGAAGCTGTCACCATCGTTCTTTCTGAAAAAGGTTGGATTAGAGTTGCCAAAGGTCATGATATAGATGCAGAATCCCTTAACTACAAGTCGGGAGACAGCTATCTGCACAGCGCCAAAGGAAGAAGTAATCAGTTAGCGGTATTCTTAGATACCTGCGGTCGCTCATATTCGCTAAAAACACACAAACTTCCTTCTGCTCGTGGTCAGGGAGAACCTCTTACCGGCAAACTCTCTCCTGAAAGTGGTATCGGTTTTTATGCAACTCTTTTAGGTAGCGGCAACACTAACTATCTTTTTGCATCCGATCATGGTTACGGATTTATTACAAAACTGGAAAACCTCTATTCAAAAAACAAGGCTGGAAAAGCTCTTTTATCTTTACCAAAAGATGCCAAGCCACTACTCCCGGTTCAGGTAAATTCAATTGAGGATTCTGCAATAGCTGCAGTTTCAAGCGGCGGATATCTTCTGGTATTTCCTCTTTCTGAATTACCAATTCTAACCAAAGGTAAAGGCAACAGAATAATAGGCATTCCTCCTGCAAAATTAAAAGCAGGAGAAGAGATTGTTACAACAATAACTGTATTCCGCAAAGAGGCATCAATTACTCTTATTTGCGGACAAAGACACCTAACCCTGAAACCGGCTGATATTGAGCTATACAGCGGAGAACGCGGACGTAGAGGGAAAAAACTACCGCGAGGATTTCAGCGCGTTGAAAAAATAATCTCTAATGAACCTGAAGAAGAGAAAACTCATAGTCCGATTTAATCGGGCTATTAAACCCTGCAAATAATTCTGCTATCTCCGGCTCTTTCTCATCAACTTAAGAGAGATAACTGCAACCAACTCTTCTGATGAAAAAGGTTTAAGCACATAACCATCCATACCTGCATCTATTCTTTTTTCTCTGTCACCACGACTATTATCTGCTGTAACAGCAACTATGGGAATATCATCTATTTGAATATCTTCTCTAATCATTTTACATGCCTGATACCCATCAAGTTCCGGCATCTGGATATCCATTAACACAATATCTATTCTTTCTTTTTTCAGTATGGATATTGCTTCATTCCCTGATTCAGCAGTAATCATATCTACAGAGTGCTCTTCGAGCAGGTCTACCGCAACCAACCTGTTAAGTTCATTATCATCAACAAGAAGTATCCTGCAGCCGCTAATATCATTATGGCTACACTCCTCCATATCTTCTTTAGTAACTACAGATGTAAGCTGCTTATTTATCGTTGCATATAACACCTGGGGATCTATCGGTTTTGATATATATGCGTTCATCCCTGCATCTATACAGACCTTTTCATCCCCACTCATAGCATTTGCCGTCATGGCAATTATAGGCAGTTTTTTAAAAGCCGGATTTAACCTGATCTTTTCTGTTGCTTCAATCCCCCCCATTACCGGCATTTTAATATCCATAAACACGATATCGTAATACCTTAGCTCAAGCATTTTTATCGCTTCAAGCCCTGTTTCAGCAATCTCGACCCCAAACCCGATATTCTTCAACAACTCCAGCGCAACCTGCTGATTAATCGCATTATCTTCAACAAGTAAAGCTCTTTTACCATCATACGACACAGGTCTTTTTGCCAAAAACGTTTCATCTGCACATCTGTTCTTATAAAGCTCTTCACCTACTATTCCGGCAATCAATACCTCCTCGAGCACCGGTTTATTAATAACTGTTGTATATGGAGCATCCTGATTTTTAAAATTTTCGCTTATAGACATTAAAGCAATAACTGAAGCACCATTATTCTTCAAGTCTTTTAGCTGATGCAGGTATTTTGAGTCTTCATCCTGAGCTGCGTAATCAACAATAGCAATATCAATATGCTTGCTTTGCTCCAGAATATGCTCCAACTCATACTGGCTACCTATACTTACACACTCAACCCCATAATATGAAAGCATTTTTGCTAACGAGCGCCTTAACGCCTGACAATCATCATAGATAACAGCCGATTTTCCATACAGCGTTCTCTTAATATTTTCCTTACTACCCTCTTCTTCCAAAAGTCCTTCAACAAATGGCAGTGTAAACGAAAAGCAACTCCCCTCACCAACTCTGCTCGATACCGATATTTCACCCCCCATTGCCTCAACAAGTTTTTTACTAATAGCCAACCCTAACCCGGTTCCTCCATAATTTCTTGAAGTAGAATCTTCCGCCTGGGTATATGACTCAAAAAGAGCATTAGTCTTTTCGGATGGTATGCCTATACCTGTATCAGTTACTGAAATAACTAGCTTTTCATTATTATCAACTTCTATTTTTAATTCTACATAACCTGATTTTGTAAATTTAATAGAATTTCCGAGAAGATTGGTTACTACCTGACCTATTCTCAATTGATCACCCATTACCACTGCAGGTAGAAAAGGAGGGTAATTAAAAACAATATCTATACCTTTTTCCGGTATTTTATCTGCAAAAAATGCACATATCTCGCCCAATCTCTCCTTTAAATTAAATTCAATATTTTCTATAGAAAGCTTACCCGCATCAATTTTGGAAAAGTCGAGAATATCATTAATCACACCAAGCAGATGTTTAGATGCTCCATCTATTTTTTTTATGTAATCGCTCTGCTTAACTGAAAGAGCTGTATGCTGCATTAATCCTGATAAACCGACAATAGCATTCAACGGAGTTCTTATTTCATGGCTCATATTCGCCAGAAAAAAGCTTTTTGCATTGGCTGATGATTCAGCATCAACTTTTGCCCTTTCAAGATCTGCTGCTGCCTTTTCAATCTCTTTTTTCTGTTTTTCTACTACAGAATAAGTTTCAGCATTTCTTATAGCTGTTCCGGCAAATGCACATATACGCCTTATAAATTGCACATCCTTGTCATCCAATACAACTTTTTTCCTAACACCCCATAACGAAAGTATACCTATAGCCTCTCCTCTGTATGTAATCGGCATATGCAGACAACTATGAATATCGTTAATTACGCTATAGGAACCTTTATCTTTAACCGACATTGGTAGCCCTGCAACCTGCTGAATATCCTCAAGGTAAACATAAATATTCTTAATAAAAGCCACCGCAGGAGCACCTTCTGCCATATCAATTCTATAGACATTCTTACTCCAGTAATCAAACCACTTATCCGCCTCTTGCCGACAACTATCATCTGATGTAGAAATCTTCTTAACCTCAAGACCTCTTGATGTTCTCAGATATATTCCACACATATTAAAGTCATAATTCTTCAGAAACTGCTCGGCAATCGTTTCGTAAATCTGCTCTGCAGATGTCAACTCACTAATGCGCCCAATAAACAGATGAAAATCTTCCATCTCCTCAACAGATCTTTTAATTTGCTGCTCTTTGCGTTCAAGATCCGCATAGTACCTCTGTTTCTGAATCATCTTACAAAAAAAAGACAGTTTCTCTTTCAAAAGAGAAACTGTTTCAGAAGTAAGCTCTCCATTTTTACGAGATATCATAACGGTACCGATTGCCGAATCACCATCACATATCGGAATAATTACCTGAGACATCATTTTCCAGTCGAAATAACGCTGCTGCATTCGCTCCGAATATTTAACAATCTCATCTTCATTTATAAATACACTCTGCTTTGTTTTAAAAGCCCTGGCATTAAGACCATCATAATCCAGCGAATAACGATAATAACGCAGAGTGCTTTCAAAACCTTTATACTCTTTGGGAAGAGAAACAAATTCACAAACCAGATTCTTTTGCTTTACATCTGCAATATTTATTGAAAACCCGTCAACATCGGCATTATCATCAATAACCTCAGCCATTATCCCCAAAGTTTCATCAATACTATCCGAATTATTAAGCTTGCGGGAAATATCAATTAACTCGCTCTGAACAATAAACAGATCCTTGAAAATCTCTTCTGACGAATGCTTTCCGGACACACCTGCCACTGAAACAGCACCCATAGAAGCAAGAAGATCAGCCCCCTTGCCTTCTCCGCCTCGTTCTCCATCGTTGCTCATTGTATTTCCTGTTGTTAAGAATTACCGCTATGACCAATAGCTTTTAAACAATTCACATGTAAGGTTAATATATTTCCTGAATTTTTCTATGAGAGACTAACCAAATAATAACTATTTTATTCGTATTTATTGAACAGCTTGGCAATTATTTGATTTTCTTATTATTAAATTAATGAACAGCGATCAGATTTCAGCTTTGGATTTTTACAAAAAACATATGTCTTGCCTATCATAAAGTAATATGTAGAATAAATATCCTGCGTCCCGGTAGCTCAGCAGGATAGAGCAACAGATTCCTAATCTGTAGGTCAGAGG
>QZLD01000153.1 GCA_004796385.1 Gammaproteobacteria bacterium | reverse complement strand
TCAATAAGCGACATTCCCTGCTGCTTACTGCTCACGCATCTCATATTCTTATCTCCAGTATTACACAACGCATATCATCTTCATTTTCGTAATCACACCCTGTACCAGTTGCTCCACTATTAAATTCATCCCACATCACTGTTACTGTGAACATATTGCCGTTTGCAACCACTGTTCCCTGACCAGACGGCAATACCAGCGAAAGGTTATAATTCCACTCATAACGATCAAATTCGGCAAGCTGCTCTGCGGTACAGGTAGTTTGAGTACAATCTGTATAAGAGAGGGGATAACCGGAAATGCTATTATAAGCTCCTGCAACAGCCCCGGCAGAATTCGCCCTGATTCTATCTGCCATATCATTTGCTTTAAGGACTGCAACTGTTCGGTTAAGGGAAATCTGGCTTGTTTGATACCCTCGCATCTGCAATGTCGCTATACCCAATAGGCCTACAGCAAGAACAACCAGCGTCACCATTATTTCTATTAATCCGAATCCACACTGCTTTTTGTGATCGATTAAGGTTTGAAATGCCATTAGCAATCCTCCTTATCGGAAGCAATGCTACCCATAATTGAAACGGTAATAGATTTTTTCTGTTTTCCGGTACATTCCGGATGATCAAGAGTAAAGGTTATATCACTGGCTCCTGCAGACTGATAATCATGCCGCCAGCCTCTTGAGATAAACTGAACATCACCAACGCCATCCGATATAAGTGTTGACTGACCGGTCAACTCCCGCTGCTTCTTAAGCATTCTATCATCGCCATCATAAACACCGGACACGCCGGTATCATCAGTGAAAATTATCCAACCGGTATGCCAGTTAGGGCTGGATGAACAAGAAGCCCCATCTGAACTGGCACATATTGTCACTCTTATATTTCTGTTTGCTGCTTCACTTTTGGCATATTGAAGACTGAAAAACAGGGCATTCGCCTGCGTAGTCATCTGGCTATTCCTTATAAATCCTCCGAATGACGGCACTGCAACAAACACAAGTATTGTTGCAACTGCAAGCGTCACCAAAAGCTCTATTAAAGTAAAACCCTTATCTCTTTTCATATCTCTTTTTCTACCACCGCCATAATGATCTTTCATCTCTTTTCAGACTTCTATCAAATTATTCCCGATAAAAGGTCTAACCGATTAAGATTAAAATAGTCTGATAATATTTATTAAATAATTAAAATAATAAACACTGTCCATTGCTTAAATTCCTATAATTATCATTATATGTATAGCCCATATATCTATTGCAATCTATCCAACAGGTCAAAATTCTAAGATTTTCTTTTAATAAACAATTATTACGAGCTGTTGTTATTTAATTGTCATATATTATCCCTCCATTATAAAATCACACAAAACAAGATGCTTTCACTTATTTTTCAATATCTTAACAGCAACAGTGACTTCAAGCCCCGTAATCTGAAAAAATATAACTGGAAAGATTCCTATTTTGCGCTAGAATTTTTGATTCTACGGAGTGTTTTCTTTTTTCATGGAGCTGTAAAAAATGATGTCTAAATGGGGAATTCGGGCCAAAGTGCTATTAATGGCTCTCACCCCACCGATTCTTATCGCTATGTGCCTCGGACTTTTTCTGGTTCAAACTCAGATCACCACTTTGGAAAATTCTCTTGTCGAAAGAGGAAAAACCATTACCAAACTACTTGCCTCTACATGTGAAAACGGCATTTACACTAAAAATGTAGCCGTTTTAAGGTCTCTTGTAGAAAAAACCATTGAACAGCAGGCTGATGTTAAATATGTCGCTATAGAAAGCTATGACCCAGCATTCTCTGTGCAGGATACTAAACCAGAACAACAAAACTCTGTATCCCAGGCATTTGTAGCTGACTTGCTAAAAATATTTCTGCGAAATGATATACAACTGCAATTTGAAGAAAATATTAAAAGAAAAGATTTTAAAACAGATAACGGCAACCACTACGACCCAGTCATAATCGGAAAAGTAACCCTTGAGGTTTCAATAGAAACCACTATTGCCAAACAGTCTCTGGCGCTGCTTAACAGCGTACTAATTACCTTAATTGCCATAATTGTTAGCGCTCTTATTGGTTTGTGGACAAGCCACACGGTTACATCTCCGATATTACGCCTGACAGATTCTATTGAGCTTTTAGAAAAAGGAAAACTCGAAACAAGAGTTCCTGAAGATTCCGGTGGGGAAATCGGAAAACTTGAATCCGGAATTAACACTATGGCTTCAAGTCTGCAGCAAGCACAGGAAGAACTGCAGGAGAAAGTGGAAATAGCTACTCTTGAGCTGAGAGAGACTCTGGAAGCGGTAGAAATTCAAAATGTGGAACTGGATATAGCCAGAAAGAAAGCCCTTGATGCCAGCCAGGTAAAATCGGAGTTTCTTGCAAATATGAGCCACGAGATCCGCACCCCTATTAATGGCATTCTTGGCTTTACCGACCTACTGTCACATAGCAATCTTGATGATGAACAGCTTGAATATCTGAATACAATAAAAGAGTCTGGAGCCAATTTGCTTGCAATCATCAATGATATTCTCGATTTCTCAAAAATTGAGGCTGGCAAGCTTGTTATCGACAATATAGCTTTTGATCTGCGCGACTGTGTTGAAGAGGTATTTTCACTACTTGCTCCGGCGGCATATGGAAAAAATCTGGAACTGGTGCATCTTCTTTATAGCGACGTCCCATTTAAACTTCATGGTGACCCAATAAGAATCCGCCAGATTCTTACAAATCTTGTTCACAACGCCATAAAATTCACCCATTCAGGCAGAGTTGTTGTTAGAGTTATGCTGGATGAAGATGGTGAAAATGAAACTTTAATAAGAATAACTGTTGCCGATACAGGAATCGGGCTTTCGGAAGATGAGCAGAAAAAACTGTTTAATGCGTTCTCACAAGCAGATACATCAACAACAAGAAGATTCGGTGGAGCAGGTCTGGGACTGGTTATTTCAAAAAAACTTGTTGAACAGATGGGAGGAAACATCGGCCTCGAAAGCTCTCCCGAAAAAGGCTCTACTTTCTGGTTTACTTTACGCCTGAAAAAACAGCGGATCAGACAAGATGACCCAAACAAAGAGAAGAAAACCCCGCTAAATAACAGACGTCTACTGCTATTTGATGAACTTCCGCTATCACGATTGGCTATAAGACATATTCTGGAATCTTGGAATATTGACATTACCGAAGTTGATAACAATCACAGCTTTGTATCTCTGCTAAGCTCAAACAACAACTGGGATCTTGCCCTGGTAGGACTCTCAAGAACAGATATTAATTCCAGTGGTTTTCAAAAACTGATGTCAAGACTTGAGGGAGTTAAAGTACCGATTATTGCTTTGGCAAACACGGTTGATCGCAACGAATTAAAAAATCTTTTCCTTCAGGGCGCACCTGTTGCTTTGCCAAAAACCATACGCCGTCAAACACTGTATCGTGAAATGTGCCGCATTTTACTTGACCCGGAATCCGCCACCTCTCACATTGCTCCTGCAGGAGAGACACACTCCGGAGTTGTTAAAACATCCGATACAGTAACTCCAAATACAATTAATACTCTAATTGTCGATGACAACAGAATTAACCGCAAACTGGCTTGCACCTTAGTGCGAAAAATGGGAGCCGCAGTAAGTGAAGCCGAAAATGGTCAGGAGGCCATATCCATAGCTAAGGATGGAGATATTGATCTGATACTTATGGATATTCACATGCCGATAATGAACGGAGAAGATGCT
This sequence comes from Gammaproteobacteria bacterium, assembly GCA_004796385.1. Classification (GTDB taxonomy): domain Bacteria; phylum Pseudomonadota; class Gammaproteobacteria; order QZLD01; family QZLD01; genus QZLD01. Next base: position 2,462 of record QZLD01000153.1, on the reverse strand, counting down.
GCCAAAGAGATCAGAAAAATTTATTCAGGCAAAAAACAACCGATAATCATTGCACTGACTGCTAATGCTATGCCGGGAGAAAAAGACAGGTTAATTAATAATGGTCTAATGAATGGTTGCCTGATAAAACCAATTACAGAAGAGCAGCTTGGCAGCATAGTTAACGATTGTGCAAAAATTAAATTTTCCGAATCAAGAAGATACAAACCGCAAAAAGAGAACAGTAATAATAAGGGTTCTCTTGAACAGGAACTTTTTGACATGCTTAAAGCAGAATTACCTCTGCACAAGGAGCGAATTACTACAAATTATAATGAAGGAGATAGCGAAGCACTTCGAGACAGTGTTCACAAACTCCATGGCGCTGCCAGTGTTTGCGGTGTTCATAAACTAAAATCAGCCTGCAGCAAACTTGAAAATCTGCTTATTGATAAAGAGCTTGAGAAAATTGCCCCCCCTTATAACTCTCTGATTGAAGAAATTAATAAAATTGTCTGATTTATACCTGTTACAATCAAAGCACTGAAAAAGCATATCGCTTTCCCAGTGCTTATTTAAACAATAAAAGTTATTTATCAAGCGAATGAGCCAAATTTACAATACTGATAAATTCACCTCTATACCCAAACTTATCCTCCCCTCTGGATTTTCTGGCAAGTTCCAGAATATCTGCATAAGCATAATCTTTAAGATATTTACCTCCTCTCAGCTTTTGCCCAAATGCTGCCACAGCTGCAGAAAAACGAAACCTCTCACTTGTATCTGCCGATGACTTAATAATCTGCTGCTTTACCAAAGGCCATTGCTGCAAAGTACTATTTTCCGAGTCGGTTTTTTTATATCTTATTCTAAAAAAGGCCAACTCATTACTGTTGACCTCTGCTGTATTCTTAACATGCTCTTTCTTACCATATCTCAGAGGCTCAACCATACCGCCCTTACTTCCATTAAGAACTATTTCATAAATTGCAGTTACTGTATGACCAGCACCTATTTCCCCTGCATCAACCTTATCATTATTAAAATCTTCCCGCTTAAGCTGCCTGTTTTCATAACCGATTAACCTGTATTCAGACACATTCTCAGGATTAAATTCAATCTGGATCTTAACGTCCTTTGCCACTATTTTCAGAGTAGAACTGATATTATCCACCAACACTTTCTGCGCTTCATTCAAATTATCAATATAAGCATAATTTCCATTACCAATATCAGCTAACTGCTCCATAAGATGGTCATTATAATTTCCACTACCAAAACCAAGAGTTGTAAGTGAAATCCCGCTTTTTCTCTTTCTTTCAACCAGCTGTTTCAAGGCTTCAATTCCGGTAGTTCCGACATTAAAATCTCCATCTGTAGCCAATATCACCCTATTTATTCCATCTTTTATAAATGCTTTTTCCGCCATCGAATACGCAAGATTAATTCCTGCGCCACCATTTGTTGAACCTCCGGCACTCAACCTTTCAAGAGCTGTTGCAATCTTTGCATAATCATTCCCGGCAGTTGGCTCCAAAACCACACCCGATGCTCCGGCATAAACAACAAGCGAAATTCTATCCTTTTCACCCAGCTGTTTAGTCAATAACTTTAGCGATGATTTAAGAAGCCCCAGTTTATCGCTGCTATTCATAGACCCCGAAACATCACATAAAAAAACAAGATTAGCGGGGGGTAGTTTCTCTTTGGGAATATCGTATGCCTTCACCCCTATGTGCAATAACAATGAGTTTTCATTCCACGGAGCAGGAGCAATTTCAGTTGTTACCCCAAATGGTTTATCTGCATTATCAGGAAGCGGATAGTTATAATTAAAATAGTTAATCAGCTCCTCTACCCTTATTGCATCTTTATTTGGCATCTGCCCTCGCTGAATTACTCTACGCATATTGGAATATGCTCCGGTATCCACATCAATACTGAATGTTGAAACAGGATCACTGCTTACCACCTTTACAGGGTTATCATCAAAGTGATTATAGTTTTCTCTATCGACAGACTCATAACCCTGCCCCGGATATCCACCGCCATACCCCTCTACTGATGCAGCTCCCATAAAACTAAAATTCGCATGCTTTAATTTACTCCGTCTTGCTCCGGGAGCTGGCAACTTCATAGCCAAAGGATGAGAGATGCTTTTATTGACACCGTTTTTGGTTTTATCAACCACAACAGGTTTTGCTGTTTCTTCTTTTATTTGCGGTTTTATTTTTGATTCACCACTTTTAACTTTTGTATGTTCAATTGTTTTTTTGGCCCCCCCTATTTTTTGTTGAACATCATCACTTCCAGATTCACAACCACTAATAAACAGCGCCAAACAAAACGCTATTGAGACTACTATTCTGCTTTTCATTTTAATTTCTCCTTAATTTATGTATCTGTTTCCTGTTAACGAAATTAATCTCTAAAGGGGTTATAGTAATAAAAAAAGGCCGGAAAGTTCCGACCTTTTAAGAATA
>QZLD01000278.1 GCA_004796385.1 Gammaproteobacteria bacterium | reverse complement strand
GGCTTGTACTGCTTTGCTTTTTGTATCCCTTCATGCCCGGATTCTGCTTCAATAATTGAAAACCCGGCGTCTTCAAGAATTCCGCACACCATAGAGCGAACTATTGTTTCATCATCAATAACCAGTACGGTGTAATTATTTTCCATTGCTATTCCCGTTTTGCTCTATAAATAATATGTTTTCAGGGCATCTTACCCCAACTTACGCCACATGCCTCCAAGATAACCATGCTCATACAAAGAAAAGTATAGATTACGATATTAATTTTTTCAGGTGGTTTTCTTTTAATTTTTACCTATACGAAAAAATTCTCTCCGGCAATTGATGTACAACAACACTTCACCAAGTCAATATAAATCTGTTGTAATTTGAGGTTTATAGATAGTGCTTATGAATAAATATAACTACAAGATTTAATAACCGCATTAATGAAGGAAAAAATATGCTCACAATAAAACGGGGCAAATATTGGATTTACCGAGATTAACTCATTGGCCTTAAAAGAATTAAAAACCATCATTCAACAATTTTCGGATCATTTTAAAAAACTATCTCCTATTGATCCTCAAATATAGAAACAATCTTATATGCCACATAACGCATTCTGGCGATAGATATTTCGCAGCACTTTTTGCTATCTCGTTATCACCAATACCACTCTGCGGTTTTTTGCTCTGGCAACAGATTTTTCCGTTGCGTCAAAAACATCTACCACAGGGCGAGTATCGGCATAACCGCTTGCAGCAAGTCTATCTGGAGCAAAACCCAGCCTTATAAACTCTTTCACCACTGTTGTTGCTCTGGCAGTAGACAGCTCCCAGTTGGATGGAAATCTATCTGAATTTATTGGAACATCATCGGTATGCCCCTCAACCGCAACCTTGTACTGTTTTTCACTGAGCTTTTCGGCAACCTGCTTGATCAACTCCACCCCCTCTTTGGTTAAACGATCGCTGGCTGATGCAAAAGCTAATTCTCCCGTTGCAGTCAGCTCTATTCCCATTTTTGTTTGCGTTATTTTAAGCAGGTTGCCAAGCCCGCTTTCTGATATATAACCCTGTAACTCTGAAAGAACTTCATGCTCTTCATTTTTCTCCAAAACCTGGCTTTGCAGGTCTCGCCCCATAGTTGCTCTTATCGAGCCAGTCATCTCTTCACTTTTATCCGGTGCAAAAATTTGTGTTGCATACATTATGACGAAAAATGCCATCAAAAAAGTGATCATGTCTGTGAAAGTTAATAACCAGTTTGAGTCATCATCACCCTCTATTCTTCTACTACGCATGACTGCTACCCTGCTCTTTTATTAATGATTTTACCGGAAGTTTACTGGTATCTATATCTGCCCATTTCCTTGCCGGTAGAAATGCCTTTAGCTCATCCCTGACAATTTCCGGAGGTGTTCTTTTGGATACAAGAATAAGCCCCTCCATTATCACCCTCATCAATAGAACCCTCTCTTCAACTCTCCTTTCCATCTTTACTGCAACAGGATTAAACAACAGATTTGTAAATATCAGCCCATAAAATGTGCTCATCATAGCAACTGCCATTGCCGGCCCTATAGCACCTATATCACTCTGAAGATTTTGAAACATAACTATTAAACCTATCAGGGTACCCAACATGCCGAATGCTGGCGACAATTTTCCCATTGTCCGGAATATAGCCGCCTCAGACATCTCTCGCTCATATTGATTCTCTATCGTTGTCTCCATTATCTGGCGGATTTTTTCTGTTGGATACTGGTCAACCAACATCCGCAATCCATCCTTTAAAAAGAAGTTTTCCATATCTTCCAGCTCACTTTCTAAATGCAGCGTTCCCTGCCCAAGGGCCTGTCGTGAGAGATAGATCACCTCTTCGACATATATAGTTATAGGCAAATCCTCCCTCTTTAATACTTTGGTGAAATTTGCAAATAACCTAAGCACATCTTTTATTGAATAACAGATAAGGGTTGATGCAATTACACCTCCTATAACTACCGCCATACCATGCGGATTCCAGAAGATAGATACATTTCCTGTAGCATTAAACATCGAGAAAATCAGCACTACTAATCCGGTTACGATTCCGGTCACTGTGGCAATATTCATGCTACACCTCCTTGAATATGGATTTTGCATCTGCCAGTTTTATACGTTTTATCTCCTCTATAACAAAATTTTCCAACTCCGCTGATTCGACAAAATCAACGGTCTCTATCGACTGCATAGTGGTTTCAATTACAGCCCTCTTTCTTTTAGACAGGCAGTTTTTGATTCTGGTAGCAACCTCATCATCATCAATTCCTTTTAGCAGCCTGGCCAGCTTGAATGGCTCTATTGAACCGAACACCTGCTGTAGAGTCTCCATATCCACAAATTGAATATCTGCAATTTCATCAAATTCTTCCGGCTTTTTTAGTCTGCGCTTTTCAAAAAAACGACGCCCCTTATCATTAAGAATCTGCATGATCTTGGTTTTGCGGAAAATAAATACATCATCAGCAATCTCATCCTGCGCCAGCTTTTTAAGTATTCTCTCTTTATCTACATCAACCATTTCAGATACCGTATTTGCATCTATATACTCTTGCTCTGCCATTATTCCGGCAACAATCTCATCTCCGATTCTTTTTGCCAGAGTATTACATCGTTCTATTAAGTCATAAGGGCTGAGCATAATTGTCCTGCTATCATCTTTGCCATTAATACGCAGCAGATTAAACTCTTCCATATCCTGCAAAATCGCATTTGTGAGGTAAAGCGAGTATCCGGTTATCCTGGAAATACTGTGCAGACACTGATCATAGTCCAAAAGTACCTGCGGCACATGATTTCTCTCCATAAACGGAGCTGCGTGCAAAAGCAGAATCTCTGCAAAAACCACTAACGGATGCCTTATCGACGCATTATTGCAATTTCGCGCCTCCGACTTTTTCAACCTACCTGCAAGGTTAAAGGCAAATTTCTGAAATATTGCATCTGTTTTTCTTAACGTTACGTTGAAGATCTCTCTTGAAATAACAATCAATTCAGTAAAAGTCGTTGTAGCTGCATTCATCTCGCGCGGCTGATTCAGCATCACTCCAACTTCACCAAAAGACTGACCGGCAGAAACAGTATCAATAAGAACCCGCTTGCCATCCCTAAAAACAAACAGCTCTACTGTTCCCGACTTTATAAGATATGCGCTTTTGGGGTCCTGCCCTTCCTTAAAAATCACCTCTCCGGCATAGTAACGCGCCACACGCTCATCACCTGCAATTTTATGTAACATACGACCTCCCAGCGCGTTATGCCTACCGTCAGCGCCACCTGTAAGATGGGAGATTTCCGTATACCGTTGCGGATTAACACAACCCGGATAGTTATGGTAAACCTGACTCTCACCACCTTTCAATGACCGTGCCAGAAAACCGACAAGAGTAGTAAGTGGTATTTTTACTCTGACAAATGGTATGAACATTTATTACCAAAAAAGAAGATTCTGTTAACTTGTACACTAAATTTCGATTTTTAAAGCGAAAATCTTTTGTAGGATATTCCCTACAACAACAAAAGATGAAAGCTTACGTCGATTTTCGTCACATTGGCGCCGTTTTTTGTCACCACGAATAACAAAACCACCCATTTAACCCTTTATAAACTACAGTTATAATACCTCTCCAGCAAAAGGAGTAAATTTTATGATAAAGGTTAGCGTGATGTACCCGAATAAAACTGACGGACACTTCAATATCGAATACTACAAAACCGTCCATATGCAGATGATTAATGACACAGTTGGGCACATCCTTAAAGGATACGAAGTTGATGCAGCTATCTCCAAAGAACTTTGCGAAGTAGATTCTCCATACATAGCAATTGGTCACCTGATATTTGAATCACTTGAGACATTCCAAAAAGAGTACCTCCCCCACAGAGACACTTTCAAAGCCGATCTGGTTAACTTTACCGACATAACCCCTATTGTTCAAATCAGCGAGATCAAATAAGGATATACCATGAAGATTGCAATAATCGGTACAGGTGGAATTGGAGGTTATTTCGGAGCAAAAATTGCCAACGCCATAAAAGATAGCAATGATGAGATATTCTTTCTTGCCAGAGGCGAACATCTAAACAAGATCCAATCCAGTGGCCTTAAACTGATAACCGATAACAATCCGGAAATAATCTCTTTTCCGGATATTGCTTCTGATTCATTAAGTGATTTCCCCAAGATAGACCTCGCCCTGCTCTGCACCAAAAGCTATGACCTGGATGACACCAGCCGGAAACTCAATTCCATAACCGATGATCACAGCATAGTTATGCCGCTTTTAAATGGCGTCGATATTGCTGAACGAGTAGAAAATCACCTTGAAAAAGGCATAGTTCTACCATCCTGCACCTACATAAGCTCTCACATTGCAGAACCCGGCATAATCCGACAGATAGGCAACGATGGAGTAGTTGTAACCGGCTGCCCGACAGACCAGCCCGATTTCGATCTCTCGAAAATAACAACCCTATTTGACCGCTGCAATATCAAATACCAGATTCAGAACAACCCGCACCTTGCCATATGGAAAAAGTATCTGTTTATAACCGCCTTTGGGCTGGTAACGGCTTACTCAGGAAAAACAATGGCAGAAGTGGTAAATGAGGCAGAAACCACCATTCTTGTCACAACGATTATGAACGAGATTATTATGCTTGCCCTGGCAAAGGGAGTTGTTTTTCCAAAGAACATAATTGGAGAGCACCTGCAAACCGCCGCAAAATATGACAGCAAAACCTCCTACCAACGCGATATCGAAGCAAACAGAGATAGCGAAAGCGATATTTTTGCAGCAACCATAATCAAAATGGGAGAAGACCTGCAAATTGCCACTCCTGAGACGAAAAAGCTATTTAAATCAATTGAAAATAAAAACAGCTGAAGAGTAAAAAATATTTCTCAGTTTAATATTACTGGCAATATCATCTGTTTGAACCATACTTTTATGTGGGATTAATAAAAAAACAGGCGCAAAGAAAATTTCTGCCGAGGATGATATGGACGACAGCAACAGCTTTATCGAAAAGCTAATAAATGATATTCAGAATAACCGCATTACACTACCATCTTTGCCCGAGGTAGCAGTTAAGGTACGCAAATTTGTTGATGATCCTCGCATGGGAGTTCCTCAACTGGCAAAAGTCATCAGCACTGACCCGGCCTTATCAGCCAGACTACTGCAAGTTGCCAACAGCCCGTTTTTTCGCTGCCTTACTCCATCATCAAATCTAAATATCGCTATTGGACGCTTAGGTGGTGTCTGCGTTAGAAATGTAGTTACCAGTCTGGTTATGGCTCAACTTTACAAAACGAATGTTTCTGGGAAAACCAAGGTAATCCTTAAAGAAAACTGGGAGCATTCAACAAATGTAGCTGCATACTGCGGAGTTATTGCAAAAAAATTCACTCGCGTCAATTCGGAGCAAGCTATGCTGGCAGGGTTGGTTCACAATATTGGGGCTCTTCCAATCTTAAATAATATTTCCACACAACCTGAAATTGCAGATGATGAAACATCCATCAAAAATATTATTTTTGAAAACCACACTCGTGTTGGTGAAATAATTCTCAAATCATGGGAATTTCCAGAAGAGATGATTGAAGCCGTAATAAATCACGAAAATCTGCAGAGAGAACATCAAGGAGAGGCGGATATAATCGACGTTGTTATGGTTGGCAATCTCCACGCTCTTCTTGGTAGCAAACATCCACTTACTCAGACTAAATGGACAGACATTCCCGCATTTGAAATGCTTGGCCTGACTCCGGAAGAAAGCATAGAAGCAATGAAAGAGGCTAAAGCAGAAATTCAAATGATACAGCGGATTTTGAAGGTATGAGCCTTGCCCCGATAATTATTACCGCACCAATGCCGGAAGATACCGCATCAATGGCGCACATATGGCCAGAAGGAGACCCTCCACCCCAGACCGGACAAAAAAGAACTCTACAATTCAGCAACGCCACCATCGAAATGATAGTTGCCGAAATTATGGAGCTAGGAGAAGGTTATATTGGCGTAATCCTGAACAAAAGCGATTAACTTTAATACAGCCCGAAATTAGTTTCTTAGCAACCCCAACAATCAGTGTTTAACTTTAAGAAAATCGTAATTATTCACCAGAATAGAATCTTTACCGCTATCAATACAACGCAACATCTCCTGACTATTAGTTTCCTGCCAAATTTCCATCGCCAAAAGAGGAGGAATACGATTGCGATCATTCATATTTCTAATTGCATGAAGAATCTGCAACATACTCAAATACTGCTCCGTCAACTCCTCAAAAACCTCAGCAGATTCGGAATGATGCAAATTAGAGATCTCATCATAGGCGGTTCTACCCAAATCAATAAAATAACCTACATTCACCAATTTTTTTGACGCCTGCTCAGGGAAAAAACCGGCAAACAACAAACACTGATCACCAACATCACGCAACGCATTAACCCTGCTTTTACCAATAGCATTCATACTGTCAAGAAATGCAAGAGCAAGAACAGAACCGGCGATTTCCGGTTTTTGTGCAAAACGATGCAACAAAAAAACCAAATAACTTTCAGATGTTTCCGGAAGATTGCACTCGGAATTCCCCTCAGCTTCAATCACAAGGTTATACCACTGCAATGTCTCATTTGTTTCTGTTTGAATAACACCCATGATGACCACCCTATATATATTTATTATTATAATCCCGTTGTTATGTTATAGAGTCCCTTAATCATATAATCGGCGACCTATAAAAAAACATTAGAAAAACTCTGATTAATTCAAATCATTATGTCTAGCTCTTTAATAAAGAAGAAGCGCTACCCCAGCGCAACATCCAACATCATCATTACTGAAAAACCAGACACAGCGGCAATAGTAACCAAGTCAATGTTCTCCTGAATACTTTGCGATTCAGGAATCAACTCTTCCACTACAACAAAAATCATTGCTCCGACTGCAAAACCAAGCATAGAATCTAAAAATTCACGATTCACATTTTTTACAAAGAGCACAACGGATACTCCTGCAGCAGTCATTGCCCAGGTAAAAAGATTCGCAAGCAATGCCTGAACTACAGAATCAAACTACTTAAAACACTCTATCATTTCGATCTACACACAAATATTAATACCCCCATAGAGAGCTTACAGATCTTCTTCATGTGCAACCTTATCAGCATAATCCTTATTCAAAAGCCCAACCACCTCACAATACCCTTATATATTTAATAATTGAAATTCCACGCTTTCCCATTATCATCTCCATAAAATTAAACCTCTCAACAAGTATTGGAGATAATAAATATCAATCAAGCCTGTTTCGCAATCAAAAAAATATAACCCAATGTTTTTACGAGAACTGTTATTAAATAGGAAATCTATGACAAAAAAGCAGCATTTTTCCGACAGAAAATTCCTTGCAGTTTTTCCAGATTTGATATGAAATTAGCTTAATTGTTATTTAGCGAATTTGACCATATACTTTTCTTAAATTCGCGGATAATTATTTGCGGTTTTGCATTTAGGAAAATTTTTATTAAAACGGAGGCATGAAATTGTCTGAAAATATTATTGAATTAACTGATAGCAGTTTTGAAAACGAAGTTTTGCAAAGCGAACAGCCTGTACTGGTTGATTACTGGGCTCAATGGTGCGGGCCATGCAAAATGATTCTACCGATTATTGAAGAAGTCGCTGATGAATATGCAGGACAAATAAAGATTGCCAAACTAAACATTGATGATAACGCCGAAACAGCACCAAAATATGGAATCAGAGGCATTCCCACACTAATGATATTTAAAAACGGCGAAGTTGAAGCAACTAAGGTTGGTCCTGTCACCAAGTCTCAGCTTAAGGCATTCATTGACAGCAATATATAAATTTTTTATCGAACATTGCAATGGATTCAGTTACCGAAATCATCTGAAAACCAAGCTGAAAATTGTTATAGGTTGTTAATCTTAGGTTAATAACCTATAATTGCGAAAAATTTGAAACTACAGGGCTTAAATGCCCAGACTTTTACAAGAGTCTGCTGGTAAATTCTATAAAGCAACACAAATCATTTGTAATAAATCGCCATAAATGTATAATTGCCGTCCAGCTGCAATTGCAGCTGTAACTACCAGCCCATCAGGTTTTTGTAATCCCTTTAACTTAATCAACTAATGGACGCGACTATGGACGCGATGAATCTATCCGAATTAAAATCTATGCCTGCCAATCGGCTTATGGAACTAGCCGAATCTATGGGAATTGAAGGAATCGCCCGTATAAAAAAACAGGATTTAATCTTCTCCATACTTAAAAGCCACGCCAAAAGCGGCGAAGACATCTATGGAGATGGCGTACTGGAAATTCTGCAAGACGGATTCGG
>QZLD01000180.1 GCA_004796385.1 Gammaproteobacteria bacterium | reverse complement strand
TGGACTTGCGTGACAGAGGCAGAGCCGTTGCCCAAGAGTGGATCGAAGAAAACTTTAAAGCTATCAATAAGCGCTCAACGGTAGATCTTTATTGCGAATTTCTGGATATTGGTGATGGGAATTAAGGCTGGTTAACCTTTATAGGTTGGAATAACCCTTTTATTACCATCATTATCTACTGCAACATAGGTAAATTGGGCGGATGTAACTTGAATGCTGGGTTGTTCTTTTTCTGTGTTTCTAAGGATAGGTTTTACCCATACATCAAGCTCAATTGTAATAGATGTTCTTCCCGATTTGGATACATGTCCATAGCAGCAGACGATATCTCCAACCTTTATCGGTGCAATAAAATCTACCGAACTGACGGCAACGGTAACTGTTCTGCCTCTGGTGTATTCCTTTGCAAGTATTGCTCCGGCAATATCCATTTGTGACATTGTCCAGCCACCAAACATATCACCGTTGGCGTTGGTATCTGCAGGCATTGCCATTGTCTTTAAAATCAGTTCACCTTTAGGTGTGATATTATCTGTATTCATATTTATGTCTCATTGAAAATGATGGCTATTGTAACTTATGCAAAGGATGAGGCAATGGTTGTATTGGTAACTTTTGCGGACAATTTTTCTGTGGGGAGCTGTTTTTTTAAGGAATATTTTGTGGAGGGGTATTTTTGACTGATTATTAATCAAAGAAGTAGATATCTCCTTCGGCGTTATCTGTTTTTATATTTTTGCTGTATTTTTCTTCCTGCTCAAGGATTATTCCGGTTTCAGATGAGGTTATCTTTTTAACATAGACGTCTCCGGTTTCCGGAATAAAGAAGATTTTTCTGGGGAATTTTCCTCCCACATCACTGTTTGCCAGAGAGATGTTTTCACATTTCAGGTACTCTTTTGCCAGCGCTATGTTTTTAGAGCCAATTAATGATATATTGCTAATCAGGCTGGCTCCGCCGAATATTTTTGCTTCAAAGTGGTTTTTGTTTCCCCCTTTTTTTATTAAACCGTTTATAAGCAGTTCCATAGCATTACTGCCGTATCTGGTTGAACTCATGTCATACATTTCTATCCAGTTGCTGTTATTTTCTCTGTTATCTTCTGCGAGCATAAAGTGATTCATTCCACCTATTCCAAGGTTTTTATCTCTAATGCAAACTGATACGCAGGAACCTAGCAGGGTCATTATCATGTCTCTTCCGGAGACAACGGTGTATTGTCCTGGCAAAAGCTTATGGACTGTACGTTTAAATCGGGAGTCATAATAGACTTCCGGAACATGACTGGAACTGGGGGCCATAATTCAGCTACTCTTAACCTACGACTTTTTTTAGTACATCAAGAAGTTTATCTGGTCTGAAAGGTTTTACTATCCAGACTTTTGCACCTGCATCCTGTCCCTGTTGCCTCATCTCTTCCGACGATTCTGTTGTCAGCATTATTATGGGAGCGAATTTATTATTGGGATGGCATTTAGCCGATTTAATAAATTCTATGCCGTTCATATTAGGCATATTTAAATCTGTGACTATTACATCGAATCTGTGTTTATCTAAAAGGCTAACTGCTTCCAGTCCGTCTTCTGCAGTTTCGACATCATAACCGACCTTTTTAAGTGTTATGCCTAACACCTTTCTCATTGATGCTGAATCATCAACAAATAATACTTTTTTGGACATTGTGTTTTCCTCTCTATTTATAATTTCCAATGTTAAACTGGAAATATTTTCGGATTAATCAAGAAAAGTTATCTGATCTTCAGTTTCGTCTGTTTTGATTCCTTTATGATTGTTTCTTTCTTTACTCATGGTATATGACGAGTAACAGTCGATATCTGAAATATCTATATCTGATATTCCAAGGTGTTCTTTTGCAATTTCATTTGCTTCCAGCAGTTCAGCAGAGATCGTTTTAAGATCATTTTGCACATGCTCCATTATCTGGCGGCTACTGTCCTGAAATTGAAGGGAGAAAAGGATATCATCTATTTTATTGTGAATTTCTTTTAAATTGGAATCATTACTTGGATTGGAGTCTTCAGAGTAAAGCTTATCGACAATTTCATTGAAGTTATTTACCATTGCTAATACAAATTGTTCGGTAGAATCAACCACTTCTTGCATCTGTTTGCAGTGAACAGGAAGAATTTTGGCTGTATATATTGACATTTTAATTAAAGGAAACAGGTTTTCCCTTACAATCTTCTTGCATTCAGAATCTATCTCTTTATTGTTTCTCATAACAAATAATCGCGTCCGTTAATTAGTGTGTTTGTGAATCAGTCATTTTTCATTTTATTACATGTGGTTATAAGCATTGCCGATATTTCGGATAATTCAAGCTGAATTTCAGATGCTCCCATTTGCCAGGCTTCTTTCGGCATTCCATAAACAACTGAGCTTTTCTCATCCTGAGAGAATGTTCTGGCTCCGGCATCTCTCATCTCTTTCAATCCAACGGCTCCGTCTGCTCCCATTCCTGTCATTAAACAGCCTACGGCGTTTTTTCCGGCATATCTTGCTACCGATCTGAACAGGACATCAACAGATGGTTTGTGTCTGTTAACCAGTGCTCCATCTACCAGTTCTACAAAATATCTGTTTCCAGCCCGCCTTAGCAACATATGCCTGTTTCCTGGGGAAACAAGAGCTGTTCCGCTGACTATTTGATCATTATTCTGAGCCTCTTTTACGCACATAGGAGATATTTGATCAAGATTTTGAGCAAATGATTTTGTGAACTCTTCAGGCATGTGTTGCACAATCAGTATTCCCGGTGAATTTGCCGGCATATTGGCCAAAACTTCTCTAAGTGCCTGCGTTCCTCCTGTTGATGCTCCGAGTGCAATTATTTTGTCTGTGACGATGTTGCTATTGATGCTGGTTTTGAGAAGAACAACATCTGCATTGTGTTTTGGTGATGTATCCAGTAAAGATGCTTTTGGAAGGGTATTATTAGTCTGGTGTTGGAAATCGGAGCCTATTTTCAGTTTTTTCATTCTGGCTTTTGAGGCTCCTTTTATGGCCTCAACTATCATGGTTTTCGATTCTTCAATAAAACCTTTTACGCCTATTTGAGGTTTTGTAATAATTTCAACTGCTCCGTTTTGAAGAGCTTTTACTGAAAAATCTGCCCCCTCTTTTGTATGGGATGAGCAGATTACTACCGGAAGCGGATCTTCTTTCATTATCTTTTTAAGAAAAGTTATTCCATCCATTCTCGGCATTTCAATATCCAGTATAATTACATCAGGCCTCTGTTTTTTCATCTTTTCTATTGCAAATATTGGGTCCGATGCGTGAGCAATAACATTAATACCGGAATCTGTTTCCAGAACTTCAGCCATTACTTTTCTTACCAAGGCAGAATCATCGACTATCATAACTTTAATTCTATTTGCCATTATTTGATCCTTAAAAAGCGCTATCAGGTGGATCTATTTATATAGACAGATGGGAAAACCGGATGCAGACATTTGTTCATTCCGTGGAGTGACTCTGATCGCCCTGAAAAAAATACGCCTTCATTATTTAACCGTTGTAAAAGTCGGTTGACTACATGTGTTTTTGTTTCTGTGTCGAAATATATAAGTACATTTCTGCAGAAGATTACATCAAAATATTCTACAGGTAGTGGTGATTCTATTAGATTGTAGTTAGAGAAGCGCACTTTGCCGCGCAGTTGTTTGTTAACGCAAACGTAGTCTTTTTGCGATCTGATTCCTTTTAACAGATATTTTTTCCTGTAATTGTCAGGAACATGTTCAGTTCTCTGATGGCTGTATATTCCTTTGGATGCACTCTCTAATACTTTTGTTGAGATATCTGTTGCCCATATTTGCCAGGGTGCTCCTATTCCGAAATTGTCTGCCAGTATCATTGCCAGTGAATATGCTTCTTCTCCCGAAGAGCTGGCTGCACTCCAGATTTTTATGTTTTTTTGCGTGCTGAATTTGGGCAGAATATTGCTGATCAGGTAATCGAAATGCTGT
>QZLD01000235.1 GCA_004796385.1 Gammaproteobacteria bacterium | reverse complement strand
TGTTTAAACAGCAGCTTTTTTTGGGAAGCGATATTGCTGATTATGTCTCTGGAGGCGTTGCGAATATGTTTAAAGTATTCGTGATCTTCAGTTCTGGTGTGATGGAAGAGGGGATTGGTCTCAATTTCAGACATTCTCTCAGCACTGTGCCTAAGAGCTTTGGATGGAATCGTGCCGAGGTGAACGCTGTTACCGCCAACGGTTTCCGCCTTTTCGATTATCACAACATTAAAGCCGTTTGCAGCTAGGGTAACTGCTGCGCCTTCACCTCCGGGGCCACTGCCGATTATGGCAATATCGAATTCTTTTATGTTTGCGCTCATTAATCTGATACCTTCCATTGTTTGGGTCCGGTTTCATGTACGGAAACCCCGTCTGAACTTACGCCAACCGTTACCGGCATATCTTTAACCTCGAACTCGTAAACGGCTTCCATGCCTAAGTCTGCAAAGGCGACCGTTCTTGATGCGATTATTGATTTGGATATCAGTAATGCAGCGCCGCCAACGGCAGTCAGGTATACAGATTTATGTTTTTTGATGGAGTTGATTGTATCTGCTCCTCTTTCAGCCTTACCGATCATTCCTAAAAGACCGGTTTTTTCGAGCATGAAGTCGGTGAATTTATCCATTCTGGTGGCAGTTGTGGGACCTGCCGGACCGACAACCTCATCGCCTACAGGGTCTACCGGGCCGACGTAATAGATAAATCTGTTTGTAAAATCAAGCCCTTCAGGAAGGGCGTCACCACTGTTTATGGTGTCAAATATGCGTTTATGAGCAGCATCGCGTCCGGTCAGAATCTTGCCGCTTATAAGCAGGGTTTCACCTGCCTGCCAGTTGTTTATCTCTTCACGGCTGATATTGTCGATATTAACTTTGCGGAGATTATCAGTGTTCCAGTCAACATCTGGCCAGCTGTTTATATCTCTTTGCGGAAACTGAGCCTCACCACTGCCATCCAGCGTAAAGTGAATATGTCTCGCCGCAGCGCAGTTTGGAATAAGCGCAACGGGTAGTGATGCGGCATGGGTTGGGTATTCCATGATCTTAACATCCAGAGCTGTAATATTGCCGCCGACACCCTGAGAGCCGATTCCGAGTTTATTAATTGAATTATAAAGATCTACACGACGTTGTTCGATTTCGTTACGATTTTCTTTGGCGATGACTTCATCGATATCAATTGGCTCCATCAGAGACTCTTTTGCCAGCATCATCGCCTTTTCCGGTGTACCGCCGATACCGATGCCAATAATTCCCGGTGGGCACCAACCGGCACCAAGGGTAGGAATGGTTTTCAGAACCCACTCGTTAACATCGTCACTGGGATTTAGTACGGCAAACTTAGCCTTATTTTCAGAACCGCCACCTTTAGCGGCGATGTTTATCTCTATCTTATCGCCCGGAACAACTTCAACATGAACTACTGCCGGAGCATTGTCTTTAGTGTTTATTCTCTTACCTGCGGGAGGGGTTACAACCGATTTTCTCAGAGGATTGTCGGAGTCAGCATATGCCAAACGCACGCCTGCATTAATCATCTCGACAAGGCTATCAGAACTACCTGAATCATCCCACTTCACATTCATACCATACTTAACAAAAACTGTGACCATCCCAGTATCCTGACAGATAGGTCTGTGTTCCTGAGCGCACATTCTGGAATTTATCAGGATTTGAGCCAGAGCATCTTTGGCTGCGGGGGATTTTTCGTTTTCGTAAGCCTTTTTCATGGCTATAACGAAATCATCAGGATGATAGTAGGAGATATATTGTAAGGCGTTGTAAATACTGTTTATAAAATCCTGTTTTTTGATCTGCTTCATTATGACCCCTGAAAAATTCGGAAATGGGTGGATATAATAAGGCAAATTAGTCTATTTTAAAAATATAGGCAGATAATTGTGTCGGGAGAATTTTATGGATAACAGTGTTTCAACCCTGATGTGGGGAATTGTTTGGGGATCAATTGGTTTCGGCTATTTTATTTACGGGAGAAAACAAAAAGCCGTGATTCCGTTTTTGTGCGGTATTGCTCTTATGGTTTTACCATATTTGATTTCCAGTGCTTTACTGTTGTTTATTGTCTGTATCGCCGTAATGTTTATTCCTTATTATATAAAGATTTAGTGATGAGGGTGGTGGTCTGTTTTGATATGGGGGATATGTTATTTTATAAATGATATCGAGTAAGTTAGAAAATTAGCAAATCAGGACATAAAATTTCTATTATGATTTTTAATACTCTGTGATAGGATTGGTACACTTGATATATGGTGTTATATGGAATTAATGCTAT
>QZLD01000124.1 GCA_004796385.1 Gammaproteobacteria bacterium | reverse complement strand
GGTGAAGGCGAAGGTGAGAATGATGATTTTTCATATGAGCGCGAAATTCCTGCCGCGGTAGGGGCATGTGAGGCAGATAGTGGCAGTATATGCGAAACAGATGAGCTGAAAGATTCCGACCTTAATGAATGGCTGACTGCTGAGTATATGCTTAAGCAGCTTCCTCAGGCAAAAGCCAAGATTGATGTGGATGCAATCACCGTGGAAAAAGAAGGTGTTCAGGTTCCTGTTTCATATTATGTTGAAGTAACGGTGTATTGGTCTGATTTTAAAAATACCTCTTCCGGTGATAGTTTCGGTTCCAGCGGTGATGAATCATTTACATATAGTTCGATAATAAGAGCTAAGGAGGGGGCGTGATTATGAGCATGAATGTTGAATCACAGAATTTGCAGTTATCAAAAAGAAATTCAGGATTTACCCTTATTGAACTTATGATAGCTATGGTTATAAGCCTGTTTTTGCTTGCCGGTGTTGTTCAGATTTACTCATCCAACAGAGAGAGTTACAGAACCAGTGATGTTATGTCACGCTTGCAGGAGTCATCAAGATATGTAGGCGAAACTCTGTCTAGAGAGCTTAGAATGGCAAACCATGCCGGATGTAAGTTTTTTCCTAGTAAAGATGAAGACGGAGTGCCTGGTGCCGATGGTATCGAAAATATAGTTAATATTGTTAGCACCGATGTTTCTCATGTGTTATGGGATATTGGAGACACTAATTTTAAGGTTTACCCTGGTGCCAGTATAAGTGTTAGTGATCTGGGAAGTATCTTGAGTGCTGCTTCTTATGATGTTAATTCAGATGTTTTGTTTGTAAGAAAAATGTCTGAAAATACAAACGTGCTTAAAGAAGATTATGATCATGCTGATTCTGTTAAAAATAGTTATCTCGAGTTGCTAAGCGACGAAGCCTCTTTTTACAAAAACGGAAGATTATATTTAATAAATGATTGTGATAGCAAAGTTAGCCTGTTTCAAACTCAAAATATTAGTTCTAATAATAAAAAAATGTATATTTCAACTGGTAACGCTGATGCGCCAAATAATTTCTCGCCTGGTAATGATGGTGTTGCTTTAAAAGATAACTTTCCAAAAGGATCTGAAATTGGGGAGTTAGAGTCATCTATTATTTTTCTAAGGACTGTCGATATTGATGGTGATCAGCAAGTAGATACAAGAGAGATCGCTAAGATGGTTTTAACCTATGATTCTTATGGGGCGCCTAAAAAATCTGATGTGCAGGTTCTGGTGCGTGGGGTTGAGTCTTTAAGGTTTGTGTTCGGAATGGATACTGATCAGGACGGTTCGGCAGATACATTTAAAACTACAGCAAATATGGCTGATGGTGACTGGCTTAAGGTTGCTGTAGCCAGGGCAACATATACAGTTAGTACAGAAAGCGAACTTAATAGTGGTATAGATTATTCTAACTCTGAAGGAGCTAGTGAAGGTAATCTTTGGGGGGCGTTATCTGGTGTTAGTAATGCCGATGATTTTGATGGCAAGGTTGTCAGGCGCTTTACAAAGCTTATAGATCTGCGTAATCCACCACGTTTTTAAGATTTTTCCGGAGTTGATATATGAAAAATATATGTATTAATTATAAAAAAGAGAGAGGCGCTATTCTTGTTGTCAGTTTGTTGATGTTGCTGATGTTGACTATTATTGGGGTGGCAAGTATCAAAACGACTACAATACAGGAACGCATGGCAGGTAATCTGCGTGACAGAGAGCTTGCATTTCAGGCAGCAGAGGCCGCTTTAACGGTTGGCGAAAATTATATTATTACTAATATTGAAACAACAGGGGAAGATTGGATTACAAATAATCTTACCTCTGGTAGCTCTGATGCGGCAGAATGCACTCCTGTTAGTGGTTTATGTAAGGAGGGGCAAACGTTAGATCCGTTTGATGGGGATGTTTGGGATACCGCATTATCTGCAACAGCGCAGCCTTTAAGTATGAATGAGGCATCAGATGAAGGGGGAGGGGAGGCGGCAGGTGTTTTAGAAAGCCCAAAGTATATTATTCAGTTGGTAGGAACTAGAACTGTTGATTCATCAACTATGACAAATTATATTTTTAAGGTTACAGCCAAAGGGTTTGGAGGAGATGCAAATTCCGAGGTGGTATTGCAGAGTACATTCAGCTATATTCTGTAGATAATTGATGTGATCAAATCTATTTAAGCCCGATTTTATCGGGCTTTTTTTATTTATCGGTTTCAAATAATGTAATTCGTATTGAATGTGGAGAAATATATGATTACGGGAAATAACATAGAAGAACTTACAAGCTCAT
This sequence comes from Gammaproteobacteria bacterium, assembly GCA_004796385.1. Classification (GTDB taxonomy): domain Bacteria; phylum Pseudomonadota; class Gammaproteobacteria; order QZLD01; family QZLD01; genus QZLD01. Next base: position 6,958 of record QZLD01000124.1, on the reverse strand, counting down.
TTCAGCAGGAGTTAACCGCTTTTCAAACTACCCAAATGGAGAAGATAACGGCTGCTCAGCAAGCTGGTGATTTTGACTTGGCACAAAAGTTAACTGAGGAGATTCAGGTTGTGTGTCAGGATATGTCTGATGAGTTACAGCAGAAAATAGCAGCTTTATCTAACCCTGAAGCAGTTGAAGAGAGTAGCGATCAGTCGGTTTACTCAGGGTGGTCGGGAATTGATCTGGATGCGGTTGTATACGATGGCGATCGTGATCTTTATACGGAATTTAATAAAGATGCCAATATTCAGCAGGCAAGGGCTGAGATGGAGAAGCATCATAGTGATTACAGTTCCAGAAAAGATCTTTTGAAAAGTAGCCTTAAGCTGACCAGAAAATTGGCTCCCAAGATCTATGAGATAGGTGACCACTGTAAACAGCTTTTGGATATGGATGCGGATTTTGAGTTTTATGTATATCAGGATGATACATTTAATGCAGCCTGCTACCCGCCGGATGAGAATAAACTTTACATTATCTTCTCATCCGGAATTATAGAGAAGTTTACCAACGAAGAGCTGATATTTGTAACCGGGCATGAGATAGGACACGTTCTCTTCGACCATCTGCGCTATCCTGCATCTGCAATTATGCACTTTGGCGAGGAGTATCTATCTCCTGTAGATGCTATGAAGCTTTTTTCCTGGAAAAGGGCCGCAGAGGTCTCGGCAGATAGAGTTGGTTTGTTGTGCTGCAAAGATTTTTCTGTGGCTGCAAAGGCGTTTTTTAAACTCTCTTCCGGAGTTACATCCAACTCGCTGGCATTTGATCTGCAGGAGTATGTTGCTCAGTTTGTCGATTTGAAGGCGGAGATGGCTACGGAAAATCTCGATCCTTCCGACTGGTACTCAACTCACCCGTTTAGTCCACTGCGAATAAAGGCATTGGAGCTGTTCAGTCGTAGTGACACCTATCGTGATTTAGGGGGTGATTCAGATTCATCTATGACGGAAGAGGAGATGGAGCAGGAGATTGCTCGCTTTATGTCATTGATGGACCCGGCATACTTGAGTAAGGATGATGAAGTTGGCGGATATATACAGCGCTTTATGTTTATGGCGGGCTATTTAATTGCCATGGCTGATGAGAGCGTAGATGAAGTGGAGATTAACGTGCTTGGAAGTCTCGTCGATAATGATGTCTTTGCTGGGTGCAAAAAAGAGATAGAAGATTCTACAGAGCAGGATATTATTGACAAGCTTTGCGAGGTGGGTGAAGAGATCAATACCCACTTAAGACCAATGCAAAAATTGAATATTATTCGCGATCTGGCTATTATCTCCACCGCTGATGGCGAGGTGCATGAGGAGGAGATGTCAAGTCTCTACAAAACCTGCAACCTTCTGAATATTGATCCTGAGTTCGCAGATCAGGTTATTCACGACTATACGCAAGAGCGCTAAATTTAAAGTCAGAGTTTCCTTAGAACCACCCGTATGGTGGGCGGGTGGTATTATTAAAGTGTACGAAACTCTTTTATGAATTGGTAATAGCGTTTATATAAGTGTTTTCAGTTTTTATTTAGGGGCAGTATTGCGAATGGTTGTTTTTTGATAACTGCTCACAATATTGGTTAAAAATATTCCGGGATCAGCGTTTTTAGATTGGGCTATTTAAACGTTATCTGATAAAAGCAAAGTAAAGAAAAATACAAATAACAGTCATTTAAGGTTGAATTAATATGTAGTCTTTTACTTACATCTGTTTGAGCCGATTGAGTATGGCGATTGTTTCTTCTATTTGTTTATAATGAAACTGCTGTAGACGAATGGATATCATAATAATATTGAACTTCATAAAAATTTAGCGAACAAAAACAAAAATAATTTATGTTTCGCATATTTAATAATACGAAGTTTCAGATAATTGAGGAGAGGAGAAATGTCGCTGAATACCAATTTATCAGATGATGGAAAGGTGCTTACCTTTTCGATTAATGATAGCGTTGATTTGAGTAAATACAGGCCTATGCTGGAAGCTGCTAACGATTTTGATAAAGATAATAATGTTACCTATATTGTTGATTTGTGTAATTGTGCAGAATTGCGCGACTCCGGTTTAGGTGTTTTACTTAATCTTTCACGCAAGCAGAACAAAGAAATAAATCTTATTAACTGTACTCCTGAAGTTACAAAAAGGATAAAAAACTCGGTTTACAGTTCCAGTTTTAACCTATCGGGTTAATAGTAAGGGGGAGAGGAAGTAGCTGAGTGAAAAAGTATAAACAGTCACATAAATTGATAGCCGTTACCTTTTTTATGGTAGCGGTTTTTTTTACTTTTATTTCATGTTCAGGCAATGAGATATCACAGGAAGATCAAGTTCGACTGTGGATAAAGAGAGGGGTGGAAGCCGTAGAAAAAAGAGATAGAAATATTCTATTGGATATGATATCTGAAGATTACAAAGACAATGCAGGAAGAGATAAAAAAGATATGGAAAAAATGCTTTTTGTATATTTTTTGAAAAATAGAAAAATATATCTGTTTCATCATATTAACGAGATTGTGTTTTCAGATGATAATCCTGAATATGCGATGGTGAAGTTGCAGGCAGCTGTTACAGGAAGAGAAAAGAGAGATAACGATATTAAAGGCAATTTGGTATATGTGGAAATGAGCCTTAAGAAAGATGATGTGTGGCTGTTGACTGCGATGAGTTGGAAGAGAGCATTATAGAACAAAACGGTTTATATTCGCCATCTATCGGTATATGTTTACCATTGGTCTGTAATAGTAAAATATGTGGTGTGATTGGTGGTAAATTTTTATTATCTTGATGAATCAAATAGATTTCTATTATGTTCAATAGTAATATAATCCAAATTGATTTTACTAAATAGTGCCGCACTGAAAAAGTGAGAGAAATTTAATCTTAGCAGAAGCTAAATAATTACAAATAAAAGCAGGGGTTAAAATGAAATTTTTGCATAAAGATAAATTAAGCGTAAGCAGTATTGAAAGCGTAAAAGGTTTTACCTTAATAGAACTTCTTATTGTAGTTGCAATAGTTGGTATTCTTTCTGCAATTGCATATCCTGCGTATTCAAAATATGTTGCTTCAGGGAGAAAGACTGATGCTGTAGGCGCATTGGGGACTGCTGCTCACAGTTTGGAGCAGTATAAATCCAAAAAGGGAACTTACGTTGGGGCGGCATATGTTGATCATAGTCCGAATGTGAATTGCGGTTCGGCAACTTGTTATTATGGTATAAAAGCAGTTGCTACTGCAACTTCCTGGACTATCGCTGCAGTGCCTATCAATGATGGATCACGCGCTAACGGCATCCTATGTTTAACCTCTACTGGTGCTAGATGTATCAATACTTCCTTAGATACGTCATCTATGACAGATGTTGCTTCAGTAACTGGTCTTGCTGATGGGCAAGTAACTGCCGCTTGTGCGATTGGCCCAAGTTCTTGTGAGAGAGTAGATTCTGAATGGCGCTAGCTGTTCTCCTAAGTAGTTAGTAGAGGAATTGTGCAAAGTGAAAAACCGACTTTTTATGGTCGGTTTTTTTGTGTTCCAAAGTAGGTGTTTTTGTTTCTGAAATCTTTTTTAAAGATGTTGATTTAGTAGTGTTGCAGAGCTACAGGCTATATATCATTTTTCTAAAATAGAGATTTGTGGTAAATTGCTTGCTCATTTTACGAAATTGCGGGAAAATTTGCGCCCCAAAGTCCAGTTATATTTTTCAGGTATAAGTTTAAGGTTTGAGTCAATTAGGACTATTTTGCCATGATTCAGCCGTTAATCCCTTAAAAAAACATATAATCAAATATCGGAGAAAAGATAATGCCATCTCGAATTGAATTAGCCAATGCCATTAGAGCCCTAAGTATGGATGCAGTACAAAAAGCAAACTCAGGGCATCCGGGAGCGCCAATGGGGATGGCGGAAATTGCTCAGGTTTTATGGGGTGACTACATGGTTCATAATCCTAAAAATCCAGGCTGGTACAATCGCGATCGCTTTGTCCTTTCTAATGGCCATGGTTCCATGCTTATCTACTCCCTGTTGCATCTTACCGGTTATGACCTTTCTATAGAGGATCTTAAAAATTTCAGACAGATGGGATCAAAAACTCCGGGGCATCCTGAATATGGTTATACCCCTGGTATTGAGACTACAACTGGCCCTCTTGGGCAGGGAATTACCAATGCTGTTGGCATGGCGCTTGCTGAGAAGGTTCTGGCGGCACAGTACAATCGTGACGGTATGGATATAGTTGATCACTATACTTATGTTTTTCTTGGTGATGGCTGCTTGATGGAGGGGGTTTCGCACGAGGCGTGCTCTCTGGCAGGAACGCATAAGCTGGGTAAGTTGATTGCCTTTTATGATGATAACGGTATTTCTATCGACGGCGAGATTGATGGCTGGTTTACCGATGATACACCAAAGCGATTCGAATCTTACGGATGGCAGGTTATTGCAGATGTTGATGGGCATGATCCGGAGGCGATTATAGCGGCAGTAGAAAAAGCACGGGCAGAGACTGGTAAGCCAACAATAATCTGCTGCAAAACCGTTATCGGAAAAGGTGCTCCTAATAAAGGTGGTTCACACGATTGTCATGGTGCTCCACTTGGAGATGATGAGATTGAAGCAACCAGAGAGGCAATCGGTTGGGAGCATGCCCCATTTGTTATTCCTGAAGATGTCTATAGTGGCTGGGATTGCAGTGTCAAAGGCGCAGAGTCTGAGCAGAACTGGCAGGAGCTATTTAATAACTACAGCGCAAAATTTCCGGAGCTGGCTGCCGAATTTTCCAGAAGAATGCATGGTGATCTGCCGGAAAATCTTGTAGAAAAAGCAAGCGCATTTATAAAAGAGAGCGAAGCTAACGCGGCAGATCTTGCCAGCAGAGCATCATCGCAAAAGGCGATTGAATTTTTCGGCCCACTTTTGCCGGAGCTTCTCGGTGGTTCTGCTGACTTGTCTCCATCCAACAATACAATATGGTCAGGATCAGAAGATATCACCGCAGAAGACGCATCAGGCAACTACATGCGCTACGGTGTGCGCGAATTTGCCATGTCGGCGATTATGAACGGTATGGTTCTGCATGGTGGTTTTATTCCGTATGCCGGAACATTTCTGGTCTTTTCCGACTACGCCAAGAACGCCTTGCGTATGGCGGCGTTGATGAATCTAAGGTCAATCTTTGTCTATACTCACGACTCGATTGGTCTTGGTGAAGATGGCCCTACCCATCAACCTGTTGAGCATGTATCTACATTAAGGCTGATTCCTAACATGACTGTCTGGAGACCATGTGATGCAGTTGAGTCGGCGGTTGCGTGGAAGGATGCGGTTGAGAATAGAGACGGGCCTTCAAGCCTGATCTTTACCAGGCAAAAACTCAAGCATCAGCAAAGAACGGATGAGCAGTTGCAACTGATACAAAAAGGTGGTTATGTTCTGAAAGAATCGGCCAAAGAGAATGTTGATGCAATTATTATAGCTACAGGTTCCGAGGTGGTACTGGCAATCGCTGCGGCAGCAGAACTTGAGAAGAACGGCAAAGGTATTCGTGTAGTTTCAATGCCTTCGATGTGTGTCTTTGAAAAACAGGATAGAGAATATATCGAATCTGTTTTGCCGGAAGCTATAACCGCAAGAGTGGCAGTTGAAGCAGGATCACCGCAGATATGGGCAAAATATACAGGTTTTTCAGGAAAGGTAATTGGTATGGAGACCTTTGGTGAGTCTGCTCCGGCAGATGAGTTGTTTAAACACTTTGGTTTTACAGTAGAGAATGTAGTGGCTAAGGTGTCAGAGATAATTGGTTAGTCCGCATGTTTTGATAGTAGTTGGCTTCGCTTAATTGGCAAAGTATTTTTTCACATTAGTGATTTGGAGAGTATAAAGATGGCAATAAAAGTTGGAATTAATGGTTATGGCAGAATCGGTAGAAACGTATTGCGGGCTCTTTATGAAGAGAACAGAAGAGATCAGATTCAGATAGTAGCAATCAATGATCTTGGCGATGCTGACACAAACGCTCATCTTACCCGTTACGATACGGCTCATGGCAAATTCCCTTTTGATGTTGCTGTAGAAGGCGATGAAATGATAGTTGCCGGAGATAAAATCAAGGTTCTTTCAGAAAGAAACCCGGCGCAATTGCCATGGGGAGAGCTTGGTGTAGATGTTGTTTACGAGTGTACCGGAATCTTTACCAGCAAAGAGAAGGCATCTGCTCACCTTGAAGGTGGAGCTAAAAAGGTAATAATCTCTGCTCCGGGCGGAAGTGATGTGGATGCTACAGTGGTTTTTGGTGTCAATCACGATGTACTTAAAGCCACCGATACTGTTATTTCAAATGCTTCATGCACCACAAATTGCCTTGCTCCTATTGCCAAGCCTCTGCACGAGGCTGTTGGTATTGAGGCCGGTCTTATGACCACTATTCATGCCTATACCAACGATCAGGTGCTTACTGATGTTTATCACAAAGACCTGAGAAGAGCCCGCTCTGCAACATCATCGCAAATTCCTACAAAAACCGGTGCTGCTGCCGCTGTGGGGCTGGTTCTACCTGAATTGGATGGGAAACTGGACGGCTTTGCCATGAGAGTACCTACTATCAATGTTTCAGCAGTAGACCTGAGCTTTATTGCAGGCAGAGATACCAGCGTTGAAGAGATCAACGATATCATTAAAAGTGCAGCAGATGGCGAGATGAAAGGTGTACTTGGTTATAATACTCTGCCTCTGGTTTCTTGCGACTTTAACCACACAGCGGTATCTTCTTTCTTTGATTCTACCTTGACAAAGGTTTCCGGAAGACTTGTGAAAGTTCTTTCCTGGTATGATAACGAGTGGGGCTTCTCAAATAGAATGCTTGATACCACCCTTGCGTTGATGGCGGCAAAGTAAGAAGAAGGTGTCAGCGTATTGAATCGACAGT
>QZLD01000222.1 GCA_004796385.1 Gammaproteobacteria bacterium | reverse complement strand
TGGTAGCGCCTTCAATAATCGGAGTTATGGCACAGCGATTAGTAAGAAGAATATGTCCGCACTGTAAAGAATCTTATGTTCCGGAGAAGGATCTTGTAGACAAATACTTCGATTGGGATGGGGTATCGGAAGTATTATTTTATCGTGGGCGAGGTTGTCAGGAGTGTAATTATACCGGTTATTCGGGCAGGGTTGCTATTGAAGAGCTGTTTGTTATTTCAGATAAAGTCAGGGTCTTAATATCCTGCGGCGCATCAATAATGGAGATAAATAAGGCTGCCAGATCTGAGGGGTTTAGAACTATGCGCTATGATGGCATGAAGAAGGTTCTTATGGGGATTACAACAGTTGAAGAAGTGGAGCGAGTAACTATTGCCGATTGATGCATCCTGATTTCTTGAAAAATTGAAATTGTATTTGCCTTATTTATTATGCAAAATGCTTCGTTTATAGGGTTTCTTATATTAAACGTTTTTTGTATGACTATCAGGTTTCCTGTTATTGCAGAAAGATGTTTTCAGGATGAATAAATGTCAGGTTTTATCGGATTTACAGAAGTAGAATTAATCTTTGCATATTATGATATTGCACTTTACAGCGCGATAAGAAAGATAGATTCCGCCAAAGTTATACTTAAAGTATTGTCGATTAATGAAAATAGTGGTTTGCAGGAGGCTTTTAAGCAAGAATACAAGCTGTTGTGCGAGCGTTCTTTTGAGAATATCTGTAAACCGGAATCTTTGGTTGTTAGTGATGAGGCAATATATCTGGTTATAAGGACAGACAGTCTGGTCACTATGGGGGAGTATTTGGAGACTTATTCTCCGTCGTTAATGGAAAGGCTGCATTTTTCGGTTAATCTGGTAGGTTTGGTTGGTGAATTGCATCGTGGCAGGATTGTTCACGGAGCAATAAACCACTTCCAGATTATGGTCGATAGCAAATCGCATAAGTCATACCTTATAGGCTTGGGAATAATAGAGTCAATGTTGCCTGTAACTCTTGATCTTGAAGAATATGATGATTTCAGTAATACAATCTATTTTTTACCTCCTGAAAAAACTTATGGGACAGATGAAATAGAGTCAAGAAGTGATTTTTTCTCAATAGGGATGGTGTTGTATCTTTTGTTTACTGGGGGGCTCCCTTTTGAAGGTCCGGCAGATTACCAAAAAAGTATAAATGGAATGAGGGGGAGGTTGCTTTCTCCTCAGGATATTGAGCCGGGAATTCCTGAATCTCTATCAGATATAATCTCCAAGATGGTTGAGTTTGATTCGGAAGAAAGATATCAGAGTGTATGGGGTATAAATGCTGATCTTGAACAGTGTATAGATCAACTTAATTCAAGAGGGAAAATATATCATTTTCCTTTAGCCAGACATGATGTATCCGGAAGTTTTCGGTTGTCCGACAAGATTTATGGCAGAGAAATTGACATAAAAAATATGCTTGACTCATTCAGCAGGGTTTCAAGAGGGATGAGGGAGTTGATTTTTATATGTGGTGCAGCCGGATCAGGTAAAACCGCGCTGGTAAATAATGTTTCCAAATCTATAGAAAGAAGGGGGGGGGTATTTGTTAGCGCCTCATTTAGCTATCAGAAATCAGAAGAGCCTCATGCTCCAATATTAAGCATAATAAGGCAGTTGGTTGTAAAAACACTTTTTGTTGTTGATGAGAATAAAGAGCACTGGAAGAGCCTTATATATGATTATGTCGGGGAGCTTACCGAGATAATCAGCAATCTTATTCCTGAACTGGAGGAGATATTCGGTAGTTTTGAGGGCGAGCTTGACATTAGTGGTGTAGAGATGAGAAATCGCTACTATTGTGCTTTTTCGCGTTTTTTTGAATTCTTATGTAAAAACAACAAAGCAATAGTTATATGTATAGAAGATATTAACTATGCAGATATCTCTGATATAAAATTTATCGAAATGTTGGTGTGTAACAGCAGAATCAAGACGATACAATTTGTGTTTACACAGCTTAGCGAGAATGGAGGGAAAACAGAACTGCAGGAAAGTATGTGTTCATGTTTTAAAGACAGAGAAGAAAAAGTAAATATTATAGAAATTAATAACCTTCTTCGTTCAGATATTGAAAGCTGGGTTAGTGATCTTTTTAAATGTGACCAGAAATCAGTTAGGAATATGTCTGCATATTTGCAGAACAAGACTGGTGGAAATCCATTTTATATTCAGGAGCTTCTTGGTTCTATGAGTGAAGAGAAGCTTATATATTTTGATTCATATCAGGGAAAGTGGTTCTGGGATATGACCGAGGTTAATGCCAGAAAAGTACCTGAAGATTGCAGAGAATTTATATCGGGTAAATTATCTAGGCAGCAAAAAATAACGCAAGATGCTTTAAAAATAATTGTTATGCTTGGGCGTAATATTGATAAAAAACTTTTGGAAAGTATGCTGGATGTAAAAGAGTCTCAGGTTGTAGGTATTATAGAAAAACTAGTAACAATTAAGTTTGTTGTTAGAGATGAGTCGTCGGAAGAATTTATTGTAGCCAATAACTATATTGTTGCAGCAGTTTCAGGGATGTTGCCTGAATATCTTAAATCTGAGATATCTTACAAAGCGGCAGAACTTCTTAGAAAAAGTTATAAGAACGATAAAAATAAACTGTTCAGAATGCTATGTTATTACAGGAACGCAATTTCATTGGTAAACCTCGAAAAAAACAATGATTTAATCGAATTGATATTGGAAGGAGTGCAGGAATCAAAAAAACTGGCAGCCAATGATAGGGCTTTGGAATTATTATTAACGGGAATGGAGCTTTTGGGTAACAACGCATGGAGGGATCAAAGGGATAAAATAATAAAGTTTTATATCGAAGCTATAGAAGCTGCCAATCTCATTGAAAATCATAAGAAAGCCCATGAAATATTTGAAACCGCTTTAGCAAAAACGCTGTTTTTTAAAGAAAGAGCCAGTATATATGCCTCCATGGTGGTTCCGATGATAAATCGTGGTGATATGAAGGCGGCAGTAAAATATGTGGTTGATGTTGTACAGGATTTTGGAATTAGTGAAAAAATTAAGCCATCAAAACTATCGCTATTTCTGAGTTACATGATGATGAAATGGAATGCCAGAGGGCTGAATATAAAATATATAGAATCATTACCGGAAATGGAAAATGAACAACATATAGCCCTTGTTAAATTTCTAAGCAGAAGCGGAAGTGCTATTTATATGGTTTCTCCTGAATTGTTTGCCGAACTCTCATTTAAAGTTGTTAGTCTGATATTAAAAAAAGGCATATTGCCTGAAGCTTCATTGTTATTTTCCACGTTATCAATTATTTATTGTGGTGGTATGGGAAAAGTGACCAAGGGATATGAAATTGCTAATTTGGCTTTGAAAATATCGGAGAGATATCCAAATAGGCATTTTATTCGTGGGAGAGCGCTTTTTATGTATGCAACATTTGTAAAACATTGGAAAGATAATATTGAAGAAATTCCTCCTCTGCTTGATGAGGCTTATAAAATATCTCTTTACGCAGGTGATTTTGAATTTGCTTCATATGCAATTACAGATAAATTTTTTATTCAGCTGTGTATTACGGAGGATCTTAGGGTTCTGAAAACCGATTTGGAGCAAAGTAGGGCGGAAATTGCCGAACTTCAGAATAAAATCAGCATAAACTATTTGCGGCAGTTACTTCAAACAGTTATTAACCTTACAAGCGGAGAAAAAGAACCGGAAAAGTTGCTTGGCGAGTTTTACAATGAAGAGATAATTATGCCTGTCAGAGCAGAAAATACAGACCCTAACTCAATATTTACCTTATATTATCTAAAGATATTTCTCAGTTATACCTTTGAGGATTATTCCTCTGCTATAGAATATTCGGCAATTTGTAGTGATTATCTTGATTGTGTGACAGGTTGGTATGGGATTTCTTTATATTATCTTTACGATTCTCTTTCCAGGCTTGCCTTGTATAACGAAGTTTCTGAGAATGACAAGAGAAAAATCGAAAAAAGGGTTCTTGCATCACTTAAAAAAATTAGAGTGTGGGCAAATGAAATACCTCATAATCATAATCACAAATGCCTATTGATTGAAGCAGAATTGCATTCAAGGCTAGGTCAGAATCTACAGGCAGCAAGTTTATTTGGAACAGCGGCAGATATTGCCAAAAGCAGTGGTATTAAATCTGACGAGGCTTTAGTGAATGAGGTTGCTGGTAAACACTATCTAAGGCAGAAAAAGATTAAAATCGCAAATGTATATCTGACTACTGCCAAAAATTTGTATAAAGAGTGGGGAGCAGAGGCAAAGGTTAAAATGATTGAAGAGCGGTATAACGAAATATTCGAATGATGTTGCTTAATAATAGCATCATAAAAATAGCCGAACATTATCTGCTATATATTATAGAGTTTTATTTAAATGTTTTATATTTCATAATGTTTCGGTGAGTGTGGTTTTTATTTTTAATTTTTTAATTTTTTTGCTTGACATAGATGAGCTATAAATTTAATATTCTCGCCCGTGTTGAAGAACACGCACCTAGCGTCCCCTTCGTCTAGAGGCCTAGGACACCGCCCTTTCACGGCGGTAACAGGGGTTCGAACCCCCTAGGGGACGCCAATTTTCGTTATGAGAATTGAGCATAATACATATTATAAAAGCGACTTTGGGTCGCTTTTTTTGTATCTGATTTTTTTATTATAAATTTCCTATTAAGAAGCGCAACCTCCGTTTTTGTTTAATAAATATGGATCGGTAGATAATACGTTATTTGTAGTTTTTCAGACGGTGAAATATCAGGAATAAGTCGGTATTGGCAAAAGGCGGGTCTGGCATCAAGCTCGTAAAAGGTTGAAGGAATCCATTCTGCAACCAAGTATACCCAGATATAGTGGCACTGGCTGAGTGGTAGTTCAAGAGATATAGTTGCATACAGCCCTGAAGAGATGTTTTTTCGGTTCAAATGTTTATATTCATCAGTGTTTTCAGGAACTGTTATTCCTGCATCATGACGGTAATATTGGGGAGGGGTGTAATCTGTTGCATCCAGGTGTACGGATATTGTCATTGCATCAGAATAAATTTTTTTAATATCTGCATAATAGCTGAAATGTTTTTTTGAATTAATGTGAATGTTTTCGCCCGGTTCCATTCCGAATGTACGGGAATAGACATAGGTAAGGTTGTCTATTCTCTTTGTTGAAAATGCGCGTCTGGAATAAAGTTTATCATAAACATCATCATTGAGTATGTTTCTGAAATTTGCCTGATATCTGGAAAGGGACTCAGTATTTATCATCAATTTTAGCCTGGTATTGCCGAAGTCTCTGTGAAAAGTAGTATTAAACTGTTTTATATTATGAGGATTAAAACTACTTTTAACTTTAGATGGGGAAACTCCATAAAACAGGCTGAATACCTTGGAAAAATTGCTGATAGTTGAATAGCCGCACATTTCAGCAATTGTTGATATTGCTAATGATTTTCTGTTAATAAGTATAAAAAGAGACTTTGCCATTCTTCTCCTTTTTATAAAAAACCCAGGGGATTGTCCCGTTAAAGTCTGAAAAAGCCTGTGAAAGTGAGATTCAGAAAAACAGGCAATGTCAGATAACTGTTTAACAGAGATGTTTGATTCAAGGTTGTCATCAATAAAATCTATGGCCCGGTTTAACCTGAAGGCTATATCTGCGTTAACATCATTGTTCTTGGGCATTTTTTATTCCATTTGTGTTTATATGGAATAGGATTTTATATTAGCTACATCATAAATCCTATATCGGAAAATGGCTTTATGTTTTTATTATTTAAAGTTTCAGGCATAACTATATGCTAACGCTTATTTGTAATGAATTCAGGTATTAATGCTTATATTAAATGGTTTGCGGTAGCTGTAATACTGACCCAGTGTTCATTTAAGTGGCGTGTTAGTGCTTTTCTGATTGCAATAACATGGTGATTTTTTTAACATATCGTCGCTGAATAAGATCAATAGCCACACTCTATCCATTGCAACAAATTCAAAGGAATTAATTATGTTTGCCAGACCTATTCTTGCCAAAAGCA
>QZLD01000051.1 GCA_004796385.1 Gammaproteobacteria bacterium | reverse complement strand
GGAGAAGTTACTGACATAAATCTGCGATATGTCTCAATACAAACAGAAGAAGGAAAACAGCTTATACCCAATTCACTATTTCTTAACACAAAAATTCTTCTTATTGATAAACAAAAAACAACGGAAGAACACAGCGAATAAAAATATTTTAAAAATAAATATACTTTTTTTGAACTTATATGAAATTTCCAACTCTGAAGATATAAGTAGTTAATGTATTCTCCCTTAAATAATGTTAAGCCTGCAACCGCAGGCTTTTTTTTGTCCAAGAACAATCAAGCACTCTTATAGATAAACATCAAAGGAAAATAAAGATAAGTGGCACGGCTAGAGGGATTCGAACCCCCAACCCTTGGCTTCGAAGGCCAATGCTCTATCCAGTTGAGCTATAGCCGCTCCAAAAAACATGAGCAGAGATTATATCAGAATATATTCTACCTGTTTATTCTTTATTCATTGCTTCTCTTTCTATTTTTATAAGTTCTTCAAGAACCGTAATAGTCTCTTTGTGAGAGGAAGCTCGAATTTTATATTTACCGTTAACCACCATAGTAGGAACAGATCTTATCCCATAAGCTCTGGCAAGATCACCAGCCAAATTAAATTTCATATTTACCGGCATAGAGTTATATGTGGCAAGAAACTGCTGCTTGCTTATTCCAAATTTTGTAGCCAGCTCTGCTGCAGCCTCCGGCTCCTGATATTTCATTCTATCTTTGCGGTATTCACTAAAAAGTTCATGATGATATTCGTTTTCAATCTGCAAACTTTCAGCAGTATAGTAAGCTCTGGTAACAACCTTTACACTGGCACCATAAACCAGAGGAACGCTTCTGTAAACAACATCATCAGGCTTTTCCCATTTTGGCAAATAATTTGTGTGAAAATTATAACAGTGCCCGCAGGAATAAGCGAAAAAGCCCAACACCTCAATTTTTGTGGGATCATCTGTAGGTTGAGGGGGATCAATAATAACTACTTTATCTTTTATACTGGAAGGCAATACGCCTGCTGGCTTCTTAATCGCCTTTTTCTCATTCTCGATTTTTTTATCTACTTCCGAAATTTCATTTTCAGCTTTGTCGTCTTGACCGGATAATGCTGCTTTCGGCTGCTGTTTACCTACTCTTTTACTGCCTTCATCAGACCTCTTATCAATTTTTTGATCTACTACATGCTCGTTCGCCTTTTTTTCTTCAGGTTCACCACAAGATGCAAGAAAAGGTATAAATATCAGAATTAATAAAAACGATAACTTTCTACGTTTCATTCCAGATTCTCCAGTCTTTTTTGAATATATTCAATTAGGCCTTCAGAGGCATTTTCTATAAGATCCAAAACATGCTCAAAGCCATTTCTGCCACCGTAGTAAGGGTCAGGCACCTCGGATTCTAACAAATCTTTTCCAAAAGTTAAAAAAAGCTTTATATCTGCAACTGATCCTGCAATCATATTTTTTCGCAACCAGCTAATATTTGATTGATCCATAGCCAAAATTAAATCGAACTTTTTAAAATCCTCTCTTTCAACCTGCCTTGATCTTTGCACCGATAAGTCAACACCTCTTCTTGCTGCCGCTGCTGTAGCTCTTTTATCCGGAGGTTCTCCACTGTGATAAGATGTGGTTCCTGCAGAATCAACAATTACTGAATTTACCAAAGGTGTATTTTTAAGCTTTTCCTTAAAAACCCCCTCAGCCGTTGGTGATCTGCAGATGTTTCCCATACATACAAATAAAATACTATATGGTCTCATAATTCACCCTTACTCTTTCCAGATCTTCCATAGTATCCACCCCTATTCCGGGAGAACACCCTGCCCTGTCAACATGGATTTTACAACCATTGCTCAAAGCCCTGAGCTGCTCCAGAGACTCTACAGCTTCCATATAAGACGCTTCCAGCGATGAATAGTTTAATAAAAAACCGACCCTGTAGGCATATATACCCAAATGCCGAAAATAGTTATCTTTAATTTTTGAATCTGTAATCTTTTTATCTCGGTCGTAAGGGATAGCCGCCCTGCTAAAATAGATAGCAAAATTATTATTGTCTTTTACCAACTTAACCACATTTGGATCTGAAATTTCATCTCTATTGCCAATATCAACATAAAGAGTCGCTATACTGGCTAAAGGGTTGTCATGAAGATTCCTGGCAACCTGTACAAGCAATTCTGCCGGCATATCAGGCTCATCTCCTTGTAAATTCACCACTATATCGTTATCTTTCCAGCCACACAATTCAGCCAATTCAGCAAGCCTGTCCGTACCGGAGGTATGTGCAGCAGATGTCATATACACCTTTGCTCCAAACTCATTACATGCTGCATATATTCTTTTATCGTCAGTAGCAATTACCACCTCCTCCGCACCACATTCACAAGCCCTCTCATAAACATGCTGAACCATTGGCTTGCCCGCAATCTGCAACAGTGGCTTTCCCGGTAATCTGGTTGAGGAATATCTGGCTGGAATAGCTACTTTAAATTTAAAAAATTTTTCTTGCATGTTATTACCGTTTTAATATTTTAAAAAATCGTCAATGTCGCTTTCTATCTCAGAATCAACTGTAATTGATACTGGGGCAATCCACATTTTTCTGTTAGCAAATTTTCTACACTTAACAGAATCTTTTCCTGTCATTATCACTGGAATGTCATCATTAAATTCGAGATTTTCCTCGCTATAGTCATAATGATCGGGAAATATATGGGGAATTACATCAAAACCAAAAGCTCTCAAATCATTAAAAAATCGCTGAGGATTCCCAATTCCTGCAACAGCATGAATCTTATCTTTTGTAAATTCATGAATATCTACAACTTCACCGTTCAAAAGATTTATCAGATTAGTTAACCTCAAATAAAAATGATCACCGTTGAGATCATGGCAATTATCACCATTAATAACAACTTTGGTTGGTACTGCTCTAGACATTGGTTCTCTAAGAGGTCCCGCAGGGAAAAGTAAGCCATTGCCTTTTCCCCGACTACCATCAAAAATTGTGAACTCATAATCTCGAGCCAATCTGTAATGCTGCAAACCATCATCGGAAATTATTATATTACATTTATACTTACTATAGAGTTCAAAGGCATTTGCCAGCCTATCCCTACCAACCATAACAGGAACATTGGTTGCCTGAAAAATCTCCTGCGGCTCATCACCACTGTCCTGAGAAAGGGTTTTTTCCGTAACTAATAGAGGATGCTTACTACTATCACCACCATACCCCCTACTCACTACTCCTGGCTTATATCCTCTACTCTTTAACCAGTTACATAACCAGATAACAAAAGGTGTTTTGCCTGTACCTCCAATATAGATATTGCCAACCACAATTACCGGAACAGGTGGTTTATCTGATTTTAATAAATGAATTTTATAAAATAATCTGCGAATAAAAATTACCAGATAGAAGAAAAGAGAAACCGGAACTAACAATAGTGTTAACCAGTTTCTCTTCTGCCAGAATCGAAGAATCTTATGCTGATCCAAGGTGACGGCTACTCTTCTTCGCCTTTTGAAGATTTCTTTTCTTTGACGGAGGTTGCAAATGAAACCTTGGATATTCCCAATTGACTGGCAGCATCCATAGCTGTAACTACTGCTTTATGTGGTGAATATTCATCTGCTCTGATTACAAATGGCAAATTCTCTTTACCTCTAAGCTCTTTCCGAAGTGCATACATAAGGCTTTCCACTTCATCCTGATCCCCCTTTAATACATCATGTCCACCAACAGAAAATACGCCATTTTTATCTATTATCAACTCAAAAACCTGAAGTTCCGTTTCTATAGGCTCTCCGCTTGCCTCCGGTAGATTCAAAGTCAATTCCGACTCTCTTTTAAAGGTTGTGGAAATCATAAAGAAAATCAACAGCAAAAATACCACATCAATCAACGGGGTAAGATTTACTTCCGGTTCTTCCTGCCTGGTGGTTCTAAGCCTCACTTTTCTGCCCCCTCACTACCTTTGTCTTTTGCTCTCTGACTTATTATTACCTCTATCAGTTTTAACGCTTCCTGCTCCATATAAACAATCAGACCCTCAACCTTTCCGCGTAAAAATCTGTACGCCATAAGAGCTGGAATAGCAACCATCATCCCTCCGGCCGTTGTATAGAGTGCCTCATTGATACCCATCGCTAACTTTTTTGGATCGGCAGAACCGCCACCTAACTCTGCAAAAACAGACATCATCCCAAGAACTGTACCCAATAAACCAAGCAATGGCGTAATAACCGCTATTATTCCCAGTGTATTAAGAAAGCGTTCCATTTTATGCGCCTCATGCCTGCCGACATCTTCAATGGCATCCTTCATAACTTCGCGACTACTATTGATATTTGACAAACCAGCAGCAAGCATTCTTCCTAAAGCCGAAGACTCTCTCAATGTTCTTAGTTCAGAAGAGTCCATCTGTTTATTTTTTACCTTGTGCCAAACATGTGCAACCAGATTTCTTGGAACAATCTTGCTCCTTTGCAGACTCCATAATCTCTCTCCGGTAATAGCCAAAGCAACAATTGAGCAGATTACAATCAGCACCATTACTGTGCCACCAATCCTGATAAATTCAAACACTTTACATCTTCCTTTTCGCTGAGTTTTTGTTGTTATTATGGTAGTGGCAGTAATATTCCACCCCTCTCCGTAGTCGGTTTACAGTTTATATTTATAGCCCTTTAACCGCAAGGTTATTTTGGGATTCAACATATGCTCTACCCGAACTATAATTCCATATGTTTTTCTTTCTTTTTCTGTACTCTACAATCTCAATATCTCCATATAATGACACCCTAAAAGATATAGCACCGGATAAAGCAGTATTATATTGAGTCGCGCCTATTTTGTTGTATTTTTTGAGAATTTTATCTTTAGGCATCTTATATCTGTTTTTATATCCGGCTGAGTAAATCGCATAATCCGGAGAAACAGCTTTTATAAAAGCTGCTGATGAAGACCCTGAACTACCATGATGAGGAATCTGTAAAATATTACTTTTCAAAAATCTCTTTGCCCTCTTAAGTAATCGCCTCTCTTCTTTTTTGGTAATATCACCTGTTAAAAGAATCGAATTTTTTCCAAAATCAATTTTCAGGACGCAGGATCTATCGTTCCCTTTCAATTTTTTACTATGCTTGCGATTAATAAAAGCAAACTTCACTTCTCCAACCTGCAACGCCTTTCCTTTATAACACCTTTCTGCATACAAAAATCCAAGGCGCTCAGGTTCTCCAGAATAACTTTTACCAACCTCAAAGTGATCCATAAGATAATGGGCTCCTCCACTGTGATCATTATCTCCATGGCTTACTACCATGTAATCGATTTTATTAACCTCTATTTGCTGCAGATATGGAGAAATAATATCTCTACCGCTATCAAATCCCCCAAAATATCGCGGCCCGGTATCAAATAACAAAAAGTGCTCAGGCATATGCACCCCTACCGCAAGCCCTTGACCAATATCAATAAAGTCAAGATATATATATTCCTGCTGCTTACCAAAATCTCTTTCTTCCGACTGCAACGGTATTAAAAACAGTAGTGAAAAAATTGCATAACGCCACTTACCGGCTCTTGAAAATAAAAACCACAAAAATACAAACATTATAACAAACAGAGTAAATAGCGATGCTATCCTCATATTCAGCACAACAAATTCATACGCAGATATCGCCCGCAATACAGACCAGATATTATCCAGCAAATATCCGCAACAAAGCATCATCCAATCTCCAGCATAAGGAAAAATAATCAACAAAGCAGCTGCAATAAACAGTAGTGGAACTATAATAAAACTAAAAACCGGAACCAATATTAAGTTAACAAAAGGCGATATTACAGAAGCTTGCCCAAAGAAAAAGATCGTTAGCGGCATTAGTGCAAATGAAAGATAAAACTGAATTGTTATCCACTGCCAAAATACCTTTTTCTCTCTATCACGACAGATTATAAGAATTACCAAAACGGCTATAAATGATAACCAAAACCCTTTTGCTAAAATAGCAAACGGATCTATAACCATAACTGCAGCCAAAGCAATTGATAAAATACGCATTACTGATACATTACGCTTTATTAGCAAAGCTATAAATGCAACTGCTATCATTATAAGCGCTCGTGTTGTCGCAATACCGAAACCAGCCAGTGCTGAATACAGCAATGAAACAATGACCGCTGTAAAACCGCCACAATATATAGGTGCGACCAGAGTGGATAACCTTATTGATAAACCCCAAAGAAAACGCCCTATAAAAAAGCCTATGGTAGCAATAAGCCCAATATGCAACCCTGAAATGGCCACAAGATGACTGGTTCCGGTTCTTGCAAAAACACGCCACTGTTCTGAGGAAAATCCAGACCTATCCCCAACTACTAACGCCTTAACAATCTCTTTATTTTTGTTTTCAAGAAACAGATCATCAATTCTTGACGCTATCAAACTACGCAATCTGCTTATAATTCCATCATCGTTTTTAACAATTTTATTAAAATTACTTTTTCTAACGTATCCCCTTGCACCAATATTATTTAAAAAAAAGAACCTCTCCTTATCATATGGAATATTATTAAAGGTTGATCGTGGCTCTTTTAATCTGACATGCAACTGCCACACATCTCCATTTTTTATAACCACATTACTTTTATACCAACTTAAAGAGAGATAGTAAGGAATATCACAACTGTAGCTTTCCGCTTCTATACATTTGATAACTTTGAAAATAAAGTTAATATTCTTTTTATCTGAATAGTCATTAATACCTAAATATTTTGGCTGAGAAACCACTCTACCCTGGACTGTAAAGTCCTTTCCGTGTAAATCGTTATTAATTCTGTCGTTTATAACCTGAAAGGCGTGATACCATTGCCAGGACAATCCCATAAAAAACAGAATAAACATTAAAAAAATGCGCCTCTTACTAATAAAAAAAACCACAGATAAAATTATGGTTGCAGGAATTAATGTCTTTATGACAGATAGCTGAGAAATATCCGAAAAAGCATATAAAAAAAGATTGCCGCAGAAAAAAGAAAATATTCCTATGCTGATGCCAAATATATTATCTACAGACATTTTCTGATAAATACCGGACAATAACTGTGAAGATAAAAACAATGTATTCCCCCAAAACAAGATATCATTTAGCAAAAATATAGCTTGAACATTATTCCATATTCTCTAATAATTGGCGCGCAAATTATTAAGTAAAAAACACAGGCTTACGATTAATGCCAAAAAATTTTTTAAAAAAACACCTCCCATCTCCAAGCGAAATGAGAAAAAAGAAAGGTTTGGGATTTTTAGGAGAAAGAATTTACGCTCAAAATTTATGGCATCTTAACCGACATTCTGTATCCAGAGCTGTGTTTATTGGCATTTTCTGCGGTTTTTTGCCACTACCAATTCAAATGCTACTTGCCGGAACTCTGTCTGTTTTCTTCTGTGCCAATATTCCACTATCAATAGTTCTTGTCTGGATTTCAAACCCATTAACCTGGGTACCAATGTTTTATGCCACCTACAGGTTTGGAGCTTGGATTCTGGGAACCTCTCCAATTGATAATTTCACCATAGAACTCTCAATAGATTGGGTTATGAATACATTCGATCTTATTTTGCAGATATGGCAACCACTGATGCTTGGCTCTGTAATTGCGGGGCTTTTCTTCTCTTTCCTAGGGTATTTCACTATAAAACTCATATGGAGATACAGCATAATAAGATCATGGAAAAACCGATCTGCAAAAAGAACCAAAAACAGTAAATCCTGAATATAAAACTTCAAATCCTTTTGACAAGCTAATTTTTTAAAGCTAGCAAGCTGCACAAACCATATTGCGTCCAGCCTCTTTTGCCTGATATAAAGATTGATCTGCCCGCATAAACAAATCTGAAGTTGATTCGCCTTTCTGTAGAGAGGCAACTCCTAAACTAATGCTTACATCTATCTGCTTACCGGAAAAAACAAATTTTTTGCTTGATACGGTAGCTCTAATTCTATCTGCAACCATCTGCGCTCCAACAGTATCAGTTTTACTAAGAGTTATTACAAATTCATCACCTGCATAACGAAAAAGCATGTCGCTACTACGTCCATATTTTTTCATTATTGCTGCAATTTCTGTAAGAACATAATCTCCTGCCTGATGCCCATAACTATCATTAACCTGTTTAAAATCATCAACATCTATAATTATTACTGAAAAATCCTCATCATGCCTTGAAGCCATAAGGCCTTCACGAGCAAGAGTTTTATCCAGCATAGCCCTGTTATTCAGTTTTGTAAGTGGATCAGAAAGCGCAGACTGCAATGCTTTTTTGTAAAGTAACGCATTTTTCAGAGGATAATAAAGAGCACTGATACAGTCTTCGACAAGGGCTATTTCAACTCTGGAAAATCTTTTTTTGCGAGTAATAAAAAGATCGCCTATTTTCAATCCATCAGATGAGATAGCATATGACAATGAAGATCTCTCTGTTTCACCCTCAGCAAAATCAACAACTTCGTCATCACTAACAAATCTGAAACTGGAATGACTTACCAATTCAAATAGTGAAGTTGAAAAAATCTCAAGAACCTGATGCGGATCAAGCGTTTTCTGTAAACTTGACGCCAAAGATACCTTTACTGAGTTTAGTGAGGCAGAGTTATTAAGAAAACAATCAAAATCCTTTAAATTGGCTCCTGATATAACCCTGTCAATTCCGTTTTCTGTGGCGAACTGTTGAACTATCATAATAATCACCTAAATATTCTTGACACTATTGCCTTTGCTTCTCAGATTGCCATTTTCGTGCCAAAAACAATAAAGCTATTAAATTCAGCATATTACACCGCCACACCAATGCAAAAAGCAACTATCAGTCATTTCCTTGACTATAATATTCGCATTAACATAAAACCATAACCGTCAAATATTGATCACATCATAGTTTTCAAGGTCAGTATAATAACTATCGTCAACTTGGTGATTTTCTTTAATAGGATATTTTTACAACCTCTCAATTATCTCTGAAAATGCAACAGCCACTTTGCTATCAGGATACATTTCTATAAAAATCTCGCCTTTATCACAACTTTCCGCCATACGCGGATCAAGCGGCAAAGAACCTAGAAAAGGAACTCCAGACTCTTCCGATAACGCTTTACCCCCGCCACTTCTAAAAATATCGTAAATCTTATTGCATGAAGGACATGCAAATCCAGCCATATTTTCAATCACACCGATTACAGGTAAATTCATCTTATCGCAAAAAGATATTGCTCTTCTGCAATCAGAAAGAGAAACCTCCTGCGGCGTCGTTACTACAATTCCACCGTCAGCATCTGCTACAGTCTGACATGCTGTCATTGCCTCATCGCCTGTTCCCGGAGGAAAATCCATAATCAGATAATCAAGCTCTCCCCAATCCACATCTTCCAACATACTATTTAAAATTGCAGACTTTCTTGGCCCTCGCCATATCACCGCATCATTTTTGCCTTCCAGCAAAAAAGCTATCGACATCACCTTGATTCCTTTTACTTCTGCAGGAATTACCTTTTCTCCATTTGTCATTAAAGATGTCTGCTGCAACCCTAACATTACCGGAATACTGGGACCATGAAAGTCCACATCAAGAATACCAACTCTAAAACCATTTCTGGCAAGCGTAGCTGCCAGGTTAAGTGAAACGGAACTTTTTCCGACTCCACCCTTTCCCGACATAACCATAATCTTCTTATTTACATTATTTAAACAGCTGCCAACTGCCTTGGATTCATCTTTATTCATAACATTCCTGCAAATAAATTAATAACTACCAAGCTCTTCTTCTCTGACCACGACCAAAACCCATACCATTACCACGACCTAACCGCCGCCCCATACCTTGACCACCATTGACGCTTACTCCTACAACACCTTCCTTATTGGTGTTTTCTGAAGTTAAATTGCGATTACACAACCCCATTCCTCTTCCTGTTTTTGCCCCCTGACTTTGAGGGCCTGTTCTATCTAATCCCGGCATAATATACTCCTAAAATAAATTAAGATCTTCTTCTACCACGACGCCCTGCCGATGGACTAAAAAAGATATCGTTATCTATCTGCTGCTGAGAAATATCACTCTGAATAATTTCAAGCACCTTACCATTAATAAGAGCATCAGCAATTTTTCCTCTCGCAGATTTAACTATATTGCCAAAAGTCTGACGCGAAACATTCATTAACTCAGCCGCTTCAGCCTGATACAAACCATCAAAATCCGCTAACCTAACAGCCTCAATTTCATCCTGACTCAAACAAACAACATCAAGCTCGCAAGCAGACAACCCCTGAGGCTTAAACCTACAAGCAGAATACCCTCTGTTTAATCTTCGAAATTTACGCGGCCTAGGCATATTCAACCCACCCTTATTATTGGCATATGCCAATAATAAACGTTTCGCAATAAATTACAATGCGCCTTGAATAAAAACATATTTTTAAATGCATTTATTTTTCTTTTCAGGTATCCTATCGGCCCTTAAAGAAGCAAGCTGTTGCTTTGCATGTTAAAAATATTGCATTTTGCAGCAGCGGGGAATTCCCATACCTAGTGTATGTATCAAATAGAATATGGATTTAGAGCCTAGACTAATTATTCGCAGCGAGTCGTGCAGGGATGGCACTCCTCCCTTGCCAAACGGCTCAACACAGCTGCGGACAATTAGGATGACTCCCTTCGGGCGAGGTTCAAATAGTTTTCTGCTTTGCTGCATCGGCTTGACGTAGAGCTATTATGCTTTCGCCAATACGCCTAACAGAGAACTATTTTATCTCCTGCTAAATCCCCATTCTATTTAACACACTACACTAGTATTTTTACCCGGTTAACAACTAACAAACGCTATATTAATAGCCAATTATCCCGTTTTTACAAAGGAGAAGCATATGTTTTCTAAAGCAATGAATATTGAAAGTTTTGATAAAGAAGTTTGGGATGCAATGCAACTTGAAGTAAAAAGACAGGAAGAGCACATTGAGCTTATTGCTTCAGAAAACTATACGAGCCCCAGAGTTATGGAAGCTCAAGGCTCCGTTCTCACTAATAAGTACGCAGAAGGTTATCCAGGAAAAAGGTATTATGGTGGCTGTGAATATGTAGATATGGTTGAAGCTGCCGCCATTGAAAGAGCCAAAAAATTATTCGGAGCCGACTATGCTAATGTGCAACCTCATTCCGGATCACAAGCCAATGCAGCCGCATATTTAGCTTTAATAAAATCAGGAGATACCATTCTAGGCATGAGCCTTGATCACGGCGGACACCTTACTCATGGTGCAAAAGTTAATTTTTCTGGAAAAATATTTAATTCATATCAATATGGACTTAATCCAGAAACGGGAGAAGTCGATTATGATGAAGTTGAAAAACTAGCCCTGAAACATAAACCACAACTGATAATTGCAGGATTTTCTGCATATTCAAGAGTAATGGACTGGCAACGATTCAGAGATATTGCAGATAAAATCGGTGCATATCTGGTTGTTGACATGGCTCATATTGCGGGTTTGGTTGCAGCAGGTGAATACCCATCTCCTGTACAAATCGCCGATGTTACTACCACAACCACTCATAAAACCCTTCGAGGTCCTCGCGGAGGACTTATCCTTGCAAAGGCAAATCCTGAAATAGAGAAAAAACTTAACTCAATTGTCTTCCCCGGAACACAAGGCGGCCCACTCATGCACGTTATTGCAGCAAAAGCAGTGGCATTCAAAGAAGCCTTAAAACCGGATTTTAAAGAATACCAAAAACAGGTAAAAATCAATGCTAATGTAATGGCGGAAGAGATTCAGAAACGCGGTTTTGATATCGTATCTAATGGTACCGACAATCATCTATTTTTAATAGATCTGGTTGCCAAAGGTATTACAGGCAAAGCCGCAGACGCAGCTCTTGGAAGAGCCAATATCACTGTAAATAAAAATACAGTACCAAATGATCCGCAGTCACCATTTGTTACAAGTGGATTGCGAATAGGAACACCAGCAATCACCACCAGAGGTTTTGGTGAAACAGAAAGTCGTGAACTTGCCGGATGGATCTGCGATATTCTTGATGACATTGAAAATGAAGATGTTATTGAAAGCACAAAACAAAAAGTTGTAACAATCTGTGCTAAATATCCTGTATACAAAGACTAGGATTATTCAATCCTGATGGCGGGCGAAAAATACCCGCCCTCTTTTATTCAACAAATACAATCTGGAGAGATCAAATGCGCTGCCCATTTTGTGGTGCCGATGAAACCCGCGTTGTAGATTCAAGACTTGCCAACGAAGGCGATCAAGTTCGCAGACGCAGAGAGTGCCTTTCCTGCAAAGACCGCTTTACCACCTATGAATCACCAGAATTGATACTGCCGAAGGTTATAAAAGGCAATGGAAATCGGGAGCTTTTCGATGAAGACAAGCTACGTTCCGGAATGGCAAGAGCACTGGAAAAAAGACCTGTAAAAACCGAAGATGTTGAAAATTCAATTGTCAGAATTAAACACAGCCTTATAGTAACCGGTGAACGAGAAGTAAAATCCGACGCTATTGGGAAATTAGTAATGGAAGAACTTGGCAATCTGGACATTGTCGCTTATATACGTTTTGCATCTGTATATTCCGACTTTAAAGATCTAAGCCACTTTAAAGATCTTATTGAAACTCTTGAGAAGAGCCCCTCAATTGAACTAAAAAAACATCAGATTCCATTATTGCCGGAAGAGGATTCAGAATAACACCACATTTCATTACAGAGGAACAATAATTAAAAGCGAATCCGCCCGAAGGCTGAAAACATTAAGGAGATGCAAATGAAAAAAGTGTTAGTTCCATTAGCTATTGGTTTTGAAGAAATTGAAGCTATAACAATAATAGACACTCTTCGCAGAGCCGGGATTTCTGTAACTACAGCATCTTTTAATCAAGAGGGAGTAAAATCTGGAGTTATTGGAGCACATGGAATAACTATTTTAGGGGACTCTATATTTTCAGAGATTGTCGATGATCACTTCGATATGATTGTACTGCCCGGAGGACTAGACGGAACAATTAATTTAAGTGAAAACCAGATACTTCTTGATCTTATAAAAAAAATGAATACTCAGGGAAAATTTATTGCAGCAATTTGTGCCGCTCCTGCAGTACTAGCCAAGGCAGATATCCTTAACGGCAGAGTTGCCACATGCTACCCAGGTATTGCAGATGCCTTTAAGATTGAAGGCATTGAATTTAACGACTCTCCAGTTGTAGCTGATGGAAATATAATAACCTCTAAAGGACCTGCAACAGCTATGCTCTTTGCAGTTGCCCTTATTGGCATTCTTATAGGTAATGAAAAACGTGACGAGATAGCATCTGAGCTATTAATAAGATCATAAGCAACACATTATTCAGTATTATATTAATTCTCCTCCGCCAGCAAAAGAGATGAAAGAATAATAAAGCTGTATAAATTCGGGGGAATCAAATAAAAAATGTCTCTTCTATATTTTACATAAAAGGACAACAATTAATTTTTAGGCAATTTTATAAAATAACTATTGACGGAAAAAAGAGGTTTGAGTAACATACGCGTCTCCTTTCCTTGGTAGCTCAGTTGGTAGAGCAGGTGACTGTTAATCACCGGGTCGGCGGTTCAAGCCCGTCCCAAGGAGCCAAATTCTAAAAACCCTGCCTCGCGCAGGGTTTTTACTATCTGGGCCCATATTCACCCCCATAACATACCGATACAATCTTTTATGAACAAACAAACAAACACCACCGACCGACAAGAAACAGAAGAGCTAAAACACAGTGGTTTTGGCATCACCTCAGTTTGGCTTTCATTTATCAGCATACTTCTGATAGCAGCAATACTTATAGCGGCAAAATCTCTCCCTCTTACCGCCAAAGGATTTCCTATGGTTGTATTGGCACTGGGTTTTTGTTTAGTGCTTCAGTTCTTCTCATTGGGCTTTGCAATTTCCGGGCTTATGCAAACAAATCGCTTTAAACTTTTTGCAAAAGCAGGATTGGTGATGAGCCTTTTAATAGTAACACTTTTTATTTCTGTCTTTATTTATGCGGTATTTATTGCAAATCCAGAAAAAACTGCCCCCATTGAAAATATTTCCACTCCTCCCCTTGAAAACCCAAAACAGACCCCCAATTAAATAACCAGCCAAAGCAAGCGGGTATTGACAGAGTAACCGTGAAGGCTATTATTAGCACTCTAAGCACAAGAGTGCTAAAAAATCAGGTTAGCCATTTATAGTTAGCCGACATTAACCACAGAATTTTTTTTGGATTTTGATTACAACTGGAGAAAACAGTATGAAAATTCGTCCTTTACATGACCGTGTAATTGTAAAACGTATGGAAGAAGAACTTAAAACCGCTGGAGGCATAGTGCTTCCCGGCAGCGCTGCTGAAAAACCAAGCAGAGGAGAAGTAGTTGCTGTCGGCAATGGAAAAAAACTGGATAACGGTGAAGTAAGCGCCCTTGACGTAAAAGTTGGCGACGAAGTTATCTTCGGTAAATATTCAGGCTCAGAAGTTAAGGTTGATGGCGAAGAACTTCTGGTAATGCGTGAAGAAGACATTATGGCTGTAGTTGAAGGTTAATATAAAGTAGTCAAAGACTAACCAACCACTACTGTTAATAAATTTGAATTTAAAAAGAGGAATTAAAATGGCTGCTAAAGAAGTAAAATTTAGTGATGACGCACGCTCAAGAATGGTTGCAGGAGTAAACATTCTTGCAAACGCTGTAAAAACAACTCTAGGCCCTAAAGGTCGTAACGTTGTTCTTGAAAAGAGCTTTGGTGCTCCAACCGTAACAAAAGACGGCGTATCTGTAGCAAAAGAGATTGAACTTGAAGATAAGTTTGAAAACATGGGCGCACAGATGGTTAAAGAAGTTGCTTCGCAAACATCTGACGTTGCCGGAGACGGAACTACCACTGCTACAGTACTTGCTCAGGCAATCCTTAGAGAAG
>QZLD01000128.1 GCA_004796385.1 Gammaproteobacteria bacterium | reverse complement strand
TTTATTCAGCGTTATTCTTTTAAAATATTTCAGATCCTCACTTAAGTGCCATGGCATTTCGTTATCTTTTCCGATAACACCATTTTTGGAAACAGCTGCTATCAATGAAATTTTCGGTTTCATAAATGTCCCTTTAGTTTGCATTTAGATTGCTACCGGTGCTTTTATATGCGGATGATGCTGATAATTGACAAGCTCAAAGTCATCAAAGGTAAAGGCAAAGATGTCGTTAATATCCGGATTAATGCGCATCTGCGGCAGTGTTAGCGGTTCTCTTGAAAGCTGCAACCGGGTCTGCTCGAGATGATTGCTATACAGATGTGCATCGCCGAGTGTATGTACAAAATCTCCAGCCATTAAGCCTGTAACCTGCGCCAGCATCATTGTAAGCAGGGCGTAGGAGGCTATATTAAAAGGCACTCCAAGAAAAATATCTGCGCTGCGCTGGTATAGTTGGCACGAGAGTTTGCCATCGGCAACATAAAACTGGAAAAAGGCGTGACATGGCGGTAACGCCATGTTTTCAATTTCACCAACATTCCAGGCACTAACAATGATTCTTCTGGAGTCTGGTGTTTTCTTAATCTGCTCTACCACCTGAGAGATCTGATCTATATGCCTGCCGTCCGCTGTTGGCCAACTGCGCCATTGCGAGCCATAGACCGGCCCCAGATTACCGTCTGCATCTGCCCACTCATCCCATATAGAAACACCGTTTTCTTTAAGATATCCGATATTGGTTTCGCCTTTCAAGAACCACAGCAGTTCATGGATTATGGATCGCAGGTGCAGTTTTTTTGTGGTAACAAGTGGAAAACCCTCTTGCAGGTTAAACCTCATTTGGTGCCCGAAAACCGAGATGGTACCTGTTCCGGTGCGATCCTCTTTTGTGATTCCGTTATCCAGCACATGCTGCATAAGTGAAAGATACTGTTGCATTTGTTAACTCCTTTAACTTTATTCGGTCTGCTTTTTTCTAAGTGCTAAAACAAGCATTATAAGACCAGCCAGTATCATGGCGGAACTTAAGAGCTGACCTCTGGTAATCCATCCTGCAGTAAAACCTATACCATTATCCGGTTGTCTGAAAAATTCTACAAAAAAGCGAAAAGAACCATATAAAAGAACAAAGAGAGAGCTGACTACTATTTTTCGGGGCCTTTTTGATGAAACAATCCAGAGAATGATAAACAGAGCAAGTCCCTCAAGTGCAAATTCATACAGTTGTGATGGGTGGCGACATCCTGTTGTTCCGGAGAATTCCATTGCCCATGGCACATCAGTAGCTCTGCCCCACAGCTCGCCATTGATAAAATTGCCCATCCTGCCAGCCCCTAAACCTAATGGAACAAGAGGCGCTATAAAATCACCTATCTCAAAAAAGCCTTTATTAGTTTTTTTGGCAAAGAGGAACATGGCAGCCAAAACTCCTATAAAGCCCCCATGAAAAGACATGCCTCCATTCCAAACCTGAAAAAGAGATAGCGGATTTTCCAGAAATGCAGCAAAATTATAAAAGAGCACGTAACCAATTCTGCCGCCAATTACCACTCCCATGGCGCCATAAAAGGTCATGTCACTAACCTGCTCTTTTTGCCATCCTGAATTTTCTTGTTTGGAACGGCGGACACCAAGAAACCAGGCAATAGAAAAGCCGATAAGGTACATTAAACCGTACCAGCGTATATCAAGGGCAATTTCTCCAAGAACAGGCAAAGTGATTTTGCCGAAAGATATAGCAACAGGATCGAAATTTGGGTGTATAAAGCAAGACATAAAATTCAACTTTAATGATTTTCTGAAAAACCACTATTTATACCTTACTTTAAAGGATATTTAAAATGTGTATAACAAATTAGCCAAATTTACATATTATTATATGTCTTATAACAGCAAGGCTATACTTTGCAAACCTTTTACAAATCCCTGTTGTTTATATAGAATTACCGCTTCAGAAAATATAACTATGGATAGAATATCTCGTGAAAAAAATAATATTTGCTGTTTTAATTTTACTCGGTTTTATGCAGTCGGAACTGGTGTTTGCCAGAAGTATGTATGTTAGCGATCAGTTGGAAATAAATATGCGTTCCGGCAAATCAAGTCGACATAAAATATTTGCAATACTTACAAGCGGCGAGAAGGTTACAGTAATCAACCATGATAAAGCATCAGGTTACTCTTTCGTTAGAAATACCCGGGGTAAAGAGGGATGGGTGCTAACCAGATATCTTATGAGCCAACCCAGCGCCCGTTCACAGCTGATGGCAAAGCAGGAACGCATTGATTCACTTTCAGCCAGTTTTGCTAAGGTCTCCGAACAAAATAAAGAACTGAACAAAGAGCTAAAAGAATTAAAAGCCCTGAAAAACAAATTGGAAAGAGAGAATACCAAACGCCAACAAAAAATAGACGAACTCAATGCCACTTATGGTGATGAAAGATCTTTCAAGGATAAGTTCGACGATTGTATTGCTGATAAAAACGCTCTTACAGTAGAGAAGGGCAAATTTAATACAACAATCAGCGATCTTAGGGACAATAAAGAACAATTCTGGTTTGTAGTTGGTGGCGGAGTCCTTCTGCTGGGAATCATTCTGGGTCTGCTTATTCCCAAGATTCGCTGGCAGAAAAAATCGAGCTGGAGCTCACTATAAGCAATGCAAACAGATATTATCCCGGAAAAGTTTGTTAAATGGTTTCGCGGAGCGTCTCCTTATATCAATGCTCACCGGGATAAAACCTTCGTTATTATGATTGGCGGCAACGCTATTGTCGGCAAGGAATTCCCCAGTCTTATTCATGACATTGCTTTGTTGGGTAATTTAGGAATAAAGCTTGTTTTAGTCTTTGGTCTAAGGCCTCAAATCGAAGGGCTGCTGTTTGAAAAAAGCATTAAAACTCAATCTGTTAATGGTTTACGCATAACTTGCGCCAAAACTCTAGCCAGTGTCACTGAAGCTGCTGGTAAAACCAGAATTAGCATCGAAGCTCTTTTTTCTATGGGACTTGCCAATTCACCTATGGCAGGTTATCGCACCAGAGTAACTTCAGGGAATTTTGTAACTGCCAGACCATATGGCGTGGTTGATGGTATTGACTTTATGTTTACCGGCAAGGTCAGAAGAGTGGATACAGATGCAATCAACTATCATCTTAACAGTAACTCGATTGTTATTGTTCCTCCTCTTGGTTATTCTCCAACTGGCGAGGTATTCAGCCTGTCCGCTGCAGAAACAGCCGCTGAAATCGCTATTGCGGTAGGCGCAGAAAAGCTGATCTACCTGCAGCATAAACTGCAGATAAAAGACAATAGCGACATACCACTAAGAGAGATAACCACAGCTTCTCTTGAAAGTTACAGCAAAAATAGTTCGGCAGATACCGAAAACTGTCTCAAAGGCGCAGCTAAGGCTTGCGATAACGGTGTTGCCAGAGCTCATTTGTTAGATTCAACCATAGACGGCACACTGCTGCAGGAGCTATTTACCATAGACGGTGTTGGCACTATGGTTTCATCTTCAAATTATGAGCTGTTGCGTAGTGCCGGAATTGATGATATTGCAGGAATTATTGAACTGATCTCGCCTCTTGAAGAAAGTGGCGCTCTAGTAAAAAGGTCACGCGAACTACTTGAGCTGGAGATTGATAATTTTCTGGTAGTAGAGCGAGATGGAGTTATTATCGGATGTAGCGCCCTCTATCATTACAATGAATTTGCCGAGCTGGGCTGCTTTGTAATTGATGAAAAATACATTCTTGCCGGCAGAGCCACTACACTGCTGGAAAAAATTGAAAAGAAAGCCATTGCCAATGGTGTAAAGCATCTATTTGTTCTTACTACTCACACCGCTCACTGGTTTCAGGAGCGCGGATTTATTGCCTCCACCCTTGAGAAGCTGCCAATGGAAAAGCAACAGATGTATAACTTTAAGCGTGGCTCCAAGGTTTTTATAAAAAAATTACTCTGATTTTCTGCTTGAAATAAAAACATATATCCCCATCTAAGTTATTAAGGAAAGACGCTTATCAATAAGGTTTTTCCGAAACAGGTTGGGCTAATGCCAACCGCAAATCAATCATATTGCTTAATTTGGAGGGTATGACAATGCATACTATAGATTTTTCACCACTATATCGTTCAACAGTTGGTTTTGACAGGCTGGCATCTCTGCTAAACGCCACAAACCAGAATGCTCAGGCGGGTTATCCCCCGTACAACATAGAACATGTTGACGAAAACCAATACCGAATATCAATGGCTGTTGCCGGTTTCAAAGAAGATGAAATCGAAATGGTAACAGAACCTAACTCGCTGGTAGTAACCGGTAAAACCAAACCGACAAAAGAGAGGAAATTTCTCTACCAGGGTATAGCTACCAGAAATTTTGAAAGAAAATTCCAGTTAGCCGATTATGTAAAAGTAGTCAGCGCCCATCTGGAAGATGGTCTGCTTCACATAGAGCTGGAAAGAGAGATTCCGGAAGCAATGAAGCCCAGAACCATCAAAATAACCAATCGTACCGAGCCTAACGACATAGTAAATGGCAAAGTTGAAAAGATAGAAGCCAAGAAAGAAGGTTCGGAAGCTGCATAGCGGCCAATTCAAATTACCACCATAAAACCCCTGCTTATGCAGGGGTTTTCATAAATTGTTAGTGAAAATTATTCTGGTTTTGAAAATGTGAATCCTGTACCATTACCACACAATTAAATTCTAAAATATTCTTTTACGGAGGAGAAAATGGGCAGATTTTCATATTTACTAATTACCCTTATGTTTGTATTGGCTTCTTGTGGTGGTGGTGACTCATCCGAGAAAGAACCGGGCACCGATCAGAATACCGAAGAACAAGAGGGTATCGGTGAGATTACCGAAGGAGAAGAAGAGCCAGCTACACTTGCAGATGCTAAGGATCTTGTTGCTCAAGCCAGAACCGTTGCCGGAGTGACCGGCATATCAACCAATGATCACTTTGGATCATTTACAGACAGAATACGTTTGGCCAGAGAAATTGGTGATGGAGATTCTGACAGGATTTTACAGGTTATTCCTATGATGTCAGAGGCATTTGCATTGGCTGCAAATGAGTATGTGCAAACCGACGGAGCAATATCTGAATATACATTCGAATACAATGACGGCTTGGATTATATTATCGTAGAGATTGAAGAGGAAGATAATAGCCCGATTTATATAATCGACCAATATATAACAGTTTCTGAAGATTTAGAGGTTTATGTATATGTCGCAACAGAAGTTGAAGCCGATCTTGAAATCACAGATGATGTTGATTACCCCACTACAGTTTATGAAAGAAAAGGAACTGTTGTACTGGATTTAATAGAAGGTAGCATTTCTTCAGATCAAACATATGTAGATATTAATTCAGGCTCATTCAGCATTGATGGGGTATTAACAGTTATTGAAACATCAGATGATTCGTACAGTTCCAGTGATCTAACCATATACTCACTCAATATGGATCTGGAGGTCTCTATAGAGGAAAGATTAACTGAACAACAGGAGACCATAACCTTTACAGGTGGTGTGTCGGCCAATATAGATGGTTATTCTCATAGCAATGAGCAGGATTTTGTCAGTAGCGATGAGTGGGAACAAACAGACAGCTTTGGATTCGCTTTTGATAACCTGGAAATAACCCTTTCCGGTGGATTTTCCAGTAACTTTGGAGAAACACTTGAGGCGACGGCCACGGTTTCTATGGATGCTGATGACGGTTTGGCTTACGGTTGTGCTGATGTTGCAGCATATGAAGCAGATAACGACTACCTATTCTGGGATGTTTGTACAGCTTCAGGAACAGGAACTGCATCCTTGAATATTGGTTTGGATTTTCTTATAGATATTGAGAATACAGATGTGGATGTTTATGTCGATATGGATATACAGCACCTTTTTGATGTTGTAGATGGAGAGAATATTGATGAGTCAACGTCTGTTGATGTATTTGTCAGCTATAAAGATTCCGGTCTTTTTTATAATTATGACAAAGAAGAAAATATGCTGACTATTTCTAATGGCGGAGACATTTGGGCTCAAATGCCGTTTTTATCTCCTTTTGATGATATTTACCCGTTTGATTCGGTTATTACTGATGGAACAACTGTCTTTGCAGACATTGTAGATATGGAAGGTGGCGGTACTAAAATCATCTATTCTGACGATACTATGGAAATCTACTAATAGGTTATTTCCTATGTAACCAAAAGAGGCTGTTAAACAGCCTCTTTTTTATGGTCTTTTCCTAAAATGAGATATTTAATTCTATTAGTCATTGGTTGTTTTGCAACTATTTGTCATGCCAAATACGGTTTCTACAGCTTCGCTGAAAGCGAAAGCTACAGCGAGGTAGCGCCTATAAAACAGACAATTAATGATCTTAAAGGTGATGCTATAGATAGAGGTAGTATCGCCTTCACCCATAATCAGCTTGAAATCGGAGTTACCGATTGCGGTTGGCAGTTAGGCATCTTTAAAAGATACGACTATTTAATGCTTTTCAATAACGATGCTGCCCAGATTATCTATCATAAAAATAACGATATCTCTCCAGCGAACGGAAGAGAATTTAACTTTTACCTGAATGCCAATCACATAGAATCTAATGGAATTAATATTGGTTACAGCTTTTCTTCAAGAGATTTTTTTAAAGGCAGTATTAAGCTCAATTATATTCTGTCCCGTAATATGACTCTTGGTAATCTGCATGGCATGGCAAGCAGTATAGATGATGATCTCGATGCCGATCTCTGGCTCGATTACAACTACAGCAGAGATGTTCTGCTTGAAAGACCGGAAGAGAATGTTAAAGGCAAGGGCTACTCTTTAGATCTGTCTATTAAGCTGCAACCGATAAAAGATTTGATTATCGCCTTTGGCGGCTATGATGTGGTTTCGAAAATTCAATGGAAAGATATAACCTATACAAAAGCAACGGCAACCACCAATATAATCGAAGTAGATGAGGATGGCTTCCCATCTTTTATTCCTGTTATCTCAGGAGTCGAAAAAGAGCGTGATGTAACTCAGAAGCTGCCAAAACGTTATTTTCTATCCTTAAATTACACTATTAATGAATCACACAGCCTTATTGCCGAGGCGAAACGGTACCACAATATGATTTTCCCGTATCTGGGTTATCGTTTGAAGGCTGCTGAAAGCAGCTACAGTTTGGGTTACGGTTTTAAAAGCAGAGCGCCATCAATTAAATATAATGGCAAAAACTTTGGCATAGGTATCGCCATGGATCACATCAATCCTGAAAAGGCAAAGTATCTGAATTTGCTGTTAAGTTACAGGGTTGCCGGTTTTTAACAGCAAATAGCTCTATCTGTTTTTTCTGGAGTTTTTTTCCTCTATTCCGGAAACTCCGAACCTTCTACCCAACTCTGCGGTGATATCCTCATAGCTCAGATCAAAATGCGAGAGCATTACCATAACGTGAAAAAGCAGGTCTGCGGTTTCGTAGATTATCTGTGATTTTTCCCCGTCCTTAGCGGCAATTATGGTTTCGGCAGCCTCTTCACCAACCTTCTTCAGTATGGTGTCGATCCCTTTGCTGTATAGTTTTGCCACATAAGATGATTCCGGATCAGCCCCCTTACGCTGCTCCAGTATTTCGCTAAGCTGCTTTAGTATCTCTTCGCTCATTTCTTGTAGATATCCCTGGGGTCTTTGATTATTGGGTCATGATCCAGCCACTGCTTGTTATCCAGTCTTTTGTAGAAGCAGCTCTCTCTGCCTGTATGGCAGGCTATGCCGCCATGCTGAGTCACGCTTAGCAGGATTACATCGCTATCGCAGTCGGTTCTGATTTCGGAAACCTCCTGAAAATGGCCGGATTCCTCACCTTTGCACCATAATCTTTGTCTTGATCTGGAAAAGTAGACGGCCTTTTTTGTCTCCAGAGTTTGTAGCAAGGCTTCTCTGTTCATCCACGCCATCATCAGGACTCTGTTGCTTTTGCTGTCCTGAGCAACTACCGGAATCAGCCCTTCGTTGTTCCAGCAGAGCTCTTCTATCCAGTTATCGCTCATCTATACGTACCTCAATGCCGTGTTTCTGCATATGCGCCTTCGCCTGCTGCACTGTATATTCGCCAAAGTGAAAGATGCTGGCGGCAAGTACGGCATCTGCTTTACCTATCTTTATCCCATCGACAAGATGATCCAGATTACCTACACCGCCTGAGGCTATTAGCGGAATATTTACCGATTTGCTGATGCGGCTGTTCAGTTCCAGATCAAAGCCGGACTTGGTGCCGTCTCTATCCATGCTGGTCAGCAGGATCTCTCCCGCACCCAAACCTTCCATTTTTACTGCCCACTCTATAGCATCCAGCCCTGTTGGTTTTCTGCCGCCGTGGGTAAAGATCTCCCAGCGGGGAGACTCACCTTCGCCGCTCACTTTCTTGGCATCTATGGCTACTACTATGCACTGCGAACCAAATTTGTCGGCAGCTTCGGCAACAAATTGCGGGTTAAATACTGCTGCAGAGTTTATGCCCACTTTGTCTGCGCCGGCATTGAGCATTCTGCGGATATCCTCTACCTTACGGATACCACCACCCACAGTTAAAGGAATAAACACCTGATTAGCAACCTGCTCAACAACATTTACCATGGTGTCACGTTCACCGGATGTGGCAGTTATATCGAGAAAGGTGATCTCATCCGCACCTTGTTCATCATAGCGTTTGGCAATCTCAACCGGATCGCCCGCATCACGGATATCGACAAACTTAACGCCTTTTACAACCCTTCCTGCATCTACATCAAGGCAAGGAATTATTCTTTTGGCAAGAGCCATTTATCAATCCTCGGTAAGTTCCAGAGCAAGCTTTTGTGCTACAGCAAAATCTATACTGCCTTCATACAACGCCCTGCCGATTATCGCCCCTTCAATTCCGGCGTCGGCAACCTCAATCAGCTTTTTAACGTCATCTATCGTACTCACACCTCCGGATGCAATTACAGGGATGGAGATGGCCTCAGCCAGCTCCACGGTTGAGTCTATATTTACACCCTTCATCATGCCGTCACGACCGATATCGGTAAAGATTATCGACTCAACGCCATCATCTTCAAATTCCTGCGCCATGTCGATAACATTATGAGTAGATAGTTTTGACCAGCCGTCAACAGCAACCTTGCCACCCTTGGCATCCAAACCAACGATAATACTACCCGGAAATTCAGCGCAGATATCGGTGACAAAATGAGGGGTCTGGACAGCCTTGGTGCCGATAATTATGTACTTAAGCCCCAGATCAAGATAGGTTTCAGCCGTCTCAATATCACGAATACCGCCGCCTATCTGAATATCTATCTCAGAAAAGCTTTCGACGATATCCTTGATTGCGGCATAGTTTTCCGGCTTGCCTGCAAAAGCACCATCAAGATCAACCAGATGCAGTCGCTTTGCTCCGGCATCTACCCACTTTTGTGCCATCTCTACCGGATTGTCCGAAAATACCGTGGCATCTTCCATTAAACCTTGCCTAAGTCTGACACATTTGCCTTCTTTCAGATCAATGGCTGGAATTAATTGCATTTTTATCACCCTTTTAAATTTTCCAATTAATAAAGTTTTCTAATAGTTGTAACCCGTTATTCTGGCTCTTTTCCGGGTGGAACTGTACGGCAAAGATATTCTCGCGCCCGATTGCCGCAGAGAATCCAATGCCATATGTGGTTTTTCCGAAAGAGTGCTGTGCAGAATCTGTTTGCGCATGATAGCTGTGAACAAAGTAAAAACGGCTATCCGATTCAATGCCATTCCAGAGTGGATGAGGTTGCGCGTGCACTACCCGATTCCACCCCATGTGCGGCACCTTGAGGTGCTCTCCGGTTTCATCGCAATTAAGCTGTGCCCCGAATCTGACTACCTGCCCGGGAATAACCCCCAGGCATTCCCTGCCGCCACACTCTTCACTGCTATTGAGCAGAGCCTGCATTCCCAGACAGATTCCCAAAAAGGGTTTGTTGGCAGCGGCATTCAAAATCACTTCACGAAGACTGAGTCTGTCTATCTCTGCAAGACAATCCTTTATTGCGCCAACCCCCGGCAAAACCACCTTGTCTGCGCTATCAATAGCAGCAGAATCAGATGTGATCATCACTTTCGCCTCAGGGGATACTTTTTCAAGGGCCTTGGAAACCGAACGCAGATTTCCCATGCCATAGTCAATAACAGCTATCTTAACCATTTTATTATTTCTTATCTTTATTTACAGTTGCCCTTTGGTGGAAGGGGTTGTTCCTTTGCAGCGCTCATCAATAGTTACCGCCTGACGCAACACCCTGCCAAATGCCTTAAAGATGGTTTCAGCGATATGATGCGAATTAAGCCCGCGAATATTGTCTATATGCAGAGAAACTCCGGCATGATTGACAAAAGCCTGAAAAAACTCGCGGATCAGGTCGCCATCCATCCCGCCAACCTCAGGGTAGGGCAGGTCAACGTGATATTCAAGAGCCGGTCTGCCGGAGATATCTATAACGATTCTGGAAAGAGCCTCATCCAGAGGCACATAGGCATGAGCGTATCTGCTTATCCCTTTTTTATCACCAACAGCCTCCTTAAACACCTGGCCAAGGGTAATGCCGATATCCTCGATGGTGTGATGCTGATCTATCTCCAGATCGCCTTTGGCAGTAACAGTAAGGTCAATAAGGCCATGGCGCGATACCTGATCGAGCATGTGGTCAAAGAACGGGATTCCTGTATTGAGGGTGGCGCTGCCGGTACCATCAAGGTCAATCGCGATCTCGATATCGGTCTCTTTGGTCTTGCGCGCAATCTGAGCGGTTCTGCTTTTCATAATAATTCCGGTTTTTATTAAGAGGTAATTCTAGCATGTAATCTTAATAATAGTGAATAACTGGAGATTTGGTTTATTTTACTGGAACACAAAATCTCAGGATTCCAGCCAGAAAGTTACTGGCCCATCATTGAGCAAAGATACCTTCATATCTGCGCCGAAAATTCCGGTTTGAATATTCCCCATTGTTCCACGACAGTGGTCGCAAAACTCGTTAAACAGCTGGTTGCCCATATCAGGCGGTGCTGCCGAAGCAAAGCTGGCTCTGGTGCCTTTCTTTGTATTTGCTGCAAGGGTAAATTGCGGCACCAAAAGTAATCCGCCATTAATATCCTTAAGGCTGAGGTTCATTTTATCCTCACTATCGGGGAAGATTCTGTAACCGCAAATTCTCTCGCACAGTCGTTTTGCAGAAGCAGAACTGTCGCTTTTCTGCACACCGATAAGTGCCAGGATGCCCTTTTCAATTTTTCCGGTAGTTGTGCCATCTACAACTACCTCTGCATGAGTTACCCTCTGAATAAGTGCTATCATATTTTTCTAACCCAACCGCCTCAAATCAAAAAAGGCGATATAAATATCGCCTTTTCAAAAAACTATCTTACTAACAATTACATGATCTATTTTTTACCGTCAGCCGTATTTTTGATAATTTCCGAACCGGCTTTTGACCATTCGCTCAGGGCCTCCTGCGCTCTTTGCGCTGCTTCCTGCCATGCAATCAGAACCTGCTGGCCTTCTGTGTCCCAGTTGGAAGCAATTTGTGCCGGATCAAGACTTTTAACGCTCTCGAACCACGCACCCCAAAGCTGGGTCTGCGCCTCTGTCCAGCCTTTCATCATATCCTGTACCTGATTTGCCCACTTGGTAACAACCTCAGGGGTGCCGTTTTCGCAGTTAACCTTTTCGGCCCATTTGTTGGTCCACTCAACCTGTTGATCAAGTGCTTTACGCACAGAATCTTCCCAGGCATTAAGGTTTTTCTTGTAGTCAGCCTGCCAGATTTCAGTGGCCTGGTTTTTTCCAAAGCCTTTAACTGCTTCCAGCCAGTTATCCCACATCTTCTTTTGCATGTCGGTCCATTTACCAACCATCTCTTCCGTTTGTACTTTCCAATCCATTTTTCTCTCTCCGTTTTAGAAATTCTGTTCGCAACCATAAGCCGAGAATCAATTCAACATTAGTACACCCGAAAACAAGTATAGTCAAGTTATAGTTTTATTATAGCAAAGCGATTTTATAAGCTATTTTTGCCGCTTTGAAAATGTGGAATAACAGAGTTTTTTGCCCGATAAAAACCTATAACATATTGTTAAAACATGAGTTGTTATAGATGAGAATTTGCTATATCATCCACCAACCATTTCAACGACTCAATTAAAGGGGAATAAAAATGAGTGAATCTGACCTTAGAGGTTTCTCTTTTAATGCGACTTTTTTCGGGCTTATATGGCATGTTATTAAAGTCGGTTTTTTCGCATTAATGCTATCACTTGCAGGCTTTGTTATTATGCTGTTGCTCGCACCTCCAATATATGCTTTTCATTATGATTTATCATGGATG
>QZLD01000285.1 GCA_004796385.1 Gammaproteobacteria bacterium | reverse complement strand
GCGGCGCTTCATTTCTGAATTGGTCTAATATGGAAAAAGCGAACGGTTACAGAATATACAAAACATCAAGTGACGGCATAATAGATGAAAACACCTATACGGAAAAAACCGAAGGTGAAACCAGCCATAAACTGACCAATTGCCCGGATGACGAAACCTGTTATTACCGAATAGCAGGAATCTATCCTTCAGGAGAAATAAGCGAACCATCTACTACCGCAACCTTTTTGCACACTACAAACGAGATTCGTCTGGTAGATGAAATCAGCAGACCTGCTCCTGAAAAAAATGAAACCCAAAAGTTCATGAGCATAAAATGGAAACAGGTTGAAGGAGCCAGCGCATACAAAATAATCTGGCAAAGAAACAACGGAGACGACCTTCCCGGCCCTGAAAATCTCCCTGTAACCGGAGAAGAAACCATTACATCACTCTCTGTTGATAACGATGGATTTATAACATATAAACACAAAGAAGCCTTTGCCATTTACAGAGAGGCTGATGGAAAAGCAGAACCAAATCTATATCACTACCAAATAATACCGATCAGTGAAGAAGGTAACGAAGGGCGCATTTCCGAACAAGCTGACTATTATGCGCTGGCGGGGAGATGGAAAGCTCTTCACAAATATCCAGATTTTCGTCAGAACTACATGACAGCAACAGTTACAAAAGAAATAAACGGTCAAAAAGAAGACGTCGTATATATTATGGGGGGAGAAATAACCGGATTTGTAAACATACCTGTATCAACAGTATTCGAGTATTCAACAACTACTGGTGATTGGACTATAAAAGAATCTATGCCGAAAACACTCACAAATGCGGCATCATGTGCAAATAAAAACAAATTGTACATTATAGGTGGACGTGAAAATGCAGGCGGAAAACCAATAAATACTGTTTTTGTATATGACACTGATACAGACTCGTGGAGTGGCGATGAATATGTTTTAAACGAAGGAATTATGGACGCATCATGTGTTGTCAAAGATAATAAACTTTTTGTTATTGGCGGAGAAACCGAAAATGGCATTTCAGGAAATATATATTCATCTGAACTTGATCCATCTTCAGGAAAAGTTGGAATCTGGAAATCTGAAGAACTTGAACTAAACATACCTCGCAAACAGCATGGTCTGCTTGTTCATGATTACAATATCCTTGTAGTTGGAGGAGTAAGTGATTCCGGTCTTATCAATTATATCCAAGAACCTGAAGTAATAACCCTTGAATCAGGAGATATCGAAAATATCCTTATAAGTGATGTTGACACCTTTCGAAAATATAGAAAACCAATAATTACTGAAAGAGAAATTGATATTTTAGGATCACCAACAACCGTTATAGACATAATCGGCTATGAGGAAAAAGATGGTGGAGAAAGAGATATTTCAATCCAAAGGCTCAGCAACCAGTTTAATGAAATATTTCACTCTAGCGCTTTTGCAGATCTACCTGATGGCAATGTCAATTCATATGCCGGATTTTCTTATGCTGATAATAAAGTAATATCATTTTGGCATGTATACAGTCCTTATTATGCTGATACGGCAACTAAATATTCCAGAATTACTTTAAACCTTAATACGAGCGAATGGACCAAGGAACAACCAAAAGAAATGATCGGTGATTTTAGAGATACTGTTATATATAATTCAACAACTTATCTTCTTGGAAATAACCAGTTCCAAAAATATGGAATTTCAGAAAAAGAAGTGACAAATCTAACGAACATGAATAATGAATACCCTATAGAAGATCATATTAATTGGGCATACAACAAAAAAATATATTCGGCAAAACCAGTTGATGCAACAGAATCGGGATGGCAATTTGAAATATACACATATGATACAGAAACCGACACATGGCTTTCTAAAGTAACTGTCCCTGTTACAAATACCGATTCCCGTCTTGTAGGCATTGTGAAAAATATTGCTGAAAAAGCCTATTTCCCACTGGAGAATGGTGAGATTCTCACCTACAACGTAATAAAACAGATTACATCTATTGCTAACGAAGATGACAAAACATATCTGGCAAATACAACCGATTTCTTTTTTATGGACAAATCATACGATCAAAACAACATTAATATTCTTGATATAACAGCACAAGAGTGGCTTACAACTGCCGATTTCCAAATCGAACGATGCTACTCAGGTCTTACAACCATAAATACTAAAATAATAGCCTTTTTTGGTTACAATAATGCTCGTACTATCCCAGTACAAGAAGTTGAGAGATACAATAACACTCAGGATAAATGGGAAGTTATAAACACGTTTCATGGACAAGATTCCGGATCGGCCGCAGAAACTTACAGCTTTACCAACTTTCATCCGATTGAACATAAGGGGAAAATATACTTTATTGGCGGTCAAATTGCGGGAGTTTCAAGCAGCCAAAAATGGGTCTTCTATTAACATAATTTTTAGACCCTGCTTTTCATTGCGCCGGAACCAAGGTTCCGGCAGATATTTTTATCTCATGGATATTCATTATACAAACCCACTGGAATAACAACTCATTAATAAAATAAAACTAAAACTCCAGATATTCACCATTCCAT
>QZLD01000086.1 GCA_004796385.1 Gammaproteobacteria bacterium | reverse complement strand
TCAAGGAAGGATCGTGCAAATATAGATTCAAGAACAAGCCAGAAACCGGATAGCAAAGCATGGTTACAATTCTTTACCCTCTTATGTACCCATAATTCCCTTATTCATCAATATTATAAATAAAGAATTATGCGTATTTGTGAAATATGCGGGTTAACATCCAATTTTTAAAATTTATTCGTCAATACAATGAAACTGCCCTAAAGGCTTCAGTTAAAATAGCTTGATTGATTTTAGACATTATTGCGGTTAATATCAGCCATCATTTGGTTTATATAATTTGAGGAGTAATTAAGATGAGAAATATTAGGGATCTGACAGCTGGATTTATATCAATGCTTTTTTTAACAGTGTGTCTTATATCGCCAGCTCAGGCAGCTATGGTTAGCCCAATCAAGGCTACTCCAAACACCATACTAAACATGGATAAAGCAAAAGTCGCTGATTTCCTGCAAAGAAAAGATGTTCAGCAAGCTGTTAAAAATTCCGGGATGGAGCTACAACAAGTTATATCCGGCGTTGAGTCAATGACTCCAGCCGAAATTGATCTGATTGCTAAAAATATTGATAGCATACCTGCAGGAGGAGATGCTCTGGCAATAATCTTTATCACATTTATTGTATTGCTGATTACAGATATTGCAGGTTATACAGATATTTTCCCGTTTGTTGTTAAAAAATAGTTCTCCCAAAACTACCATGTATA
The DNA here is from genome assembly GCA_004796385.1 of Gammaproteobacteria bacterium. Taxonomy (GTDB): domain Bacteria; phylum Pseudomonadota; class Gammaproteobacteria; order QZLD01; family QZLD01; genus QZLD01. Next base: position 1,893 of record QZLD01000086.1, on the reverse strand, counting down.
TCACTCGCAGGGTTATACGCTTTCTGAAATTTTCAGTTGCGTTAACCCTGCTTCTTTTTTTACCCAACTGCTCCAGCATTTATACTGCGAAAATACCACACCAATCTGCGGATATTCCTGAAAAATATTTTTTAAAAGAGTTCCCTTTTTATAAACAGGAGCAATATCACTGTGGCCCTGCAGCCCTGCATATGGTCTATTTATGGCAAAAGAAAAAGGTTAATTATCAGCAAATAATTGCAGATACATTTAATACAAAGTTAAAAGGCAGTTTACAAAGATCATTAGTAGAAAATATTCGTAAAAACGGCATGATTCCTTACACTATTGACAATTACCAACAATTAACTACAGAAATCGCAGCCGGCAATCCGGTTATTGTTCTACAAAATCTAGGGTTGGAACTAATACCGAGATGGCATTACGCAGTAGTAATTGGTTACGATAGCGTTAATGGTACAGTTACTCTACATAGCGGCGCACAGAAAAACCATGTTGTAGGCTGGAAGGTTTTCAGCAGAACCTGGATACGTGCACATAACTGGGGGATGGTTGCTGTTCCGGTGACAGCAATACCTGCTTCGGTTAATCTTTCACTGGCTTACAAGCAGGAGTATCTAAATGAGATTTACGGCTTTAGTCGCAATGGTCATTTTAATCTTTCTCTTACCGCTTATAATACTGCATTGAAAAAATGGCCTGATAATCAAACAGCAATAATAGGCAAAGCAGATTCACTATATAATCTGAAAAAAATCGATGAGGCTATAGATACTTTAAAAAAGGCTATAGAAAACCATTCAGGCTCAGCGGTAATATATAATAATCTGGCTCATATACTTATGGAAAAAGCAGGCAACGATAAAATGCAACTACAGCAAGCACATACTTATGCTCAAAAAGCTTTAGCTCTAGGTAATAAAAAACAAGATAAAAACTGCCCAGCCTACAAACAAACTTTACAAGAAATAAAAAAGCGGCTCAGGATAAAATAATGGATATTAAACACAACGGCGTAGTTTGGTTTGCTCATGGCAAAGAGAGTGGCCCTTGGGGTGTAAAAATCAAACGTTTGGCAGCTATCGCAAAAAATATCGGCTTTGCAGTAGAAAGCCCCGATTATCGCTTTAGTATGAATCCTGATGAGAGGATTGAATATCTGCTTTCACTACAAATCAAAGGTCATCCGTTAGTGATGGTGGGTTCCAGTATGGGTGGATATGTTTCCGCTCATGCCAGTAAAACACTAAAGCCGAATCTGTTATTTCTGTTGGCCCCGGCGCTTTATATGCCGGGATATGATGAAGAACCACTAGCGCAAGCTGATAGATTTGTGGTTATTCATGGAAAACATGATGATATCGTGCCTCCGGCAAGCGCGATCAGATTTTCCGGGACCTTTAACGCCGATCTGCATATAATTGACAGTGGTCACACGCTTACAGATAAAATCCCGTTTCTGGAATATCTTTTTTCAGATGCGTTACAAAAGGTATTAAAAAAAATGGAGTAAAAGATGGATGTAATAATAATTAAAAAAAAATCTATAAAGACATGGATCATTATCTCGCTACTATTTTTTATAATTAGTTTTTGCCTTGGTTATTTTGTTGGTAAGCAGGAACGCGAACACAGACATAATCCATATATTGGGAATTTATTAAAAACAGAACCATATGCTGTGCAGAAAAACAGAGTTGTTATTTCTCAGGAAGAGAGTCTGGAAAAAGATACTACCGAAACTCCTTTAAAAGCTGAAGAAGAAAAAATCGAAAACGACATAGATACGAATAACAATACCGAAAATCAAATAGCAGATACTGATACTTCTGATAATGAAAACAACGAAGATGGTCCGGCTACAACACCTGAAACAGAAAACAAACCTAAAAC
>QZLD01000234.1 GCA_004796385.1 Gammaproteobacteria bacterium | reverse complement strand
GGGGCCTTGTTTGCATAATCCTGTTTTGTCAGAAATGCTGAAAAAGAGGTATCAACAATTGCATTAAGCATAATCTTTATTGTGGTTTCAGGATCATTTTTGACGAAGTTGATAAAGCGCGGATCAGCAGAGTATTGGCGCCATGTTTCCGTTCTTTCATCGCGGTAGTGCATCAAAACCTGTGTAAATATGAAGCGGCAGGTCTGTTCTGTAAAATCGTTATCTTTCAGTATAAGTTCAAGAATCGATTCATTTTTCTCAAGGACTCGTGCAGCACAAAGAAAATCTACGAACTTTTCCGTATATTCCGCGCCGCATTTTAAAAGAGACTGGGCCGCATCAAGTCCTGCGGTTCCTCCGTAATTAGTTGTTTCCGGTATATCATATTGTCTGTGAAGGCTTTCGAGTTGTGCAACATAGTCATGCAATGACGGAATTAATGCAGGAAAGTTTTGCACCTGTTCAAAAAACATCTCTTCATTGGTGCTGTATTTCATTGCCTCGCAGCGGTTAATGTCGATTTGCAGTGACTGGTCATCTTCAATGCCTCGCTGTTTTCTCTCCTCAATTGATTGCATAAGGTTTTGGATATGCAGGGAGTATTCTTCGTCTTCTCCTTCTTCTTTATAAGGATGAAAAACACCATCTATCTCCTCTCCGAAGTTAAAAGAGAAAACCTCTTCTGTACGTCCAAAGCAGTCAGCCTCTCCGAATTTGGTAATATTGGCTTTTAAAGCAGCAAGCGAGCCGGTTTTTTCAAGTAGAGTTTTTAGAGCGCTTTCCACGGATGCTTGACTGTTAAAATCGACAATAATTGAATTCATAAATGCCTCTCTTGATTAATTGAAAGAGTAAAGGTATCTGGAAAAGTTTATGATTTTGCCATTCTTAATCATAATGCCTTCTTTTTGCAAAATCTTTATTTTTTCTTCTGTTCCAAGCCTGTAGTTGCCAACACAGCCATTGCTCTTAACGACACGATGACAGGGAATGTTAATAAGCTGCTCATTTTTTGCCATAGCGCTTCCCACAGCACGATATGCTTTGCTGTTTAAAGCGGTAGCAATAGCAGCATAGGTAGTTATTTTTCCATTTGGAATTTGCAGTAAGAGATCATAGCACCTTGCTGCAAAGGTTTTATTTGTATTGCTCATTTGTTATTTCTCTTATGATTGGATTGGTTATGTTTTTGTTTTGCTGTTTAATGAGCAGCAATGCTCTACTTATTAACTTGATAGTAAAAAGCACGTTGATTAATTGCCTGCAAGAGAGAATTGCTGCGCTGGGCGGTGCTTGTAAACCCACTTATCTGCTTGATATATCTTGCTTGCGGAGTTCCTTTCGTCTCTTTTGACTAACTAATCAGAGTTGCCCTAAGCATTTTATCAGGTTTATTTATAAATTCTTTAGTAACCACAGAGAGCTATGTTTTATGAAATGAATTTTTTATATTTCATTTGATGATAATTGGAAAACTTGTTTCTTCAAACGCCAATCTTCCGTAGAATAGCGGCTTTATTATTTTTTAGGCAGACAATAAAGGGCAGGCAAAATAATGTCTTATGATCTCAAAACCTTTCAGGGATTAATACTGGCGCTGCAGCAATACTGGGCTGAGCGCGGTTGTGTAATTGTACAACCTCTGGATATGGAGGTAGGTGCCGGCACCTTCCATCCATCCACATTCCTAAGAGCTATAGGCCCGGAGCCATGGAGTTCGGCATATGTTCAACCATCCAGAAGACCAGCCGATGGTCGCTACGGCGAAAACCCCAACCGTCTGCAACACTACTACCAGTTTCAGGTGGTGCTCAAACCTTCTCCTCTCGACATTCAGGAGCAGTATCTCGGTTCACTTAAGGCCATGGGCTTCGATCCACTTGAGCATGATATACGTTTTGTTGAGGATAACTGGGAGTCTCCAACTCTGGGCGCATGGGGGCTTGGCTGGGAGGTCTGGCTCAACGGTATGGAGGTAACGCAGTTTACATACTTCCAACAGGTTGGTGGGCTGAACTGCTCGCCTGTTACCGGTGAAATTACCTACGGCATTGAACGCCTGGCAATGTATATTCAGGGAGTCGACAGTGTCTTTGATCTTGTTTGGGCAAACACCCCGAACGGCACTGTCACCTATGGTGATGTCTTCCACCAGAACGAAGTTGAGATGTCTACTTACAACTTTGAACACGCTAACACCGAAGCCCTCTTCAACTGGTTCGATACCTGCGAGTCCGAAAGCAATAAGCTGATCGAAAATGGTTTAGCGCTACCGGCATACGAGATGGTGCTTAAGGCATCTCATACCTTTAACCTGCTTGATGCACGCAAGGCAATATCGGTAACAGAGAGGCAGCGCTTTATCTTAAGAGTCCGCTCTCTTGCCAGAGCCGTTGCTCAGGCTTATTACGACAGTCGTGAGAACCTCGGCTTTCCGATGTTGGTTAAGGGGGATAAATAATGAACAAGACAGATTTTCTAATCGAGATCGGCACCGAAGAGCTACCGCCAAAGGCGTTATCAAAACTGAGCGCAGCGTTTTCGGATGGTATTCTTAATCGTTTGTCACAGGCAAAACTTAATATCGAATCACACAAGAGTTTTGCCACTCCTCGCCGTCTTGCCCTTTTGGTTCAGGGGTTGGATGAACAGCAGCAGGATCAGGAGATAGCGCGCAAAGGCCCAGCCTTAAAAGCAGCCTACGATAAAGACGGCAACCCAACCAAAGCAGCCGAAGGCTTTGCCAGATCGTGTGGTACTACTGTAGACAATCTCGATAAGCTCGAAACCGATAAAGGCAGCTGGCTTTTCTATAAGCTGCAACAAAAGGGCAAGGCTGCAGCAGAACTTCTGCCGGAGATTATCCAGCAATCACTTGACACACTGCCTATCCCTAAGAGAATGCGTTGGGGCGCAAATAAAACTGAGTTTGTGCGCCCTGTTCATTGGGTATTGGCGTTGATTGGCGATTCGCTCCTGAAAACCAAAATCCTCGATATTGAATCTGCAACCAGTACCAGAGGCCACCGTTTTCACGCCCCCTCAGAGATACAAGTAACATCTCCTGCCGACTACGAGAGAATCTTAAGTGAAAAAGGCAAGGTTATTGCGGATTTCTCTGTCAGAAAAGAATTGATCAGGAAGCAGGTAATGAATACTGCCACCGATAATAACGGCGAAGCGATCATTGATGAAGACCTTCTCGACGAAGTGACAGGGCTGGTTGAGTTTCCGGTCGCCATTGCCGGCGGTTTCGACACAGAGTTTCTCGAAGTGCCGCAGGAGGCACTTATCTCCAGTATGCAGGATCACCAGAAGTATTTTCCTGTTGTAAACAATTCAGGCAAATTACTGCCGCTTTTCATCACAATCTCCAATGTTGATACCACCAACCCTGAGGTAGTCAAACAGGGCAACGAAAGGGTTATACGTCCACGCCTTGCTGATGCTTCTTTCTTCTGGAATCAAGACAAAAAACGGCGGCTGGAAAACAATCTGGAAAGGCTTAAATCGGTTGTATTTCAAAATAAACTCGGCTCCATCTATGACAAATCCGCAAGGGCTGCCGATATCGCTGCAACTATTGCAAATACGCTAAACTTGTCACAGGAAACCGTTACCCGCGCAGTCATGCTATCCAAGTGCGACCTGCTCACCGATATGGTTGGTGAGTTTCCTGAACTGCAAGGCATCATGGGTAAATACTACGCACTGAATGATAAAGAAGGTGCTGCTGTCGCACAGGCAATCGAAGAGCATTACCAACCAAGATTTGCAGGAGATATTCTGCCATCTTCAGATATATCAGCAATAGCAGCCATTGCTGACAGAATAGACACCCTTTCTGCAATTTTTGCCATCGGGCTCTTGCCTACCGGCGATAAAGATCCGTTTGCACTGCGTCGTGCTGCACTCGGACTAATCCGTATCCTAATTGAAAAGGGTTACGACATTAATCTGAAAGAGTTTTTGCAAAAAGCCATCTCAGCAATCCCAGGCGAGATTAATCGCGAAGAGACCCTGAAAAACGTCACCATATTTATTATGGACAGGCTCAAAGGCTATTATCTGGAAAAAGGTGTTTCAGCAAGTATCTTTGAAGCAGTTTTGTCGGTTGAACCACAGGAACTGACCGACTTTGACAAACGCATACAGGCATGTACCGGCTTTGCCGACAATCCTGCGGCAGAATCACTGGCAGCTGCTAATAAAAGAATCAGGAATATCCTTAAGAAGATTGAGTTTTCAAGTGAAACAGTTATAGATGAGCACCTTTTGGCAGAAGATGCCGAAAAAGCTCTATTCACAGAGCTGGAACAGGTTGCAACCAAGGTTGAACCACTGCTGGCAGAGCATAAATATACCGAAGCACTTACCGAGCTGGCTGCAGTTAAAGAAACTGTCGATACCTTCTTCGATAACGTTATGGTAATGGCTGAAGATGAAAAGGTTAAATTCAACCGCATTGCAATGTTGGGCAAACTCAACAATCTGTTTATGCAGGTTGCCGACATCTCACTGCTTTAAAGCCTGAAAAGTTAAATGTTGGAAAACCAGCAAAAGATAATAATTCTTGATCGGGACGGAGTAATCAATGAGGATTCCGATGATTACATCCGCTCCCCAAAAGAGTGGCAACCAATTCCCGGTAGCATCGAGGCAATTGCAAAACTCTGCCGCAGCAGCTACAAAGTCTTTGTCTTTACCAATCAATCAGGTATTGCTCGTGGTTATTTTGATTTACAAACACTGGAACAAATGCACCATAAAATGACAACTCTGGTTGAAAAAGCCGGAGGCAAAATAGAGAAGATCTACTTCTGCCCCCACTCCCCTGCTGACAATTGCAACTGCCGCAAACCCAAAACCGGAATGCTGGAACAGTTACAACAAGAAAACGGCATAGATCTGCAAAAAACAATCGTGGTTGGCGATTCGATTAAGGATATTGACGCGGCAATCAGGGTTGGCGCGACACCATTTATGGTGATGACCGGCAAAGGCCATAGATTTTCGCAAAATGAAATAGATCAAAGAGCACCAAAAGTATTTAAAGATCTGGCAGAGATAGCAAAATATCTTTGCTGATAACAAAAATGCAAGAAAAGCAAGATCAAAAAACGAGAATAACAAGATGACAAACACCTCACAAAAATATTTCGTACCAATTCAGTTTATCGGCTCTATCCTTTTTACCATTGTATTTATGCTCTCAATAGGTTTTTTTGGAACTATAATCGTGATTACAGCATTTTTCTCACAAACTCTGGCCCGCACATTTCTGCGCATTTGGTCTTGCACAAACCTGATCTCCTTAAGAATTTTCTGTCGTATCAGATTACAGATAGAAGGCAGGGAAAATATACCTGAGCAACCAGCCATTATTATGCCAAAGCATCAGTCGACACTTGAGACTATATTTCTGCAAACAATCTTTCCCAATCATGTCTGGGTGCTTAAAAAGGAGCTTATCTCCATACCTTTTTTCGGTTGGGCTCTTAAAGCTATGGGCAGCATTGCCATAGACAGAAATGAGATCCGTAAAGCACTAAAGGCGGTTGTTGCTGAAGGCTCGAGAGAACTGGAGAAAGGCAATCATATCATAATTTTCCCGGAAGGGACCCGCACTGCTACGGGAGAAAAGGGAGAATACAATATTGGCGGCGCCTTTCTTGCAAAAAAAACAAAGGCTCCTGTGCTACCTATTGCGCACAACTCCGGTGACTTCTGGCCGAAAAGAACATTCACTAAACGCCCTGGAACTATTCGGATAATCATAGGCGCACCACTACATCCGGAAGAGTTTTCCACTAATGAATTACTGGAAGCCACAGAAAATTTTATAGAGGGAACTATGCAATCAATAAGTCTGTGCTATAGTTCCAATGTGGCATATAAAGGTGAAGGTGATAACTAAATGCAACGGACAAAGCAATGAGTTTAACAGCAGAAAAAAAAGAGAAAAAGATACTGTTGGTTGAAGATGATCCATCTACAAGAATGATTATCAAAGAGATTCTGCGAAAAGATGGCTACATAGATATGCTGGAGGCAAGCAGTGGAGAAGATGCCCTGAGCAAAATCAAAGAATTTCGCTTCGACCTTATTGTCTGTGACTGGCATATGCCGGGACTTTCTGGCTTACAGCTGCATGAGAAATTGCAAACCAACACTGAACTCAACAAAGCGCCTCTGCTTATGGTCACTGGTGAAAGCGTCAAGGAGAATATTGTTAAGGCGATTAAAGCTGGAGTTGCAGGATATGTACTAAAACCTCTCTCCCCCAAAAGCCTCACTGATAATGTAAACGCCATAATATTTCCAAATGCAGGCAAATAATCAGCAGCTGCAAAGTCGCTGGCAAAAACTTTTTTCGCATATACCAGAAAAAGTATCAGCTGAATACTTTAACTCTCTTTCTAATAAATACAGTGAACCACACCGCCACTATCACAACCTGGAACATATTGCTCAAACCCTGATAGCAATGGATGAGATAACTGCTATTGCTGAATATCCATTCACGATTGAGTGTGCCTTGTGGTTTCATGACTGCATTTACGATACTGCCTCCAAAACTAATGAGGCAGATAGCGCAGACTATGCAGTAAAAGTACTGGAAAATCTTTCTGTCAAAAAAGCGGATATTGAAATTATCGCAAATTACATAATGGCAACTTGTCACCCTGCAAATCCACAAACCAATGATGAAAAACTAATACACGACATTGACCTGTCACTACTTGCAACAGGGGATGATGATCAATTACTGAATTACGAAAGAAAAATCAGGCGAGAGTACTTCCAATACAGCGATAATGATTATATTCATGGGAGAGTCGGGGTGCTTGATGGTTTTTTGCAGTGTGAATATATTTATCAGTCTCAATATTTCAGAGAGAAATATGAATTAAGCGCCAGAAAAAATATCTTATTACTAAAAGAGCAACTTCTAACATTCGGAGTAATATCATGATGCTGAAACCGTCAAAAATACTATTTGAAAAAGTAGTTTCTCTACTACTCGCTGGCTTCCTTTTTGCCTGTAATGGCAGTAATGCTACAAATAATGAAGATAACGCAAGAGAAATTGTCAAACAGCCATCCTCACAACTGATTATCCGCTTTGTTAGCGAGGCCACAAAAGAGCAGATAGAGGCGTTGGTTAAACACAAAGGCGTGGTCATCAACAAGCTTGGCCCCAAGAAAAACAACACCTACCTGATAAATATCTATAAAGATGAAGACCTGAAAAGTGCGCAACGATGGTTCGGCGAAAAAAAACTGGTAAAATACGCCGAACCAAACAGAGTTAGAAGGCTTCATTAAGGAATTAAAACCAATATGCGCGTATTAGGAATTGAAACATCTTGCGATGAAACTGGCGTAGCCATCTGCGACAGCGAAAAGGGCTTAATAGCTGATGCCCTCTACAGTCAGGTGGAAATGCACACCCAATATGGTGGAGTTGTGCCGGAGCTGGCATCACGAGATCATATTCGCAAGGTGATTCCTCTTGTAAAAGAGGTATTGCAAATGGCAAATATGGACAAGAGCGAGATCTCAGCTATTGCATTTACCAGAGGTCCAGGATTAATGGGGGCGCTGCTTGTCGGTGCAACTGCCGCCAGAACACTGGCGTGGAGCCTTAAAATACCCGCAATAGGTATTCACCATATGGAAGGACATCTGTTGGCCCCAATGCTGGAAAAGGAGAAACCCAAGTTTCCGTTTATTGCCCTTTTGGTTTCCGGTGGTCATACCCAATTAATAAGAGTTGATAAACTCGGCAACTACACCCTATTGGGAGAATCGTTGGACGATGCCGTAGGCGAAGCATTCGATAAAACAGCCAAGCTTTTAGGTCTGCCATATCCAGGAGGCCCTTCATTGGCAAAACTTGCAGAAAAAGGCAACACCGACAGATTTCATTTCCCACGCCCAATGACAAACAGACCGGGACTGGATTTCAGCTTCAGCGGCCTGAAAACCTTTGCCATAACTACAGTTCGCGACAACCCTGATGATGATCAAACCCGCGCCGATATCGCCTGCGCCTTTCAGGAGGCAGTAGTAGATACCATGGTTATAAAATGTCGTCGCGCTATCAAAGAGACCGGATTAAAAACCCTTGTGGTTGCAGGTGGTGTCGGAGCTAACCTGCGCCTGCGTGAAGCTCTTGGTGTAGAGATAAAACGTCTTGGTGGCAAACTCTATTTCCCCGGACTCAAGTATTGCACAGACAATGGTGCAATGATTGCCTATGCCGGTTGCATAAGACTATTGCAGGGGCAAGAGCCGGAAGAATCATTCCAGCCTCGTCCAAGGTGGCCATTGGAAGAGCTTTTCTAAGGCTCAGAATTTTGCCTTAATAAAACAATAACGTTCCGGTGCTTTAATAATCACTTTGTTTTCGAGCCGAGAACTGGTAGATTTTATGCCGGACACAGGATCATATGGAGAGATGAAATAATGATAAGCGTTGTAATCTTAGCTGCGGGAAAAGGCACAAG
>QZLD01000073.1 GCA_004796385.1 Gammaproteobacteria bacterium | reverse complement strand
GAGATAACACAATGGGCAAACACCCCTGATTTCAGGTTTGAAAAGAGTATTTCAGTCTTTTCAGGCTCAATCACTTCTGACTTTATTAAGTTATCCATTATGTAGCTCTAACGATTCTCTCCACTTAATAATGAGTTTAGCTGTTTTTATTTTGAATGGTGGATTTGGAATCATAATGATCAAATGAAATCTAAAGATTGCGAATCAGTCATTACTTTTTTATCAAAATAAGTTATTTACAATTTTCTTAAGACGCGTATATTCAACGCAATAGATAATTCTACGATTTCTATAAGAGTAGAAAATTTTATCTATTATGTTTTCAAACAAGCAGAATTTGTGGGTACTCAATAATTACGTATTCATTGGCTTGCCACTGGATTAGTAATTTTAAGGGTATTTATGACAAAAGTTCGTGTTCGTTATACAACTTATGAATTTGGCGATTCCGATATTCATGTAAGAACATTAAGGGATAGACAGCAATATTCTGATGACGATCAGATTGCTGAACAGATTGGTATATCTTCAGCCAATTGGCCATTGTTTGGGGTGGTTTGGGATTCAAGCAGGATTTTAGCAAATCTAATGCATTCTTTTGATGCTAGAGGGTTAAGAATTCTTGAGGTTGGGTGTGGCATTGGCCTGGCAAGTTTGGTGCTGAATGATAGGTTAATGGATATTTCAGCAACAGATTACCATCCTGAGGCGGAAAATTTTCTTCGAGAAAATGTAATACTCAATGGTGGAAAAGAGATACCTTTTGTTCTGACTGGGTGGGGGGATGAATATTGTTCTTTGGGGGAATTTGATCTTATTATTGGAAGCGATATTCTTTATGAGCGAGCCCATGTTGAATTGCTTTCTGGTTTTATTAATAGGCATATTGCTATTGATGGTGATGTCATTCTGGTTGATCCTGGAAGAGGGCACCATGCTTGTTTTAGTAAGAAAATGGTGAGCCTTGGTTATTCTCATAGTCAGGAAAAACCAGAGAATACTGAATACTTAAAGCATAAATTCAAAGGGCGTGTTCTACGTTATCATCGGAATTAGTTGAGGAGAAAATATGAGAGAAATTGAGATGACAAGTGAGCCGTTAGTACTTTTTCAGATTCTTAAATTTGAGAGTATTGCCAGTAGTGGTGGAGAAGCAAAAATGATGATTGCCGACGGTTTGGTTAAAGTAAATGGTGAGGTTGAAACCAGAAAAAGGAAGAAGATTTATAATGGTGATACTATTGAGTGTAATGGTCAGATAGTTACGATGAGGCTTTTAGATAAATAAGGTTGAAAACTATCTTAGAACAGTTACCTTAATACAAATTGCTGTATTGATTCTTCCAAGCGACTAGCCAGGCTTGTGAGATTTGAACAGCATGATTTTGAAGATGAGGCATTTTTTGCAGTTTCAATACTTAATTCAGCTAATCCGATAATGCTTGGTGGCGGAGGCGTTGATGGAGCCATTCATATGGCTGCCGGCCCCAGGTTATTGGAGGAATGCAGGAAAGTAAAATCAACAAATGGTATAAGGTGCCCGTTTGGAGAAGCGCGAATTACCACGGCAGGTAACCTCAATTGCAAATATGTGATACATACTGCCGGACCAATTTATGATAGGGAGAGAGGCTCAGCGCAGGTGTTAAAAAACTCATACATTAACTCTCTTAATCTGGCGCTTGAAAATAACTGTAGTTCAATTGCTTTTACTGCAATTTCATGTGGAGCTTATGGTTATCCACCGGATGAGGCTGCGGAGATAAGTCTGGCGGTATGTAATCAGGACATGTATAAAGATTTGCAAATAATCTTTTACCTGTTCGGACGGGAGATTGTGGAGATCTGGCAGGCTGAGTTCAGTGATTTGAGCGAATAAATCAAACAAATGATCTTATGACTTTAGTTGAGACACGATGAAAATTAACGTTTACACATTTATACCTAAGACAGTTGCTATTGTTTTAATTGTTGTTGGGAGTCTGTTGTTTTATTTCAATAGTTCCGGTCTTATCGGTGGTTTATTTGACGATATATTTCTTAATAAAGTAGATGGTGTTGTTTCATCATATGCAGAAAACAGAGAGAGGGCAGGAGAGATATCGGTTAAATATCTGTTTAGTCTGGATGGAAATGAGCATACAGGAAATTCTGTTATTAGCGTTGACAGCGGCATTGATGAAGTACGGAATAGATTAAATAAGGTACTTGAGCTAGAACAGCCGGTTGTTGTTTATGCAGATGCAAGTGGTGATTACAGTAAGATAGATACCTCCAGCTTTATTGGTAAAGATAATGTCATCAGAGGCGTTTTATTTTTAGGTCTGTTTTTAATGTTATCAATATTTATCTACCTGAAGGGAGCGTGCCTATTATTAAAAATATCTTTTTCTGCAAAAGAGCCGTGGCGAACATATTCAATATTTGGTGATAACAGAATTGTGGGAGGGGTGATTCACAAATTAATTCCATTGTGGATTATTTGCGTTCTTTGGTTAATAGTCGGGGTTTTGATTTGCCGGTTTGCGATTCCTGTGATTGCAGAGTCGGACAAATTAGAGTTGCATAAATTAATGTACTTTTTTCCTTATATGGGATTTTTTCTGGTTATTCACTGTGTTGCTCAAACTCTTCGGTGGTTTAAGTATGGTAAAGCAACTCTGATCTTGCATCAGTTTCCTCCTGTTTTTTATGGTGCTGTTTCAGGAGCAATGGTTGTTAACAGGAGGCATGATCTGTTCTCATCATATAAGTTATCGCTTGCATGTTATGGAGAAAAATACAAGTCCAATTTTCTGTTTGGCAGAGGTTGTCAAGTTAATGTATATGCCTCCAATGGAAAAACAGTTATAGATTTCAATATAGATCTGTCAGAAATACCTGATGAGTTTGTATCTGTAAATAAAGAGACAGAGGTGAAGTGGTTTCTGGAGCTTTTGGGCGATTTGCCTGACATGAGTCCGCTATACCGTTTTGCAATTCCGGTTTGTACCAATGTCGTCTCATCTCAAACTTTTACCAGAGATATTCAAAGGACAGAGGATGGCGTTGTCGATCAGGGCTTTGGATTTAGCCATTCAATAAAAGATAATGTTGAAGAGTATACATGTCATGAGGTAAATGGTTTCAGAGGCGCAGTGATAGCAATTGCATCTGCAATTTGTTTTGGCTTTGTCTCTTATGTTTTGACAGGAGCTATTCCGGTATTTGCAGAAGAGTCGATGCTTATGGCTGTGATGATAGGTTTTTTCACCTTTATTTTTGCTGCTGTCGGTCCTCTTATTATGTGGGGTATATTTATGTCGATAATAAAGACCAGAAAGATATTATTGGGCAGTGATAATCTGATAATCTGATAATCAGAAAAACAGTATTCGGAAAAATTAAAAATGAGATTAGATTCAGCTTTAACGAAATTTCGGAAATTAATGTTGAACTGCACAGAGATGGTGGGGCTTCTTCAACGCGCAGAGGAAAGCCGTGGGATAATGGCTTGGCAAAAAAAGGTCATAGTTATGATGTAGTTCTTAAGAATTTAGACGATAAAGAGTTTATTTTGTTTGACGACATTTCTGAAAGTGTAGCCTGTTATCTGAAGGAAAGGATTGCTGTAGAAGTTGAATCCACAGCAACTTATTGAATGGGTAAGCGATCAGATTTCGTAGCACAGAGGCATTGTTTTGCAATGTTACATAAGCTAATAAGGTAAAGGCGATTTTTATGAATTTTTCAACGAACCCGTATAAGTCTCCCGAAGCGGAACCAAAGAAATCTTTGAGGGCAAATAAATCCAAAGGCAAAGTAGGAGTGTTTGAGTTTGAGGTCGATGGTAAGAAACTTAAAACTATAGGTTCGTCATTTAGTGGTAAAGAGCGGGTTTTTATTGATGATGTGCTGGTTTCGGAAAAAAGGAGCTATGCCAAAAATAGCCGCCATAATTTTAAGGTTGGAGATAAGGATTATATTGTTGAATTTAAGGTACCTAATCTACTAAAAGCAGAACTGTTTTGTAATGTTTACATTAACGAACAATTGATAGCGGGAAAAGTTGCAACAATGAATGCGAAACATCTTAGTGAAATTATTGTGCCGATAATTTTGGTTTTTATAGCGGCTTCAGTTCTGGGAGTGAATTATTTTAATATAAGTATATGGGTGTTGGTTTTACCTGGTGTTATTTTTTTTATATTGTCTCTCGTTTTTATTAATAAATATGCTTTTGAGATCGAAGATACATATCCCGGTGATTAGCTCGAATATTTTACAAATACGCACAATATATAATATTGATTAATATAGAAATCATGAGAATATAAGCGCGTAACGAATTGTAACCATGCTTTTCCATTCGGATTAGAAATATATGAACTACACATAAAAAAGAGGGCGTTAAAGTTAACGCCCTCTTTTTGCTGTGATGTGGAAGCAAAGGTTATTTTTTGCTTTCTTTCTTGGCTTTTTCCGCTTCAATTACCTCTTCAGCAACATTTGTTGGGCAAGGCATATAGTGCGAGAACTCCATTGAGAACTGGCCACGACCGGAAGTCATGGTTCTCAGGGTGCCGATATAGCCGAACATCTCTGCCAGAGGTACGTCTGCTTTTACACGAACACCTGTTGTTCCCGGCTCCTGATTTTTAATCATGCCACGACGACGGTTAAGATCACCGATAACATCACCAACATTATCGTCCGGTGTGAACACATCAACCTTCATGATCGGCTCAAGGAGCTGAGGTGCAGCTTTTGGAATTGATTGTCTGAAAGCGCCTTTAGCGGCTATCTCAAACGCAATAGCTGAGGAGTCAACCGCATGGTAAGCACCATCGTATAGTTCAACTTCAACGTCAACTACAGGGAAGCCGGCAAGTGTACCTTCAGCCATCATAGAGGCAAAGCCCTTCTCGATTGCAGGGAAGTACTCTTTCGGTACGTTTCCGCCAACAACACTGGAAGAGAAGCTGAAACCAGCTCCTGTTTCCGCTGGTTTAATGCGGTAGTCGATTTTACCGTATTGACCGGAACCACCAGACTGCTTCTTGTGGGTGTAGCTGTCTTCGATTGCCTGAGTAATGGTCTCTCTGTATGCAACCTGAGGTTTACCAACGTTCAGTTCGATGCCGTAGGTACGCTTAAGGATATCGATTTTGATATCAAGGTGAAGCTCGCCCATACCTTTAAGGATCGTTTCACCGGTTTCATCATCGGACTCAACACAGAAGGATGGATCTTCAGAAACCAGTTTGCCGATCGCAATACCCATTTTCTCAGAACCACCTTTATCTTTTGGAGAAACGGCGATTGAGATTACAGGCTCAGGGAAGATCATAGGCTCAAGAGTTACAGGATTGTTCGGATCACAAAGGGTGTGACCGGTTTGAACATTCTTCATACCGATAATGGCGATAATGTCACCAGCCTGGGCTCGACTGATTTCGTTTCTGTCATCCGCATGCATCTCTACCATACGACCTACACGCTCTGTTTTACCTGTGTAAGAGTTCATGATGGTCATGCCTTTTTCGATAACGCCCGAATATATTCTTACAAAGGTTAGTGCTCCGAATCTGTCATCCATAATCTTAAATGCAAGAGCTTTCAGAGACTCTTCTGCTGAAACAGTTGCAACTTCACCTGTCTCTTCACCATCCTCATCTGTCAGAGGCTGAGGCTTAACTTCAGTTGGTGATGGCAGATAATCAACAACGCCATCCAGAACCAGCTGTACACCTTTGTTTTTGAATGCAGAGCCACAGAATGTAGGGAAGAAATCAAGATTGGTTGTGCCTTTGCGGATACATCTTTTAAGGTCTTCTATGGAAACCTCTTCGCCATCCATGTAAGCCATCATCAGGTCATCATCCTGCTCTACAGCCGTTTCAACCAGCATTTCATGATACTCTTCAACCTGATCTACCATATCAGCAGGAACATCTTTAACCTCAAAGTTTTCAGGCAGTCCGGTGTCATCCCACACATAGGCTTTCTTGGTTAGCACATCTACAACACCAACAAAATCATCTTCACGACCAATTGGCAGGGTCATAACCAGCGGGTTAGCACCTAGAACATCTTTGATCTGTTTTACTACTCTAAGGAAGTCGGCACCAAGACGGTCAAGCTTGTTTACGAAAATAATTCGAGCAACTTCTGAGTCGTTTGCATATCTCCAGTTGGTTTCAGACTGAGGTTCAACTCCGCCGGAACCACAGAAAACGCCAACACCACCATCAAGAACTTTAAGAGATCTGTAAACTTCAACAGTAAAGTCAACGTGCCCAGGGGTATCAATAATGTTTAGTCTGTGATCGTTCCAAAAGCATGTGGTAGCAGCAGACTGAATTGTAATACCTCTTTCCTGCTCCTGATCCATAAAGTCGGTAGTAGCAGCGCCATCATGCACCTCACCGGTTTTATGAATCTTTCCTGTTAATTTTAAAATTCTTTCTGTAGTAGTGGTTTTTCCCGCGTCAACGTGGGCAAAAATTCCAATATTTCTGTATTTGGATAAGTCAGTCATTTTTAATTACTCGAATTAATTTAGTTGTTTAGGCCGAAAAATAGGGCGATAGAATACCTTATTTTTATGGTTTTTAAAAAGGAATTCTTCCTAAAAAGAATAAAGAAATTCTTTTAGTTATATTTTTATTATGGTTGTTTTGAAAAAAGACTTTTTAAACAGCATGTTGTTGATTTTTTGGTTTTAGGGTCGTACCTTTGCTGTGTATGTGAAAATCCATTTTATTTACATAATAGTGATAGTTATGCTTTAAAAGCAGGCGATTGTAGATTGATTTATTAAAATCATATATGTATCATTCCCGCTCTTAAAATACCTTGTCGGTATGTTGTTAAGATCAGTATGAAGGTTATAGAGATGTCCAGAGTTCCTATGGTTGCAGGAAACTGGAAGATGAACGGCTCTCTTGCGAGTAGTTGTGATCTTCTGGAGAAAATAGAAGAACAGAGTGATTCTATAAAAGGTGTCGATATCGCAGTATTTGCGCCGTACATATATCTTCCTGCAGTTTGCGAAAAGCTGAAAAGCAGCAGTATTATCACAGGGGCTCAGAATCTATGTAAATATGACTCTGGTGCTTATACCGGTGAGGTTTCTGCATCTATGTTGCAGGATTTTTCAGTTGATGCTGTAATTCTTGGTCATTCAGAGCGTAGGCATGTATTTGGAGAATCCAGTGCTGATGTGGCTGAAAAAGTTAAGATAGCTGTTGCAGCAGAAATTACACCTGTTTTTTGCGTTGGCGAAAAGCTGGAAGAGAGAGAGCGCGGTAAGACTGAAGCTGTAATCCTGGAGCAGATGAATGCAGTGATTGATCTCTGTGGAGTTGAAATTTTTTCTAAGGTAATTGTGGCATATGAGCCCGTGTGGGCTATAGGTACTGGTATTACAGCTACTCCAGAGCAGGCGCAGGAAGTACACGCCTATATAAGAGGCTTGATTGCAGAACAAAATAGTAGTATTGCTGCTGATCTGAGGTTACTATATGGCGGCAGTGTCAAGCCGGATAATGCTAAGGGACTGTTTTCCATGAATGATATCGATGGTGGTTTGATTGGAGGGGCTTCACTGAAAGCTGAAGATTTTATTTCGATCTGCAAATCTGCTATTGATTAATGGAAGTTAGAAAAAAATTGGTTTAAAACGATAAGATAATTGATTAATTGGAAAAATAAATGAATTTTCAATCTATATTACTGGTACTACACGTTGTAATTGCTTTTGCTTTAATAGGAATAGTCCTTATTCAACATGGAAAAGGGGCTGATATGGGAGCAGGTTTCGGAAGCGGAGCTTCTGGAAGCGTTTTTGGAGCAAGGGGATCTGCCTCGTTTCTTTCAAAAGTAACTGCCGCACTTGCCATTGCATTTTTTGCTACCAGTCTTACCATGGCGTTGGTATCAAAGAAATCACTGGCAGATAAGAATGAAGATCAATATAGAGAAGAGGCTTACAAGGATAAGAATGCAAAGGCATCGGAAGATGCAAAGAAATCTTCTGATAAATCTGGTAAGGCTGCTGTCGTTGACTCTAATTCTTCAGAGGAAGAAAATGCTGTTTCTGTTCCCGCTAAGCCGGAAACTTCAGCTGTTTCAACTAAGCCAGCATCTGAGATTACGGAAGAAAAGCCTGAAGCAGTTAAATTCGAAAAATTAAGTGATTCAGAAAAGCCTGTACCTTCTGCTGGAAAGCCTGAAGTTAAGGTAGAAGAAAAGCCAGCAGCTTCTGATGCTAAAAAGCCGGTTCAAGAAGAAAAACCAGTTGCTTCAGAGTCTGAGCCAGCTCAAGAAAAGAAACCTGAGTAAAAGTTAATGAATTGCCGAAGTGGTGGAATTGGTAGACACGCTATCTTGAGGGGGTAGTGGCG
>QZLD01000273.1 GCA_004796385.1 Gammaproteobacteria bacterium | reverse complement strand
TGCAAAACCTGCAGCTAAAAAACCTGTTGCAAAACCTGCAGCTAAAAAACCTGTTGCAAAACCTGCAGAAGCAAAGAAAACAGCCTCTCGCAAAATTGAAGCGAAACCTGCTACTCCTGCTGCAGAGAAACCGGCAGCAGCAAAACCAACTGCAACAAAACCTGCAGCTGAATAACATTACTAAGCAGCACCTTAAAGGGATGTAACTGCGTCCCTTTATTAAACACTTCCTATCTGGCAGTTCAAACAATAAAACTCACCTCCTGTCATTTATCCTGCTTTTAGTAATACCTTCAACAATTTGATATTTAAGGATTCAACCACCGTGTACGAACTAGAAGTATTGAAAAAATCATCATCTGAACAAAATTCACCTTACAATATCATTTTTGTTCATGGAGCATACGTTGGAGCATGGTGCTGGCAAGAACACTTTATGGATTTTTTCTGCTCTGCAGGATATGACTGCACAGCGCTCAGTTTTCGCGGACATGGAAAAAGCCAAGGAGGAATCCTTAATAACCACAGGCTATGTGATTATGTACAAGACCTTGAAACCGTTGTTTCAGAATCAGAAAAACCGATAATTTTAATATCTCACTCAATGGGATGTATGGTATCTCAAAAATTTCTGCAACAAAAAAAAGATGCTTCGGAAAAAGTAATTGGAACAGTTTATATGGCTCCAATACCTTTTCATGGTGTTGCTCCATCATCTATAGATATATCAATGAAAGATCCTATGGTTATGCTCCAAGTTCACTTGGTTCAGCTTTTCGGAAGTTCATTTGCCACTAAAGAATTTGCTAGAAGAGCTCTGTTTTCGAGAGATATTCCAGATGCGCTTCTTGATAGCTACAGACATAAATTTCAACCCGAATCATTTAATGCTATTTGGGATGTATCTTTCCTTGACCTCCCTATTCCCGTGAAAAACTCATCTTTACCACAATTATTTATTGGTGGGAAAAAAGATAATATTTTTTCTACAAAAGCAATTGAAAACACTGCTTCAAGATATGGTGAAAAGGCTGTATTTATTGATAACACAGCTCATATGATGATGCTGGATCCTCGCTGGGAAAAAGTAGCTGAAAAAATTAAAATCTGGTTAAATATCTACTTCGCAGTCTAAACAAATAATCTTTAAATATTATATTTCTCGTATTTAATTAGGTCTATTACTTATCATTTTTACATTTATTAAGTTGCCTGAACCGAATTCATGTCTTATATTTTTTATATCTGATTATGATTTAATAATTTCTGGTGCTTAAAATGGATCTCATACCTTCAAAAGAAGTTTTGGAAAAAACATACCTCTCTATTAAGGGAGTTAGTCTGCCTACAGTTCCAGATATTGTCCAAAAGGCTAATGCTGAACTTACAAAACCTGACCCTAATATTCATGAACTGGCACAACTAATCAGTAAAGACCCGGTTTTATCCGGACAGATTCTGAAAATTGTAAATTCTCCCTATTACGGCCTACGCTCCAAGATAGATTCCGTACAAAAAGCGGTGATGCTTTTAGGCCAAAAAAATCTTAAAAACGTACTTACTTCAGCCGGCCTAAAACAGGCAATGAGCAGTAATGATGAATCACGAAAAACATTCTGGGATCGCTCAGCAGCTACTGCAGCCTGCGCTTCAGGAATCGCTGGAATGGTACAGGATATAAAACCTGAAGAAGCCTACCTTACCGGACTATTTCTTGATACAGGCGTTCTTGTTCTTCTTGATAAAACCCCTGCATATAAAAGAGTTTCGGAAAATCAACCGACATATCCTAACTCAATTATTATTTTTGAAGAAAACAAGTTTAAAACCAATCATGCTTTGGTAGGTTACATTCTTGCCATGGCATGGAAAATTCCTGATGAGTCAGCATTGGCTATATTGCACCACCATGCTCAGAATTTTGAAGAGATAGATAATCCTAAAATACGCTCTTTAATGGCAATTATGCAGGCAAGTTATAGTATGGTTAGCGAAGTTCTTTCGAATGACATTACCTCATTTGAAAAAAGCAAAGAACACAAAGAATTTATTGAAAAAGCTTTGGAAGAACTTATGTTGCCCTATGATGATGTTTATGCGATTGCAGTTGAATCGATAAGAGAACTATAAACCCTTCCATCAAATTAAAGTTAATGAGCCTCTTCCCAGTTTGCGCCGAAACCAACATCAACAACCAAAGGTACTTTTAATTGCAGCACACTCTCCATTGTCTGTTTTACTTTTTGTGATAACTCATCCAGCTTCTCTTTTTTTACTTCAAAAACAAGTTCATCGTGTACTTGCATGGTCATATTAATTGATGTGTCGCCATTAATCTGATCGAAAACATTGATCATTGCCATTTTGATGATATCTGCAGCTGTACCCTGCATTGGGGCATTAATTGCAGCTCTCTCTGCATACTGCCGTTTTTGCCCGTTTTTGGAATTGATATCCGGAATATAGAGCCTTCTGCCCATTATGGTCTCAACATATCCGTTTTTTCTGGCTATCTCTCTGGTGGTCTCTATGTACTCTTTAACCCCTGGATAACGACCAAAATAGAGATCTATGTACTCCTGCGCTTCATTTCTACCAATATTGAGCTGTTTGGAAAGACCAAAGGCAGACATCCCATACACCAATCCAAAATTTATCGCCTTGGCAGCCCTGCGCTGATTACTGCTTACACTATCCACGGCTGTAGCAAAAACCTCCGCCGCTGTTGCCTTATGAATATCAACCCCTTCATTAAACGCCTGTAATAACCCTTTATCTCCGGAAATATGCGCCATTATTCTCAGTTCGATCTGGGAGTAATCTGCCGCCATAATCAGGTGGTTTTCCGGGGCGGTAAATGCCTGCCGAACCCTGCGCCCCTCTTCGCTTTTTATCGGGATATTCTGCAGATTGGGATCGGATGATGAAAGACGCCCGGTAGCTGTAACTGCCTGATGATATGAGGTGTGCACCCTGCCTGTATGTTGATTGATAAGTCGCGGCAGTTTTTCTGTATATGTTGATTTAATCTTGCTCAGAGAACGATGCTCTATAATAACTGCCGGCAACTCATAATCTTCTGCCAGTTCGACCAGAACTGCCTCCGCTGTTGATGGCGCTCCCTTTGGGGTCTTTTTCTTTACCGGAATCCCCTGCTTTTCAAAAAGTATCTCCTGCAGCTGTTTCGGGGAATCCAGATTAAACGGCTGACCGGCTATCTGATACGCCTTCTCTTCCAACTCCAGCATTCTGGAGGCAAGCACACCACTCTGTTGCTGCAGCATATCCCTGTTTATAAGAACGCCGGCTCTTTCCATAGATGAGAGCACCGGCAGCAGCTTCATCTCAATCTGCGAGTAGATCTGCTCCTGAGATTCACTCTGCTTAATTTCAGAGATAAGACGATTATGGATACGCAGTGAGATATCTGCATCTTCAGCAGCATAAGGCGTTGCCTCTTCAATACTAACCTGATTAAAACCGATCTGCTTGGCTCCTTTTCCGGCAACCTCTTCATAATGAATGGTTTGATAATCGAGGTAGTACTGCGCCACTGCATCCATATTATGTCGCAAAGCTGTGCTGTTTATTACATAAGACTCCAGCATGGAGTCATAGGCAATATTGTTAACGGCAATATCATAACGAGCCAAGACGTTAATATCGTATTTAAGATTGTGGCCTACTTTCTTAATCTGCTCACTAGCAAGAATGCCTTTTAGCTCATTAAGAACATAATCCAGAGACAACTGCTCAGGAGCTCCCGGATAGTCATGCCCAAGCGGGATATAATACGCCGCCCCCTCTGCTACTGCGAATGAGATCCCCACCAGCTCTGCCTCCATGTAATTGAGGCTGGTTGTCTCCACATCGAAGGCGATAAGCTCAGCTGAGCATAACTTTCCCAAAAGAGTTACAAAATCTTCATTTTTCAGCACAACCCGATATTCGGCCTGCTGCTGGGTTTGTTGAGAACCACCAACCGAAGGGTGCTCCAGCTCTGAAAGCCATGTGGAAAAGGAGCACTTTTTATAAAGCTCTCTAAGCTTTTCAACATCCGGCTCCTGCAAAAGAATATCTTTGTATGATATGGCGCCGTCACCGTTATCAGCATCTACCACATCCAGCTTTATTGTTACAAGCTCTCTTGATAATTGCAGCTGTTCAATACCGTTTCGCAGGTTTTCACCAACCTTGCCACCGATCTCTGCCGCATTTTCAATAATTGCATCAACACTACCGTATTTTTCCAGCCACTTTACCGCAGTTTTCGGGCCCACCTTTTCTACTCCCGGGATATTATCCGACTTGTCACCCACAAGCGCCAGATAGTCGATAATAAGCTCCGGCGGTATACCGAATTTCTCTTTAACACCGGGGATATCCAGAACCGTATCGTTCATGGTATTCAGGAGGGTTACTTTTTCAGTGACAAGCTGAGCTAAGTCTTTATCACCAGTAGAAATCACCACCTCTATACTATCTTTTTCTGCCTGCGCTGCCAGAGTGCCGATCACATCATCCGCCTCTACACCTGAAATCACAATTATAGGAACCCCCATTGCCCTGATAATATTGTGGATTGGCTCTATCTGGGGGCGCAATTCATCAGGCATTGGAGGTCTGGTTGCCTTATACTGGTCATACATATCGTTTCTAAAGGTTTTGCCCTTGGCATCAAATACCACTGCAAACCTTCTGCCCGGATACTCTTTAAGCAGCTTTTTTACCATATTGATTACACCGTAAACTGCACCTGTTGGCTCACCGGAGCCATTGGTTAGTGGTGGCATGGCATGAAATGCTCGATATAGATATGAGGAACCATCAACCAGTATCAGCTTTTCGCCTGCGTTATTTGTTTCGAGCATTATTTTTTCTCCGGGGAATTTTGGTGGAGGTGATCTTTACCGATATAAAAGTCACTGTCAAACATCACTTCTGCAAAAGCCACATTTTTGCCACATTTGCTCACCGCATTAACATATTTACTTCTCAACAAAGTCAAACTATTGTGCGATAAATAACAGAAATAGATATTGAACAAGGATAGGATATGAGTGGCCCAATCATGATAAAAGACATCTATAAAAAACAGCTGACAGCCTTGATTAAAGCGACAATATTGATTGTTTGCATACTGCTTACCATTGGAGTCAGATACATAGAAAAACCTCCAACCAACCGTAATTTATCAAAAAAGAGTTCAAAAACTGACATGAAAGAGATATACTACGATACACTTTCCGGGAACAGCAGTAACTGCGAAGATACGCTGTTATCCATGAATGAAATGTTTATTAAAGAAAGAATCAACAGATGTTCTTTTTAAAATTTACTAAAAACTTGAAGGCAGGATTAATTATGCTTAGGAATAGAGTATTTATTGCAATACAAATATGGGTAGTGTTTTTTATACTTGGGGCAGCTTCCACTTTTGCCAATGCAGAAACAAATTCACAAAATAAGACAGAGTTTCACATCACCCATGTTAAAGAGACAATCTATGCAGATCTTCCGGCAATAGAGATAGCATTCTCTGAAAAGCTTAAAAGCAACTATTACTATGATGCCCTGGAAGTTTATCTGGATAACAAAAAAATCAGCGGCTCATGGGTAGTCAGTGATGACCACAACAAGCTTTACCTGACAAATATTCAGCCACAAAAAACCTACAGACTCAAAGTAATCCCATCAAAAATCACCAACGAAGATGACCGGAATCTGGGGGGAAAACAAGAGTTTGAGATTGCCACTTCAAAACTTGCCCCTGCATATGGCTTTGCCGGAAACGGCAATATTCTATCCAAAGGGATATCGGAAGGACTGCCTATCATCACGGTCAATGTAAAAGAGGTAGATATTGAATTTTTACGCATTAAACCGGAAAGACTGATCGATTTTCTGGAAAACTATAATCTACCATCAGTTACATATTTGTATGATATTGAAAATATATCTAAAAAATATACCGAAATCGCATATTCAGGTCGTTTTGAGATAAGCGGCTACAAAGATGACCAACAGATAAAATCGCAAATTAATCTTGAAAAAATATCCGAACTGGAAAAACCTGGGCTATATTTAGCTGTTATGAAAGCTCCGGGGAAATTTTCGTACTACCTTAAAACAGCATATTTCAGCATAAGTGATATCGGGCTTCATATAAGAAAATATAACAATGAAATCGATATTTACACCACTTCTTTGAAAGAAGGCACCGAAAAAGGCAACGTCAATATAAAACTTTTTTCCAACAAAAGCAGAGTTCTGTCAGAGGCAAAAACCGATGACAATGGCTTTGCCACTATCTCTACAGTCAACCTGCGTAAAAACCACTCCCCATCTTTCGTTGTTGCTCAAAAAGAAAATTCCATATCCTTCCTGAAAATAAACGGAGCTGCGCTTGATCTTTCGGAATTCAATATAAGCGGCAGATCTCAACAAAAAGTCGAAGCATATATCTACAGCAGCCGCGATTTGTTTCGCCCTGGTGAAACTGCTCCTATATCGGTAATTGTAAAAGATCATGATGGAAGGCAAATAACTCCAAGTCCAATGACTGTAGAAATAAGAAAACCGGATGGCAATGTCTATAAGAAATTCTCCTATACCCCCAATAAAAATGGCTATATCGAAACCAATGTCTGGTTCCCTGATAATGCACCGACAGGCAACTGGAGGGTTCAGGTAAAAAACGATCCCTCCGATAAAAGCTATATAGCCAGCACTATTTTAAAGGTTGAGGAGTTTCTTCCTGAGCGCCTGAAAATGGAGTTAAACAGCCAACAAGAGAGCTACAAAACCGGAGAAAAGATTGATGTGTCGGTAAAAAGCGACTATCTGTATGGCGCTCCAGCATCAAAAAATCGTGTTACTGCAGTAACCAATATATTCAGAAACACTCACCCAATTCCTAAATATGGCAAATATTACTTTGGTGATGTTGAAGACAACAAAATAAATATTCGTAATAACCTCATAGATGCAAAACTTGACGACAACGGCAAAATTGCTCTTTCTGTTCCTGCATTAAAAACAAAGTATTCAAGCGTAATGAGTGTTGCCACCGTAGTAAGTGTATTTGAGAGCGGTGGCAGGCCAATCGTACGCTCTAAAAGAAATGATGTCTGGCCGACAGATACTCTTATCGGTATCAAACCTCTTTTTGAAAGATATGCCCCTTATAATGCAGATGCCAACTTTGAAGTTATTGCTGTAAACAGCAAAGGTGAGATGCAATCTGTAAAAAATCTTCAGACAAAAGTCTTTTATGAGGACAGACACTATAACTGGTATTACGACAGTAGTAGCGGCTGGAGAAGCACTTTTTCCGCTACTGATATAGAACAAAAAAAGGAGACAATTTCCGTTTCGAAAAACTCTCCCACAAAGCTTTCCTTCAATGGCAAACACTATGGACACTATAGAATAGAGGTCTATAACCCTGAAACAAAGCTAACAACAAAATATCGCTATCGTGTTGGCTGGAGAGATATTGAAAATAATTCCAGCACTCCCACTAAAGTTAAGCTATCCCTCGATAAAAAAGGTTATAAACCAGGAGATACAATAAAGCTGAAAGTAACCCCTCCTCATGCGGGAAATGGTTTTATTATTGTTGAATCGAACAAAAGATTGTGGAGAAAAAAAATCACTGTTTCTGAAAGTGGGGGGACATTTAACATACCTGTAAGCAAAGACTGGAATACCCACAATATATATATAACAGCAGTAATTTTTCGCCCCGGAAGCAAAAATGATCTAATTACACCCAACAGAGCAATTGGACTTATCCACATGCCTCTGGATCGTGATGACAAACATCTGACTGTATCGATTGAAACACCGGAAAAGATGGAACCTCTAAATAAGATTGAAGTAAAAGTAAAAATTGACAATCTGAATAATAGAAAAGCCACCATAACTGTTGCTGCCGTTGATTCCGGCGTTTTAAATATCACAAACTTTAATACGCCTAACCCTTTCAACTATTTCTTTAGTAAAAGAAGATATGAAATTGATTCCATAGACCTTTTCAATAAAGTAATTGAAGTTAACGATTATAACTTCAGCAATATAAAATTTGGTGGTGGCGCAGAATCAGCAAATAAGAGAAATGCCCCGCCAAAGGCAAAGGTTAAAATTGTCTCATTATTCTCAGGTGCTGTAGATGTTGATAAAGACGGCATAGCAACAATAAAGATGGACGTCCCGGACTTTAACGGAGAACTGAGAATAATGGCTGTAGCCTTTGGTGAAAACAGCTTTGGTTCAGCAGAAAAGAAGACTATTGTTGCCTCCCCGGTTATTGCTGAACTTTCCACCCCAAGATTCATTGCCCATGAAGACGTGGCAATGGCAGCCCTTGACCTGCAAAATCTAAGTGGCAAAGAACAGGAGATCACTGTTGATATCTCTACAACAGCACCTCTAAAACAGATTAATAAATCGGAAAAGGTAACTTTAAAAGACAAGGAAAAAACCACTCTATTCTTTGAAATTGAGGGCGATAAAGCCTTTGGAGTAGGCAATATAAATATTGATGTAAACTCAAGCAGTGTTGCTATCAGCAAAAACTGGCAACTGGCAGTAAAACCGCCATATCCTAACATTGAGTTTACAAAAAAATACACCTATTCCAACAACGGTAAACTTAATCTAAAAAAAGAGTGGATTAACAATCTTTTGAATAAAACAGTAAACGTGCGCGTATCAGCATCTATACTTCCGCCTATTGATCTTAAAAGAGCTATAGATGGCCTATTCGGTTACCCTTATGGCTGCCTGGAGCAGACTATGAGTAAAGCCTATCCCAACCTATATCTAAATAAAAATATCAGTGCATCGATAGACATAAAACCTATATCTCAAAAAGAGAAAAACAAAAGAGTAGCAATGGCGATCAGTCGATTGCGTGGTATGCAGTTATCCAATGGTAGCTTTGGGCTTTGGAATAAAAACAGTCCTGAAGAACCATGGCTGACACCATATGTTGCTGAATTCTTAATAAAAGCAAGGGATCAGGGTTATGATGTTCCTGAAGACATGTTAAATGCTGTTATCAATAACCTTTCATACAGGCTAAGAAATGGCAACTCTAACTATAATAGTCGTTACAGTTCAGACTATAATCACCTCAAATTTGCTGCACAGGCATATGCGGCATACAGTCTGTCACTGGTAAACAAGGCAAACCTCAGCTCTTTAAGAAATATGTATGAATACGATAAAGACAAGGCAAAATCAGGACTGCCTCTGGTTCATCTTGGACTGGCTCTTATTCAGCAAGGTGATAACAAACGAGGTATGGCTGCAATTAAAAAAGGCATAAAAATGAAGAGAAATGATCACTATTATGGTGATTATGGTTCAGATCTTCGTGATTCAGCCATGATGTTTTCTCTTCTATCCGAAAAGTCTATTGATATTAAAAACAACCTTATATTTGATATATCGGATCAGATTTCATCAAGATACTACCTAAGTACACAGGAAAAAATCGCTATATTCCGCGCCGGTTATCAGAGCATAAGCGACTTAGTCAAATC
The DNA here is from genome assembly GCA_004796385.1 of Gammaproteobacteria bacterium. GTDB lineage: Bacteria > Pseudomonadota > Gammaproteobacteria > QZLD01 > QZLD01 > QZLD01. The sequence goes on along the minus strand of QZLD01000273.1, from coordinate 10,399 downwards.
CAAAAACATGATGATTACTATCTCTGAAGACCTAATTGATGAAAGAGTTGAAACAAGAAACTTCAACAGATCTTTCTCAGCAGATGATATTAACTCTGGTATTAATATATCCTTTAGTGGAGAAAAACCTATCTATACTCAGGTATTTATCTCAGGCTACACGAAAAAAGAGCCTAAATCTGAACAGAATAAAATCAAAATCACCAGAAACTACTACACTATGGATGGCAAACATCTTAATAAAAGGATGTTTAAAACAGGTGAAATGGTACTGGTTCACCTAAATGTTAAGGCATATGAATATATCTGCGATGCGATAATTATCGACCAGCTTCCGGCAGGATTTGAAATCGAAAACCTGAACATATCGCAGGGTGAGAAGCTGGGTAGAGTCAGCATTGCGGGAACAACTCCGGCAAACGCTATGGGTAACAACAGTATTACCCATGTTGAATATAGGGATGACAGATTTGTCGCTGCAGCCCAACTATCTCCATATAGCTCTCTAGATCTATTCTATATCGCCAGGGTTGTCTCTCCCGGTTCATACCAAACTCCACCGACATTTGCCGAAGATATGTACCGCCCGGATATAAGATCAATTGGCGAAAGACAAAAACCAATTACAGTAACCAATCCTGATAATTAACAACATCTTTTTATACCAATTATAATTTCTGCAACCGGAAAAGTGTATCTGCTACACTTTTCCGGCAACGGATAGTTACGCACTTATTACTTGAATTCAGGTAAGGATAAATAATGAGACTGCCCAAATTAAAAAAAATATTTTTCAAAATAACAAAATATCTCACTATTCTAATTGCCGTGCTATTTTCAACATTTATCATATGCAACTACTTGTTTCCGATACCGAAAAATAACCGTCATTTCAGTACCGTGGTACTAGCTGATGATGGTCGCCCTTTAAGGGCATTTGCAGATGAAAATGGAGTATGGAGATATCCTGCAACATTAAATGATGTTTCACCAAGGTATATTGAAGCCCTTATCAACTATGAAGATCGCTGGTTTTATCATCACCCCGGAGTAAATCCTCTGGCAATGATAAGAGCCACTTGGCAAATGATCCGCTACAGAAAGCTAATTTCCGGAGGTTCCACAATAACCATGCAGGTAGCACGCCTACTTGATCCGCACGAAAGAAACCTGCCCGGAAAATTAAAACAGATGTTCAGAGCTCTACAATTGGAATGGAAGTACTCTAAAGATGAGATTCTGACAATTTACCTTAATATAGCTCCTTTTGGAGGCCCTATTGAGGGGGTTCAAGCAGCAAGTTACTCATATCTTGGTAAACCTGCAAAGCAGTTGACCCATTCAGAAGCTGCTCTTCTGGCTGTACTGCCCCAGTCTCCCACCCGCTTCAGACCCGATCTGCACCCAGAAAGAGCTACAAGAGCAAGAAACAAGGTAATAGCAAGAATGGGGGAATTTAAAATATGGTCACAAGAAACCGTAAAAGATGCCTTTATGGAGAAAGTTCCAACAACCTTTTTTCCAAAACCGATAATTTCCCCCCTGCTCTCTCGCAGACTAACACAGGAAAATTCAAGTAAAAGAGCTATTAGAACCTACATAAATTACGAACTACAAAGAAACCTGGAAATACTGCTACAAAACTATATTAATCAATTCCCGGCAAAGACATCGGCGGCCATTATTGTTGTTGATAATGATAAATATCAGGTAAAAGCTTATTTAGGCTCTGCAGATTTTGGCAATGATACACGTTTTGGTCATGTGGACATGGTCTCTTCTGAAAGATCTCCGGGCTCAACCCTGAAACCATTCCTGTACGCATTTGCAATGGATGAGGGAATGATACACTCAGAAAGTCTTATGGCAGATGTTCCATTTAACTTTAACGGTTATCGTCCTCTTAACTTTTCCAACACAATAAACGGCCCCATAAGCGTTTCAGAAGCCCTGCAAAAATCACTGAATATTCCCTCTGTATTTCTACTTAACAAACTAACTCCCAGAATATTTCTTGACCGTATGCTTAATAGCGGACTTAAACTGAATATTCCGGGTGACAATCGTGATAATCTGGCGATTATTCTTGGCGGTTGCTCAACCAATCTTGAATCACTGGTATCGTCATATACCATGTTCGGCAATAAGGGAGTTGCCGGAAAACTCAGATACACCAAAAATTCAGAAAAAATCGAAAAAAAGACAATATCAGCAGAAACCGCATGGATTATAAAAGACATTCTCCGCAAAGGTAACCGAACAGGAGAAAGAGACAGCGGCATTCTTAAAAGAGGTAACCGTTCTGTAGCATGGAAAACAGGAACAAGCTACGGCTTTCGTGATGCCTGGGCAATAGGTGTAACTGACGACTATACCATTGGAGTTTGGGTTGGACGCCCGGACAACACCCCTTCTCCCGGTCAATATGGAGCAGTATCTGCTGCTCCACTCCTGTTTAATATTGTTGACAGCCAACTTCTTGCTCCTTCATGGAAACCTCCGCAGAAAAGACCGGAAAATGTCACAGAAAAAGAGATATGCTGGCCTTTGGGAACTACATATAAAGAGAGCGAAAAACATCTTTGCCATCAAAAACGCAAGGCGTGGGTAATAAATGATGTAACACCACCAACGCTTACAACAGATAATAAAAATTATAGTCTTAAGGCAAATATCTGGATTAATCCTGAAACAGGAAAACGGGTAGATCGCACTTGCGGAATTGAAAAGATAATTAAAAAAGAGGTGGCTCTCTGGCCATCTCCATTACGCCCCTGGATAAACACCCATACTTTTGCTTCTCAGCAAATACCGGAATATGATCCCTCATGTAAAAAAATAAGTAGCGGGAACTACTCATCCATAAAAATACATGGGCTACAACCTGACTCAATTCTTAAAAAAGCCAACAATTCCAATATACCCGTGAGCGCCACACTTCATGCTGCTGGAGCTGAAGATGAAGTTTTCTGGATAATAAACGGAGAGCTGGCATTTAAAACACAAAAAGACAGCCGTCATGTATATCATTTCAATAAAAAGGGAAAAAACCACATAGCCATAGTTGATAGCTTTGGTAATTATGACTCTATTAACATTGATGTTGCAGATTAATAGCGTCTGTTGAAAAGAGCATATCACTCTCTGTAAGGAGTACCTTATCAACGAATAAAATTATGCTAACTGATTAACACTCACCTGCGAAAATGAGCCCGGTGAATAAAAGAAATAGGAGTCATAACACAGTTATACATCGTCATCCTTTATTCCCAGTAAAAAACCAATTAAACAAAAAGAGGCTGCAACAGCCCCTTACTATCAACCCGAATATTTCATAAATACGCCCGAAATACCAGATAACATATTGTTAATAAAAAGATAGCTTTGTATATAAGCTGGTAACGAAATGTAACCGGCAAATGCTATCCGGTTTCTGGCTTGTTCTTGAATCCTGTATTAAGCGATTCCACCTTAAACGTAGGCATGGCTATGCTTTGCGGCGTAATCGCTTAATACAGAATCCAATTCCTTCGCCATAACTCCGGATATTTATGAAACATTCGGGTTAAACGTAACTATCCACTAAACCAACAGGAATTGATACATTTACTACTGACTCCTGCTCACCAACATCTTCGGCTTCATCTATCTCAGAAAGCATATTGTTACCGCCTCTTCCGCTATCTGTATCACCAGCTCCTGTATCAGCCTTACCGCTATTTACATCAGCTCCGGCAAAATTAAGCCCCGCACCTACAAACATGTCTCTTAAACGCGGAATCGCAGCCTCTATAGCCTCTCTTGTAGTTGCATGATGCGCGGAAAAAGTTACTGATGCACCTTCATCATTTAGTGTTACCTTAGCCTCTATAGGCCCCAACTCTGCCGGAGTAACCTGAATCTTTGCTGTACTATTACCATTCTTTGCCATCCAAACCACTTTCTCACTAATAGACTGTTGCCACTCATGAGTCGAAACCGGCTTTTCTAGCTTAAACTCTGCAATATCTGTAACAGCCACATTCGATTGCTGTTTTTGCGGCTGAATAATACTCTCCAAAGGCTTATCTACAGACAAGTTCAAATTCATACTGCTCTTACTAACCAGATTATCCGTACTTTCAGCCAACTGTATTTCCGGCTTTACTTCTGAAAAAATTGTTGATACCGACTGGTAAGACTTTCCGTTATCCTGTTCCAAACTAAATGTTCCCAGTTTTGCCATTGCTTTTATAAAGCCATCTTTAAGCTTCTTTGCACTATCCCCTTTATCCAAATCACCAAGAGCTGCTGTAATATTTGACTTATCAACCTCTCCATCTTTAAAAACACCGGAACCATCCAATGACAATTTCTCTGTTTTTTCGACCGATAAAGTATCACTCTGAGCAATAAACTTTTTAGCTAATAGTGAGACCACTTTGATCAATTCAGAATTACCCGAACCAACAATCTGATTCCAAGATTTTTTAAACTCGGAAAATTGTTGTGGTGACAAAACCTCTTCAAGTTGTAATAACAAATCTTCGGGATCTATATCCTCAATATCAGCAAGATCTTCTTCACTAAGATTAAGTAATTTTGCAGTTTCTCCTGTAAGCAATTCATCAAGCGGCAAAACTTCGCCATCCAAGGGGATAGTGGTTGCCGCTTCTTCTCCGCTTATATTAAGAAACAGACCTTCTTCAGTAAGGTTTTCGGAAAGAACCGATGAGAGCAAATTGTTATTGAGTATAGATGAAAAACCGCCGTCCTCACTTGTCAAACTGTTGACAGATAAAGAGGTGGAACCACCACTGTCTGCAGACTGCATACCTGAGTTTAAAGCCAAAAATGATATCATCGTTATTCTCCAGATTAATAATCGACGATATATACCATGCAAACAGAATGCCACTTTTCTTACAAGGACTACTTTTTCCTATTTTTTGCCTTTAAAACATTAGACTTCTTTATTCCGTAACGAATTGATTGTATATCAGCAACATGACTTGGCGGCCCAACAAGCTGGGGATCTAACAAATATCTTGTTAAATACACTGCTTTCTCATCAACAGGATGAATTCTATAGCTAATATAATCATCTTTAACCATATTTTTTTCATTAGCCTTTTTATTCCGCTCAAACTTTACGGGTTTATCTCTTTTTTTTGCCTCCCATAAACCTGACGATGATTTCCAATAACCATGTTTTGCTAATGACATTCCTTCTCTTGAACAAAGAATAAAATGCCTATCGGAATAATATTTATATGAACACCTGGTATCCACAAGAACACTATCAAGAAGAGCTTTAGCCTCAGATGCAAATTTCGGGTTACTGGAAATTGAAGACGCAATAATACTTATTCCGGAAGAAGAAACCCATAACCCCACAACGATACCAACGAAAAAAACAGTAAATCCTATCGATAATAAAATCAAATATAATCTCCCGCCTTTTTTATTTTTGCTCGTTTTTATTTTTTTTCTTTTTTTAGTCATTAATTTCTCATTACAGATAATAATTTTTCATAAAACTGCAAAATAAATCACAAAGAAAAACAAAGACTATCTTTAATACAAAAATAAAGGATATATCCTATAACATACTTACTATTATTACCTTTTTTTTATAAAAATCTATCTAGCTGGTCATGGAAACATGATTGAAAAGACAAAAATAAAATAAAAAACAGCATTATTGCTTGACACTTTTATTATCGTGATTAAAATACACCACCTGTGACGCGGGAATAGCTCAGTTGGTAGAGCACAACCTTGCCAAGGTTGGGGTCGCGAGTTCGAGTCTCGTTTCCCGCTCCAATGACTAACCCTGGTAAAGACCAGGGTTTTTAGTTTTCACACTATGGCTAGGTAGCAGAGTGGTTATGCAGCGGCCTGCAAAGCCGTGGACACCGGTTCGATTCCGGTCCTAGCCTCCACGTCTTTTTTCAAAAAAACATTATCAACCTTTTCTTCCTTCTTTAAATTCCATTTTGTGTAGCATAAACTAATGGTTTGCCGATATAGCGTTGGCAAACCATCAATTACCAAACGACTAGAAAAGACAATGGATTGTTTATGGATAAAATAATTACTGTAATTAAAGATGTTTCAATAATTGAACACTTAATATTTATTATAAACATTATTACTTTTCTGCTATCGCGCAAAATAATAACCACATTCTCCAAAACACGTGATGAAAATTCTGAAAAAGAGAAACTACTCTCGCTAAGAATTATTAACCTGATTCTTCTTAGTCTTTACCTGCTTTCTCTAGCAATATCCGTTCTGTGTGAAAAAGATCAAAACACCTCTCAGATACTCAGAAACATCTCCCAAACCGGTTTAACATTACTTCTTAGCTTTATCTGCGCCCAATTCTGCACCTATCTTTCCGTAAAAAAATACGGAAAGGAAAAAGAGATTGATGATGAAACAGTTCATACTCAAACCTACCAATCTGAAATATTCTCTCTTTTTGGCGCTTTATTTATTGCAGTTACTGCATTTTTTATTGTAATAAATATATGGGATATTACCGAAGTTCTTCAGGTAACCGGAGTAATTGGAGGCATAGCAATCATCGCCTTTTCTACAAAAGATGTATGGGCTCCTGACAATATCAACGGTCTTATTCTTTTATATAACGGAAATATTGAGACCGGCAGCATCATTAAAAATGAGTCACTTGATCTGTTTGCAATTGTAATTAAAGTAACCCTTACCCAAGTTGTACTCAGAGACATATCCCTAAGGCACGAAATAATCATCCCTAATTCAAAATTCAGAAACACAAAAATAGAAATCCTGAATAACACTTATTCTAAAGAAATCAGAGATTATATAGACTTCAATATTGGCTATAACGTCCATACAAACAGAGTTGACAACTTTTTTGAAACCGTATGGAATGAAATGGTTGCTACCAATATCGGGATTAATCCCCAAAAAAAACCCAAACATCTTTTGATAAATACAGGTGATCATGCCCTAACCTGGAGATTTTTCTATACCATTGAAAAAAATTATCGTATCAAAGAGATCAAATACACTATAAACCGCATTGCATTTGAAAAGTCGGTCGAAATGAATATTGGGCTGGATACACCTATCACACATAAAGTAAGTATTGAAAAGTGACTTAACCCCGTTGATCTTAAGCTAAAAATATCAGATACTACCGCGCTTTACACTGTTCCGATCAAGAGGTCTTCTGCCAATGGCAATCTGGAAAAAATTTCACAAAGACGGTATTCCCGAATATCTGGCCCGCAACTACTGGTGGGCATATGTATGGAGTTTCGGAATCTGGTTTTGGGATCACCAGCCGATTGTAAATATGATTCTCTTTGGCAACTATCGCAAGCTTATTAATGCAACAGTTGCCCGCTACAGAAAACTGAAACCCCAAAACACTCTTCAAATATCCGGAGTTTACGGCAGAATAACACCTGAGCTTGCCCTTGAACTTAAAGATAACGACTTTCATCTTGTAGATATCACAAACGGGCAGTTGGTATCTGCCAGAAAGAAACTGGCAGCTCAAAAAGAGACGGAAAAATTCGCGGGAAACCTCTCCAGAATGAATGCTGAAAATATGGCATATCCGGATAACAGCTTTGACTCGGTTCTTATATTCTTTTTACTACATGAGCTACCGCCTGATGTCAGAAAAACCATACTCGCAGAGGCGGTAAGAGTTGTAAAACCCGGTGGCAGCATCATAGTGACAGAATACGGAGAGAGAACCAAAACTCACTTCTTCCATACATTCTTTCTATCTCGCTGGATACTCGGTTATTTTGAACCTTTTGTTCCGGCGTTTATTGCCGAAAACCTTACCGATAACCTGAATGAAAGCGCTAAAACCGTTAACAAAGAGATAGAACATATCGATACAAAGATTATTTTTAGAGGCTTCTACCGCAATGCTGAATTTAAGGTAAAATAATCCACCTCTTTAAATGCAAATAGATACTGAACTATTATTAACCCTCCGAGAGACAGGAAAACTATTTATTACTGTCTTGCAGGAACAATCAAGTTACTTCCCAAAACATCAAGACAGACCGAGAGACAGAAATGACTAAAAAGACATCGCTAAGTTACAAAGATGCAGGTGTAGATATTGACGCCGGAAACCAGCTGGTAGAACAAATTAAACCAGCTATTAAAAAGACCTCAAGACTCGGAGTCATGGGAAGTATCGGCGGCTTTGGAGGCCTATTTGAACTACCTGTTTCAGACTATAAAAACCCTGTTCTGGTTTCAGGCACAGACGGAGTTGGCACAAAACTCAAACTGGCAATAGAACTGGGAATTCACGACACAATCGGAATAGACCTGGTTGCAATGTGTGTAAATGATATTGCCGTACTTGGTGCAGAACCTCTGTTTTTTCTGGACTACTACGCAACCGGAAAACTTGATATAAAAACGGCAAAAGATGTTATTACAGGTATTGCCGAAGGCTGCTGCCAGGCTGGTGCCGCCCTTATCGGAGGCGAAACCGCTGAAATGCCGGGCATGTACAATACAGACGATTATGATCTGGCAGGCTTCTGCGTCGGCGTAATAGAAAAAGAAGAAATTATCGACGGCAGCCAGATAAACGCCAAAGACACAATTATCGCGCTGGGATCATCAGGCCCCCACTCTAACGGTTATTCACTTATCCGCAAGGTAATTGAAGCAAGCAACAGTAATCTTAACGAAAAAATAGGGGATAAAACCATAGCAGAACTGGTTATGGCTCCGACAAAAATCTATACAAAAACTATTCTACGACTCATTAAAGAGACAAATATTCACGGACTGGCACACATCACCGGCGGAGGACTTACTGAAAATATTCCTCGTGTACTGCCAGAAAATACAAAAGCCGCTATTCACACAGATTCATGGGAAATGCCGGAAATCTTCAAGTGGCTTATGGAAAAAGGCAATATCAACGAAGAGGAGATGTTCCGCACCTTTAACTGCGGAGTCGGCATGGTAATTATACTTCCTTCAGAACAGGCTGAATTTGCACTTGATTTGCTAAGAGGCGGAGGAGAAAATGCCTGGATAATCGGGGAGATAAACTCCTGCAAAACAGAAAAACAGGTTGAGTTTAAGTAAATGCTGTCAATAGCAATAGTAATCTCCGGGCGCGGTAGTAATATGCGCTCCATTATAGAAGCAAAAGAAAAACAATACCTTGATATAGATATCAAAGCTGTGGTCAGCAATAAGCCGGACGCAGCCGGAATCGAGTATGCCGCCGATAAGGGGTACCGCACAGAAATAGTCGACCAAACCCTTTTCGAAGACCTGGATAGCTATAACAGGACTCTGAAAAACAGACTGGAACAGCTTGATGCGGATTTGATAGTTCTGGCAGGGTATATGCGTATACTACCTCCGGAACTGGTAGATACCTTTGCAGGAAGAATGATAAATATCCACCCCTCTCTGCTTCCTGAATTTACCGGTTTAAACACTCACAGAAGAGCTTTGAACGCAGGCAAAGAGAAACACGGAGCCAGCGTTCATTTTGTGACAGCAAAACTGGACGGAGGACCAGTTATAGCCCAGGCAGAAGTTCCGATCTTAAAAAAAGACACAGAAGAGATTCTTGCTCAGCGAGTACTACAACAAGAACACCGACTTTATCCGGCCGTTATTAAACTTTTTGAACAAAACAGAATCAAATGCTCTGGCAATTATCCAGTACTGGATGACGCCCCCTTAACAGAGCCAATAACAATAAACGCGAACTCAGACATAACTAATGGAATAACATAATGAAAACAACAATTTCCTGCAGATTTCAAACAACCCTGTTTCTATTCATTATCCTAACAACACCATCTTTCGCTCAATTCCCGCAAATATTCAGTAACGACTACAACCTGATTAAATCAGGAGTAACTGTCGCCAAAGCAAAAATAACATTTCATCTAAATAAAGAGAGAACCAGGTACAGCTACAGTATGAGTTCAAAAACAACCGGCATTGCCAGCTGGTTCAGATCAGACAAAATAAACGAAAACAGCACAGGAAACTACAGTCAGGAGTTAGGTTTTCTACCAACCAATTACCATTACAAAAGAAGTGGCGGCAAAGATGAAAACAAGATCATAAAATTCAACCGGGATAAAAAATTCGCCACAGAAACAGAAAAAAATCACAGCAAAAAAATAAACACAGAAGCCGATACCATAGACAGACTGGTGGTACAAATAGCCTTGATGCACAATTTTTCCAATATCAAACCAGAAGACAACGAATTAGAAGATATTCAATATTCAGTGATTGATAAGGGCAAATTAAAAAAATACAACATCAAAGTTATTAAGAAAGAAAACCTCAAAACTGCTATTGGCAAATTAGATACTATCGTCGTAAATAGAAGCAGAAAAGGCAGCTC